>JBEASE010000095.1:0-16920 GCA_041162625.1 Bacteroidota bacterium | reverse complement strand
AACCTGACCTATACAGTCAACGCAAGTGCTGCCGGATGTCCTGCAGTAGCAGTGAATGTTCCGGTAACGGTAAATCCAACACCGGTTGTCACGGCTACACCAAATCCACAGACAATCTGTTCAGGAAATGCAACAGGTGTAGCTTTATCCAGTAATGTTGCAGGAACGACATTCGCATGGTCCACTGTGGCGAACGGAAGTGTAACTGGTGAAACCACAGCAGGTGGATCTGGTGCATCGATCTCAGACGTTTTAACAAATACAACTTCTTCGCCGGTGACCGTTACTTATTCCGTAATACCAACAGCTTCAGCATGTGCTGTTGGATCGTTTAATTTTTCAACCATATTGTAGCCCCTTGAAATGATTTTATTGTTCATCACCACAATCGCTCCTACAGGTACTTCATCTTCTGCAAAAGCCTTCTCTGCCTCTTTTAACGCCAACTTCATATAATTCTCGTGGTTCATAAACAAGCAATTATTCAGCTGCTGAATTATAAAAATGATTGATTTTATCTGTCAATTGTTGCAGAGCTTTTTGCATGCATGCTTCAATTTGTTTGTACAATAAGATTTCAGAAGCAGTGTACACAAAAAAAATATCCATAACCAAGTTGTGCTCCTTTAAATTTTCTTTTACTTGTATGTTATTCAGACGGTATGCCTCTTTGATTCTGCGTTTGATGAGATTACGATCCACCGCCTTTTTAAAATAACGTGCACCAACTGAAACACCCATTTGCAGATGAACCATTTCAGCTGCACTAATGACTTTAGGGTGGATTTGGAAATATACCAATAGCGATTGAACCTTCATTTTTTGCCCCTCAGCAAATAGAAGTCTTATCCTCTTGTGACTTTTGAGGCGATCTGTTTTTGACAAAGATTGACGAGGTGCTGACAAGAATGAAAACTTTTAGACAACTAAAATACGTTCAAATGTTGACCAATTAGCTATAACAAAAATAGCCCCGGAAAAGATCCAGAGCTATAGTTATGTCCAATAACAGGCGGACCTGATTATTTTAATCTGCTTTCGGAAGATACGCTAAGTTTTTTGCGTCCTTTCTTTCTTCTACTAGCAAGAACGGCACGACCATTAGCTGATTCCATACGCTTTCTGAATCCATGTACGGATTTTCTGCGTCTGCGGTGGGGTTGAAATGTACGTTTCATAATTTTTTTATTCCTTTTGTTGTTGAAACAATGACCGGGAGAAGCGGTCGTTACTGTTCAATTGATCACAGGTCACCACACCCGTGTTCTTGTGAAAGGACGGCAAAGTTAACAGTTATTGGGGAAAAAATAAAATAAAGCGGAAAACAAATCTAACTGGTTTAAAACCAACAGTTCTAGCCCTCAATATGCAGCTTTGGCAACTATCTCTGTGCCCCAGAATATGGTTGCCCCCTTACTGAAAGTTTCAAGATCACCAGTCGAGTAAAAGCTAATGCTTTGTTCCTTCGATAACCTATGATCCATCTCTGGATGCCTTTTTAAATAACTCACCAGGCTTTCAGCAACAATTTCTCCCTGAGTAACCACTTGAATATGGTTGGGCAACATATAACGAATTCGTGGATACAGCAATGGGTAATGTGTACATGCCAAAAGGATAGTGTCAATCTTTGGCGATTGCTCACCTAGCTGTGTTAGGCAATCCAAGATGATGGGGTCTGCAACCTCTTGGTTTAGATAATTTCCTGATTCGACCAAAGGAACCCAAGCTGGACAAGCCTGCTGGTGGACATGTACATCAGGAAATGATTTTCCAATTTCAATCAGATAAGATCCTGAATCTACCGTACCCTGAGTGCCTAAAATACCAATATGATTTGATTCAGTATAATCGCCAATCACCTCAGTGGTAGGTCTAATTACCCCCAACACACGATTCTCTGGCGCTATAGATGCGAGATCCTTTTGCTGAATGTTTCTCAATGCTTTTGCCGAGGCTGTATTACAGGCAAGAATAACAAGTGGACAACCATGCTGAAACAACCATTTTACTGCCTCAAGGGTATACTTATAAACAGTATCAAAATCCTTAGTGCCATAGGGAGCTCTTGCACTATCTCCCAAATAGAGGTAATCATAATTGGGCATCAACTTGACAATTTCTTTCAAAACCGTCAAGCCCCCAAGACCTGAATCAAAAACACCAATTGGAGCTTTTTTCATAATTGGCAAAAAAAGACCGAAACAATTGTTTCGGTCCCCCTTTATTTATTTAGCAGGTGGTTTTGGCGTCCCCCCTTCAATCTTCTTTTTAATTAACGGCAATATGTCGTCTGCTGCTGGTTGTACAAGCAATGCCTCCTTTCTAAATACATAGATATAACCATTAGCTTTAGCAACTTCTTCAATCAATTGATTTGCTTTTTGAGCAATTGGAGCCATCAACTCTTCTTGCTTTTGCTGCATTTTTTGCTGATAGCCTTGCTCGAAACCTTGCAATTCAACCAACAATTTTTTCATCAATTCCTTCTTTGCATTTTTTGCAGCAGGAGACATTTTAGTTGAATCCATTTTAAACAGACTATCCTGACGGTTCAATTCTTTTAGGGTCTCCGCATATTCAATTTGCAAAGTACTATCGTACTGAGACATGTCACCAGTTGCTTTTTTATATTCTGGCATCAATTGAACTACTTCATCAATGCTCACATATCCAGTCTTGTTTTGTGCATAAAGGAATGGATTGAAAGCACAAAGTGCGATGATTACCAATCCAAGAGTTAAGGCTTGTTTCATTTCTTTTGTTTATTTGTTTTCGAAAATATGCTTTTTTTTATTTGCCCAATAGTTCTTTCAAAACATCATCACTTCTGTCAAGCTTGGGGTCGGCAAAGATAATGGTTATTCCCTCACTTTTATCCAGTACCAAATCATATTGCCTTGCAACGGCAATCTTCTGAACGGCATTGTATACCTTGTCCTGGATGGGCTTCACCAACTCCTGTCTTTTTTTGAACAAGTCGCCTTCAAAACCAAATCTTTTCTTCTGCAAGTCCCTGAGTTCCTTCTCCTTGTTAAATAAATCATCTTCACGCTTTTTAAGCAGCTCATCACTTAACATCACTCGCTCAGCTTCAAAATTTCTGTACAATTGATCTAACACCACTTGCTTTTCATCAATTTCCTTTTGCCATTGAACACTGAACGCATCCAATTTTTTCTGTGCATCCTCATATTCAGGAAGTTTGTTCAGAATATAACGCGTATCAATAACTGCATAGCGTTGTGCTTGAAGCTGCAATGCGAAAAAGCTAGCAACCAATAAGAAGAATAGTTTTTTCATAATGTTATTTTAAATCAGTTGACAGTTAAAAGTTAACGGTTAAAGGTTTACTGTTGTCGTTGTTGTCAGGGTTAACCTTGTTCTCCCAATTCCCTATTCCGGCTCAAATCCAAGCATGAAAGTGAACCTGCTCGCATCTCTCAAACGACCAGTAGCGGTAATTCTATCCAAGCCTATACCATAATCAAAACCTAGTAAACCAAACATAGGCAAGAAGAAACGAACACCCACACCCATCGAACGTCTTAGCCTAAATGGATTCCACTCTTTAAATGAATACCATCCATTGGCTGCTTCATAGAAAGCTAAACCATAAATTGTACTGCTTGGATTGGTTACAAAAGGATAGCGCATCTCCAAACTGTATTTGTTGAATATGGTAAAAAAGTTAGACGCATTTTGTTTATCTGGGTTGATAGTTGGATCAGAGTTATCGTATACAGGATACCCCCTGTGTGCGATAATATCATAATATCCCAATACACCAAAGTTATTGGTTAGACCGGCATCACCCACCTGGAATCTTTCAAATGGAGAGATAGGTATATTCTGGTTGTATCTTCCAATAAATCCATATTTCGCTGCCATACGCAGTACAAATTGTCTGCTTTTGTCTTCACCAGCTGGCTTACCAATAGGTACAAACCACTCAGCATTTAATCGCCATTTGTGGTATTCAACCAGTTTAAAAATATCTGTTTTGTTGATGCCTCTGATATAGGACCATGGTGGTGTAAAGGTTCCACTCAACAAGAAATTAGAACCACTCTTAGGAAAGATAGGCTGATCAATTGAAGTCCTCTGCAATGCAATCTTCAAGTTAAAGTTATTAGAAACTCCCGTTGAGAAAGATGGAAAGATCGCATAGTTCCTTGCCTTATATTGAATATAGCTGAATGAAGTTACCAAAGAAAAGAAATCATCTGGCCATCTCAATTGCTTACCCAATGCAATGGTTGCACCTGATGTTGTTAAATAGGATGAATCAGCATATCTTCTATCAAACAAACCAGTTAATGGATTGTAAGCATTTGAAAACTTAGTATTGAAAACATTGACAGAGAAAGAGTTTCTTTTCTTACCACCCAACCATGGTTCAGTAAAAGTAAAATTGAAAGAACGGAAGAAACGACCATTCGACTGATAACGAAGACTCAACTTCTGACCATCGCCTGTTGGCAAAGGATCCCATGAAGATTTCTTCCAAATATTTTTAATAGAGAAATTATTAAAAGTCACACCCAGTGTACCAGTAAGTCCGATTCCACCACCCCAACCAGCGCTAAGCTCAAGCTGATCAGAAGATTTTTCTTCAACCGAATAGTTGATATCTACGGTTCCATCATCAGAATTTGGTACAGGTTGCATTCCCAATTTTTCCTGATTGAAATACCCTAGGTTGATGATCTCCCGTTGAGAACGAATCAAATCAGATCTGCTGAACTTTTCTCCAGGTATGGTTCTCAACTCTCTTCGAATAACGTATTCTTTAGTTTTATCGTTACCAGCAATATTCACATTTTTGATGGTTGCCTGAGGACCCTCGGTAATTCTTATTTCATGATCGATAGTGTCATTATAAACAGAAGTCTCAACAGGATTTACTGAAAAGAAAAGATATCCATCATCCATATACAAGGAACTGACATCGCCACCTTCCGGAGAAAGTTGTTTACCCAATTTCTTGTTCAACACTTCCAAGTTATAGGTATCCCCTTTTTTGATACCCAACAACATGGTCAATATACTATCAGGATATTTTGTATTTCCTTTCCAAGTCATGTCTCCAAAATAATATTTGCTACCCTCACTCACTTTCAAAGAAATATTCAATCTTCCTTTGTGATCATAGTATTGGGTATCAGCCAGAATATTGGCATCGCGGTATCCAAGAGAATTGTAGTACTCAAGTATTTTTTCTTTGTCCTCTATGTACTTTTTCTCATTGAATTTGGCAGAAGAAAATAATTTGAACCTGAACCATGGATCAAGAAAGTCTTTGATCTTGGATGGTTTTAAATAATCTTTATCCTTAAAAAATTCTTTCTTGGTGAGCTGTGGGATTTCACCATAGGGACTAACTACAGAATCTGGGAATAAGGTAAATCGACTTGATTCTTTTATCCCCTTCAATTTCTTTTTCAATTGCAATTGCTTCACGGCACTGTTGCCAAAGAAATGTATTTCTGAAATTCTTACTTTGTTGCCCTTGGTAATGTTGAAATTTAAAATAACCTTATCAGCATTCGCTGGATCTGGCACCTCCTCTATCTGAACACTAGCACCTTGAAATCCTTTTTCGATATAGTACTTGATGATGTTTTCCTTTGCAGATAATTTCATGTTGTCTGTTACAACTCTTGTTTTGAACAAACCAACTTTATCTTTTAATTCATCTGCTTCAGATTTTCTTACATTTTTGAATTTAAAATCTGATAACATCGGACGCTCCACTGCATCAATTTCCACCCAGATGTTATCCCCTTCCAATTTTGTGATATAAATATTAATATTTGTGAACATATTTTGTGTCCACAACTTGCTAATTGCCTTTGAAAAATTATCCCCTCCAGGTATGGTTACTTCATCCCCAACAGCCAACCCAGAAACAGAAATTACAATTGCAGGATCGAAGGCTTTGTTCCCTTTAACTTGAATGTCTGCTATGGTATATTTTCTGGGATATTTTGCACTGTAAAGCGACATTAAAGCAGGGTCAACTGATGCACCAGGAAGGGTGTCATTTTGAGCCATTACGCTGTCCGGAAACACGAAAAAACCCACTAAAAATAACAGCGTACAGAACCTCTTCATCCAGTTGTTGGTTTGGGACGGCAAAATAACGGCTTTTTGTCTAATTCTTTGTTAAAGCGTCACCCAGCTGAGCACTTGTTTTACCGAATCTTCTTTCTCGGTTTTGAAAATCAACTATAGCTTCATAAAGATTCTCTTTTCTAAAATCAGGCCACCTGGTTTGAGTGAAATACAATTCAGCATATGCTAGCTGATACAAAAGGAAATTGCTAATCCGATACTCCCCACTAGTCCTGATCATTAACTCTGGGTCTGCTCTGGGTCTGGAAACTGACTGGTCGACAAATATTGCTGTAAGGTTTCTTGACCAATATCCTCAACACCAAGCTTACCTATTTTTACATCACTGGCAATTTTTTTAACCGCATCAACCAACTCCCACCTAGAGCTATAACTAAGAGCCATAATGAGATTAAGGCCGGTATTCTCCGCAGTCATATCGATTGCTTCTTGTAAGGCTTGTCGAGCACTTGGGGGCAGCATGGTGAGGGCACCTATAGCATGCATCTTGATGTTGTTTCCATTGAGTATAGGAACTTCCTTTCGGATGGTTTCAACCAAAAGCTCCATTAATCCGGTCACCTCTTTCTCAGGTCTATCCCAATTCTCAGTAGAAAAAGCATATAGTGTGAGGTATTTCACTCCTATCTCAGCACATCCTTCTACAATATCCCTCACACTTTGTACACCGTGAAAATGACCAAAAAGACGGTCTTGTCCTTGTTCTTGGGCCCATCTACCATTGCCATCCATTATGATAGCAATGTGTTGGGGAACACGATTAGGGTCAATCTGGTGTTTTAGTGACATGATGCAAAATTACGTCTTTTTAAGGAGTCCTCTATCTGATATCAGCACACTTGTAGGAATTGAAGGACATTGATAGCGTGAGTTCTGCAAAAACAAAATGATCTTTTTGCTGACTAAATCCACGCTGCTTACCCGCAATTCCTAACATGGGCAAAGTAAGTGACCTATCTTGAAGTATATAACTGGGTGTTCCTGGAGTAAACATATTAGCGCCTGCATAAGTAGTACTCACATCATCGATATAGTCTGTGGTGGTAAACCGATAAGCGACTTCAAAACCTATATTAAGGTTGCGGTAGAAATTGTATTTAACGCCCATGCCGATTGGAAAACAAAAAGCATTTTGTGCATATGGTTGGGTTTGTCCTTCTGTCATTCGTCTATTCAAATCGTGGGGATCCTCATCACCAGGAATAAAAGCATATGGATCAAAACTAAAAACACCTACACCAAAAGTTACGTAAGGAGTGAAGCGGTATTCCGGACTACCTGGTATAAATTTAAAAAAGTTGAAATCCCCCTGAATAGTAAACTCAGCAACATCCGTATTAAAACTCAAGTTTCTTTGACGCTCAAAAGCTGTTGTATTGTATTTGTCAGCGTACCCCAATTTCGCAAAATGGACATTAGCCCTAAGTGCCACATAACTACCAAACTGTTTCCTAAAAAACAACCCTGCAGCAGGCTTTAGCCTATTCACTCTGCTTTTATTCATATCACCAAAATAGTGGCCAGCTCCAATGGAAATACCAAGCTCTGCTTCATGATTAATAGCGTTGGGCTGTGCAATCATGGTTGCACTAAAAGCCAAAAGCAAGATGATGAAAAATGATTTCTTGAACATCATACTGTAAAAATAAGGTTACGGACGTCTATTTCGTGTATCGAAGCCCCAAGTTAACTTTTCTCTAAGTGTTCTCAGGAAATTATTTTCATTTAAACGCACAAGATTAAAAGAAAAAGCTTCTTTTTTTACTGCCAGTTGTACATCTTTTACTACTACTTCTTTTCGAGA
Organism: Bacteroidota bacterium; assembly: GCA_041162625.1. Classification (GTDB taxonomy): domain Bacteria; phylum Bacteroidota; class Bacteroidia; order Chitinophagales; family Chitinophagaceae; genus Pollutibacter. The sequence goes on along the minus strand of JBEASE010000095.1, from coordinate 8,978 downwards.
ATCCAGCGTACAAATAAAATCATCTGATCTTCCTTCTACTTCAAAAGAAATAACGTTGTTATTGGGTACAACAATTGGTCGGATATTGAGATTGTGAGGAGCTATTGGAGTAATGACAAAACTATCACTTTCTGGGAAAACAACAGGACCACCACAACTCAAAGAATAACCTGTTGAGCCTGTTGGAGTTGAAACAATTAAGCCATCAGACCAAAAAGTATTTAGGAATTCGCCATTCAGATAGGTATGAATCTTGATCATTGAAGAAAACTCTCTCTTATGTATTACCACCTCATTTAAAGCAAAGGGTTCCTCACCAAACAATGGAATACTTGCATCTAAATGTAACAAGCCCCTTCTATCTAATACATAGGTTCGATCTTGTAATGCTTTCACTGCATCCACTATGTTTTCTTTTCCCAAACTTGCCAAAAATCCTAGACGTCCGTAATTGATACCCAATACGGGAATCTGTTTATCTCTTACCAGGCAAACAGTGTCTAGTAAAGTGCCATCACCACCTAATGATATCAAAGCATCAGTGTGCTCATCCAAATCTGATGCTCCAGCAAATACACTTGATAAGCCAGATAGCCCAGCATACTGATCTAGCAAAGACTTATATACCACAGCTTCAATTCCAGCATCTTTCAACAAATCCAATAGACTTGTTAGATCCTGTTCTTGTAAGGTTTGACCACCTCTACTATAGATTGCAACCCTCATGTGTTGATTTGAAATTAAAGGTACTAATTCCTAACATCTGCTTTATGAATAAACAATCCATTTTCTCCTTTTTGGTTAAAACTATATTCCACTCTTAATACTATATCATAAATACTAATGATATCTAGTCCAATACCCCCTGAATAAATCAGCCTGTTATTAAGACTATTGGTCATCAAATTATTCTTGTTATAGATATAGCCTGCATCTCCATAGGCTTTGAGATAAAAGCGAAATGGAATAGAGTTGTAAGTTTTTGAACGTAATCCAGTATTGAAGCGAACAGCTGCAATTTCTTTGCCGATTGTATTTCTGATATAGCCACCTGCTACACCATCTACAACATAATATTCCAACCCCCGCATAAATGATTCATTATAGCCCAAAAGCGATTGATTAAAAAAGGGTTGATCAAATGGCAATTTGATATTTCCTTCTGCAAAACTGGAAATATAGAACTTATTGGGAAGGGTAAAATATTTACCAAAGCGCAATTGCAATTGAGTAAGGTTTACATTTTTACCAAAACCTCTTTTTAAGAAATCAATTTCAATGGAAGTGCCTCTGGTTGGATAGGGTATATAATTGAGATCAAAATACTGATAAGTATACCTTAGCTCAGGATAGGCCACCCTACGTTTACTACCACCTAAATAATTGGGATTGAGCCGTGCAACTGTATCAGCAATTGATTCACCCTGCACACCCAGCCTAACATAGTGCCTTACTATGGAACCTTTACGATAGGAATACAAGCCTCCTGCATAAAATTGTTCTCGTATAAATTTTGATGGATCTTTGAAAAAGACTTGCTTATTATTTTTTGTATCATAATTTAATTCTCTATTACGAGAATAAGAAAAATCAAACCCCCATCCATGTCGAAGGGAATTATCAGAAAACGGATTGTAATACCTTAAAGCAGCTCTTTGTGTATAGCCATTGATCAACCAAGCATTCAAGCGGTCATTTCTACCCGTTATATTCTGACCAATAAATTTCATTCCATAATTTACCCTATCTAAACTCAGATCATAATCTTTTATCCATACATTCAAATTTCTATCGATAGGCTTTAAATAAGGCAAAGGGAAAAAATACCAACGCTCTTTTACATCAGCATATATATCCAAAGAATCACTTATCCAATTGGTAAAATTAACAGTAGCATCAACAAACAAAGCGGTGTTCATTAAATTTTGTCTGCTGGTCTGTACACCACTTAGAATTTCTGAAATGGAGTAGGCAGCTCCTTTCTTAAAGGTAATTTCACGACCAATGATATAATTTTTGGTTTTTTTGTTTCCTGAAATAATGATGTTACGAATGACAACTTTAGAACTTTGCAAAATAGCATTGTCTTGATACACTTCCTCCTCCTTGTCCTGAGCATAGACAAGTAATAGCGGTGTAAAAAGAAAAATCAATAGCGAAAAGTATTTTCGCAGCTGCATCATGTGGCAATTTACTTAAAACTAATAGGGGATTAGTAAATTGGCAAGAAAGGAATGATTAAATATTCAAGTAGTTGAAAAGATGATCCAAGTTGTTTTGTAATGCGTTATCATAGGTCTCTTCCCCATAATAATACAAAACATTGTATTCATGGCGCTGGAAAGTTGCCACTATATCAGATATTTCCTCTTTATTTATTTTCAAAAGAACCTGGATCATACCAGTTTGAGCATCTGCAACCGTATTCATTTGCATAATCATCGCATCATTTGATTCTACTAACCGATTGATGATACCAGGAGCATATTCACTTCTCATCATTTCAATAATTAAAAAAGAGCCTGGGTCAGACGCACCAATCATCGCCGTTACCGCATCTAGTAATTTCTCTTCACTAATCAAACCCTCCCACTCATTCTTCTCATTTACAACAGGAACAGCATGCAGATAATATTTTGATCTTACCCGCAGTGCATGCAAAATATGGTCGTTTGGTCTTACGCCGTGCTTTACCAAAACATGTTGTATGGAGGAGAGCTCTGTATCAGGAGAAAAATCAAGTATATCTTCTTCATGAACCATACCTAGAAATAGGTTGCCATCAAGTACCGGCAAATAATCAAGCTTATTTTCTTCAAATTCCAGCAATACCTGCTCCACCTTATCATGAAGGTCTAAGGTTGAAAAATTTGTCTCTAAAAGTTGACTGCAATAAGTCATGCTGTTGATTAATAGACCAATATTAGGCTTAATTTGCTGCAGCTGTCTTATGTTTTTCTAAAAATTTTGTAAGAATTAAGTTAAACTCATCTGGAACCTCCATCATTGGGGCATGCCCACAATGGTCAATGAAATACAATTCACTGTTCGGAATCAACTTATTGAATTCTCTTCCCACAAAAGGAGGAGTGATGATGTCATTATTACCCCAAATCAATAGAGTAGGCAATTGAATATTCCTGAGTTCGTCCCCCAGGTTGTTTTTGATAGCACTTCTAGCCAATGAAATCACCTTTAATGTTTTCATCCGCTCATTTACAATCTGGTAAACCTCATCCACCAATTCCTTTGTGGCTGTTTTAGGATCGTAAAAAGTAATTTCCGTCTTCTTCTTGATATACTCATAGAACTACCAGTAAGAATAAGGGTTTTAATCTTGGGAGCAGTTTTTAAAACATGTACCAAAGCAACATGGCCACCCAAGGAATTACCCAATAAATGGATGCCACGATAGCCTCTATGATCAATAAATTTACTTAGGTATTTCTCTAAACCGCCTACCGTGGTATGCAATAAATCCAGTTCAAAAAGAGGAAGCAAAGGAACGATGACCTGATGCGTATGTTTGAAGTGATCAATGATCCCAGAGAAATTACTCATCGCCCCAAATAGACCATGCAGGAGCATTAATGGTTCACCCTGCCCTTCTTCAATAAACTTATACTTGCCATCTTGTTTTATCTCGTATGGTAAGCTCATAATTGTTTCCGAAACAGGTTAAATAATGGTTTCTTTAAGTGGTCGGTTGAAGCAAAGAAAAGTAAAATGAACGAATTAAAATAATCTTATTACACCTGAAAGTCGGTTGTGCGATGGTTTATGTTTTTTGTTGAATAAACTCTTTTGTGTCATTAAACAAGTTATTGATAGCAGGAAGCCATTCAGCAAAAAAATCAATTACCCAACCCCCAAAGTTGATTAAATAAGTATATGATTTGGAATGAATTGCAGTCTCGTTACCTACAATTTCAAATTGCTTGAGGTAAACCAAGACGACTGCAAAAATTGATAGGTAAATAAATAAATAGAGTAAAATTCCAGCAAATCGGTTGACCAATCCCAACAATACCAGCTCAACCGACTTCTCTATTATTTTTCCCAAGATACGAATGGCGATAATTGCTCCTATCAAGACCATAAGGAAAGCAAAAAAGGCCAACCAATCATTGTTTGATGCTGCCTCTTTCTTTAAATACCCCTCAACCCATCCGGAAAACTGTAATGCCAAAGCTAGGCCAACAAATAATGAAACACAACTGACGATTGCCATGATAAACCCCTTGGTCCACCCTTTGTAGACTCCCATAATCAGAAACAACAAAAGAATGAGGTCGACTACCATCTTATGCTAATAGTTCTTTTACAATCGCAGAGATCACCTTGCCATCAGCTTTACCAGCTAATTGCTTGGTTGCAATTCCCATCACTTGGCCAAGTCCACTCAAATTGGTTACTCCTGTCTGCTTCACAATTTCAGCTACAATTGTCTTGATCTCATCTTCACTCATTTGCTTTGGTAGATATAGCTCAATTACCTCAAGCTCCTCTTTTTCTTTTTGTGCAAGATCCATTCTGTTTTGGCGCTCAAAAATTTCTAGTGAATCTTTTCTCTGTTTTACCAACTTTTGCAAAAGCTTGATTTCTGCATCTTCTGAAAGTGAAGCTGAAGCCCCTTCTGCTGTTTTAGCAAGTAACACCGCTGCCTTAATTGCACGTAGTGCTCTCAATCCTACTTCATCCTTGGCCAACATGGCCTTTTTCAAGTTTTCATTAATGGTTAATTCGAGACTCATTGTTGTTCTTGTGATTTTTTGAATTTTGTATAAAAGTTTTTAGCGAAAGTCTTCATCTCACCTACTAATTCTTTTTGGTGTGTTGCACGCTCAAATGTATCAGCCATGGTCATCATGGTCTGATAATAAAAATCTGCCATCTCATCCACCATCATTTCTTTGGTCCATAAATCAATGCGCAAGGCAGCTCTCTCCTTTCCATCCCAAAAGGAAACCATCATGGCTTTTGCTTCTTGCTTGGCTTCAGAATTAGATTGGGTTGCATTCCACATGATCTGGTGTGGAATTTTTTGTTCATCGAGGTTCACATCAATGGTGATGGTCGATTGTGTCATGTTTATCATTTAGGCTGCAAAATTAACGAAAGCGCAACAAACCTGTACCGATCATTTCGCTTCTCATTTGTTCATCATTGTATACCCTGATCAACTTCTCGCCAATTTCAGTGCCATCCTCCTCATTGAAAAACATACCGGCCATACCCGCCAGCTCAGACATGCTGCTCTCTTCAGCTGTCAGCACAGCAACACCCGCTTTTAAAGCATCCAAGATTGGTAAACCAAAACGCTCCCAGCGACAAGGATGCACCAAAGCATAGGTTGAACATAGTAAGTCACGCTGATCTGCAGCCGTTAATTCATCTAGAAAAATCAAATCATTCCTGTATTTATAGGTTTCGATGGCCTGCAAGATGCCCTTCGAAAATTCTCCTTTTACACCTGTCAACACCAACTTCATATTGCTGTTGGTCCGTTTTTTAAACTGACTAAACCCTTTTAACAAGGGTATGATGTTAGCCGACTCATGAATGGGTGCGGTGCATAGAAAATAAGCATCCCCTTGTGTAAACTGATACCTAACAACGTCTCTAGCATCTTCATCATTAGGCTGAAGTAACTCATTTATGTGTATAGGGAGTATCTTGATTTCTGTCTTCGCTTGTGGAAAAGCTTTTTGGATGTTCTTTTTTGTAAAGTCCGTAAAAACAAAAACTGGTCCACTACCTTTCATCAACTTGTTCAACCAGCGCTTTTCATGATAGCGTTCCCAAAATCCCATTTGTGCATGATCTGAAAAGGAATACAAATCATGAACCAACGGACCTTCTACTTTTGTGCCCAGTAAGTTCTGGTGATTTTTAATGCCTTGATAGGCCAATGGTATTTTAGATGTGTAATAGGCTACCATGCTGCAAAGATAGATTAGTCGGCTCAACTGAACTATCTTTACAACTCAATTCTACACAATGAAAAAAGCTACAAAATTCATACACGCTGGTGCACACCCCGATCCAAGTACAGGTGCAATCATGACGCCAATATACCAGACATCAACTTATGTGCAAGAAGCTCCTGGTGTTCACAAAGGATATGAATATGCAAGGTCGCAGAACCCTACGCGATTTGCATTAGAAGAAGCATTGGCAGTAATTGAAGAAGGGGTATACGGACTAGCATTTGGAAGTGGTGTAGCAGCAACTGATGCTGTGATGAAACTATTAAAACCAGGTGATGAAGTGATTGCAGCAAATGATATGTATGGCGGCACCTATCGTTTGTTCAGCAAGATCTATGAAAAGTTTGGTATCGTCTTTCATTATGTAGACATGAGCAGCATGTCTAACATCAGTGCAAAAATAAACAGCAACACCAAACTCATTTGGGCTGAAACACCAACCAACCCTTTGATGAATATTGCTGATATCAAAGCTATAGCTGCGTTGGCCAAAGAAAATAAACTCTTGTTGTGTGTTGATAATACATTTGCTTCACCTGCTTTGCAAAATCCACTCACACTTGGTGCAGATATTGTGATGCATTCTGCTACAAAATATCTAAGCGGACATAGTGACGTTATTCAAGGTGCTTTAGTGATGAATGACAAGGCCTTGCGTGACGAACTTTATTTTATTCAGAAGAGTTGCGGGGCGGTACCCGGACCAATGGATTGTTTTTTGGTGTTAAGAGGAATCAAGACACTTGGCATCAGAATGGAAAGACATTCTCAGAATGGAGAAAAAATTGCTCACTACCTGAAAGCACATACTGCTGTGAAAAAGGTCTACTGGCCTGGTTTTGAAGATCATCCCGGACATGAAATTGCAAAAGCACAAATGAAATCTTTTGGTGGAATGATCAGCTTCGAATTAAAAAATGATACCATTGAGGCTGCAAGAAAATTACTCTCCAGTACCCACCTTTTCTCCTTAGCAGAAAGCCTTGGTGGTGTTGAATCTTTGATCAACCACCCTGCCAGCATGACTCATGCTTCCATCCCTAGAGAAGAAAGAATCAAGAATGGATTATCAGATACCTTGATTCGATTATCGGTGGGCATTGAAGATGCAGATGATTTGATTGCAGACTTAGAACATGCCATACAGGCTGCAGTAAACATATAAACAAGATGGCTAACTCAACCAATGGAGTAAAAAAACTATTGGATGAACAATTAAAGCTACACAACCAACAAAGCTTTATTGATAAGGATCCTATTTCCATACCACATCGATTTTCAAAAAAACAAGACATTGAAATAGCAGGCTTTTTTGCAGCAGTCTTCGCATGGGGCAACCGGACTACCATCATCAATAAATGCAATGAGTTAATTCAATTGATGGATGATGCCCCTTTTCAATTTATCACCCAACACCAAGAAATAGAGCTCAAAAGATTTTTAAATTTTAAACACCGGACTTTCAATCCAACCGATCTGCTGCATTTTATCAGGGTGCTTCGTTATCATTATGATAATCAAAGAAGCGCCGAACCTACATTGGAAACAGCCTTTAGCAAGGTATTAAATAGAAAGGATGACACAGTAGAGAACGCCTTAGTGTCTTTTCATGATTATTTCTTCAGCTTGGAGGATAGTCCGGGTAGAACAAAAAAACACATCTCCACCCCAGCCAATAACTCTTCGTGCAAAAGGCTCAATATGTTTTTAAGATGGATGGTGCGCAAAGACAAAGCAGGAGTAGATTTTGGCATTTGGAAAAATATCAAACCTAATCAATTGGTTTGTCCGCTTGATGTTCATGTACAAAGAGTTGCGCTCAACCTCAACTTGATTCAATCAGAAAAAGCAGATTGGAAAACAGCCGTCGAACTGACAGAAAAACTAAAATCATTTGACCCGTCTGATCCTGTCAAGTATGATATAGCGTTGTTTAGTATGGGCGTATCAACGCCCTAATATCATTCCGGCCTCATCATCGGGAACAAAAGCACGTCTTGGATAGATGGCTGGTTGGTAAGCAACATGCAAAGTCTATCAATACCAAACCCAATTCCTGCTGTTGGCGGCATACCATATTCTAATGCACGAAGGAAATCATGATCGATAAACATAGCTTCATCATCACCACGCTCCATTAACTTAAGTTGCTCTTCAAAACGAGCGCGTTGATCTATTGGATCATTCAACTCTGTATAAGCATTTGCAATTTCTTTTCCGTTTACCATCAATTCAAATCGCTCTACCAATCCTGGTTTGTTGCGGTGTTTTTTGGTAAGGGGACTCATCTCTACAGGATAATCTGTAATGAATGTAGGCTGTATATAATGCTGCTCACATTTCTCTCCAAAGATGTTGTCAATCAGTTTTCCTTTTCCCATACTTTTTTCAACAGGGATGTTCAATTGCTTACAAACATCTCTTAACCCATCCTCATCCATATTGCTAATGTCGAAACCAGTATGCTCTTTAATAGCATCATACATGGTTACTCTTTTGAATGGTGCTTTGAAACTGATGGTTTTCCCATCAACAATTGTATCAGTTGTGCCATTCACATCGATTGCAGCTTTTTCTAGCAACTGTTCAGTAGTATCCATCATCCAGAGATAATCTTTGTATGCAGTGTAAAACTCTAACACTGTAAACTCAGGATTATGCGTTCTATCCATTCCTTTCATTTCTAAAGTTTCTTGAAAACTCATAAACCCAATCAAATCCACCAACAATTAATCTCTTTAGATACAATTCATTTGCAATTCTCAAATACATTGGAATATCTAATGCATTGTGGTGTGTTGTAAATGGTCTCGCAGATGCTCCACCTGGAATACTTTGTAACACAGGAGTATCCACCTCAATAGCTCCTCTATCGTTCAAAAATGATTTGATTGAATTGATAAGCTTTGATCTTTTTAAAAAGGTTTCTTTCACATCAGGATTGATGATTAGATCTGCATAGCGTTGTCTGTATCTAAATTCAGGATC
>JBEASE010000094.1:0-5468 GCA_041162625.1 Bacteroidota bacterium | reverse complement strand
GATGCTGTTGTATTAGATGAGATTGTTTTAAAAGGAAAATCTAATGCAGAAAAGTTTGAAGATGATTTTGTTTCTAAATTATTCAAAGCTTCACCTGACGCAAAAACAATTGACGCATTGGACAACAATGAGCTTATGCGATCAAACAGTATATTAACATTTTTGCAATCAAGAGTGGGTGGATTATTTATACGCTCAGATGGAATCACAACAAATGTAACCTGGAGAGGTGCGCCGGTTGATTTTTATATTAATGAGTTTCCAGTTGATGTAAATAGTCTCAATTTAAGTCCCATGGACGTTGCTTTAATTAAGGTGCATCCACCTCCCTCTCAGCTAAGATCTTTAACTAATGGTGGAGCAATTGCAATCTATACAAAACGCGGAAAGTATGAGGATCAAAAAGGTGTCCCGCAATATAATTTTATGATAAAAGGCTATACGCAAGGGGTTTCAAGATTAAAAACACCTGAATAAAGCATGACTAAAAAAGAGAAATTACTCCAGCAACTTCAACATCATACGTTTGCAATGCTCAAGCCTTCTCCATTACACGGGATAGGTGTTTTTGCCATAATCGCTATTCAAAAAGGGGAGCGTAAGATATTTTCTGATCACGAAAGTGAATGGATTGAAGTTTCAAAAGAAGAAGTAGATGCGTTGCCTCAACACGCAAAAGACCTAATTGAGAATCATTGTTTATTCAATGAGACACATTATTATATTCCCGAGTATGGTTTTAAGATTTTTGATCTTGCTGTGTACCTCAATCATTCAGACCAGCCTAATTTGATTTCAATTAATGATGGCGAGTACTTTGAAGCTATTCGTGATATAGAAGCAGGTGAAGAATTGCTTATTGATTATGGGACAATTGTAGACAGTGATGAATAATGACTATCCCTCAATTGCTCTGTTCAAAAAATCTACGAGTGGTTTCATAGTTTGAAAATGTGCAATTACTTTTTTGATTAAACGATTGTCGAGTAATTCACTATCTTCTATGCTACACATCACAATAAAATTTTTTAATTTAAGAAACTCAAGTGCTGGGTTCTCCTTTTCATATCCTTTTGGAGGCCTTACTAGTTTTTCTTTATTATCTAATGAACCAAAATAGCTGATGAATTTTTTTTCCGAAATGATTTTTTTAAATTCATCAAAGTTGTAATCAATTTCTTGTCGTATTCTATTTAAATCATCTGCCATGGGCATCCAATAGCCTCCTCCAATAAAACATGCACCTGGTTCAAGATGAAAATAATATCCTGCACAAGAAACTTTTTTTCCGCCTTTACTGAAACTGGCTCCAAAATTAGTTTTGTATGGCTCCTTATTAGCGCTAAATCTTACATCCCTATTTATCCTAAACACACAGTTTTTGGGTTGTATATCCTGTAATGTAGTATCAAATGATTTAAGTTTATCAAGTACCTCAATAACAAAATCAAGATAGTTTTCTTTGGCGGTCAAATAACTTGTACGGTTTGTTTCAAACCATTCTTTTGAATTGTTCTTTTTTAACTTTTTTAAAAAATCTATTGTCTCCTTTCTGATCATGATTCAAAGGTCGGTTAAAATTTATCAATTCAATAGTGGACCTAATGAACTTAAACTTAAAATAACTGTTTTAATCTCTTTATTAAGTCTATTTTACAGGATAATATAACCACCATGAGATTTCTTGCTCTTTTGCTTTTGACAACCTTGACTGTTTCTGCACAAATTGATCCTAAACAAGTAACAATAGCGAGAGATAGTTATGGTGTGCCACATATTTTTGCCAAGACTGACGCTGAGGTGTCTTATGGGTTAGCCTGGGCACATGCAGAGGATGATTTTAAAAGTTTGCAACGTGTTGCACTTCCTTCAAAGGGATTGATGGGAAGAACTTTTGGTAAAAATGCTGTGGCTGCTGATTATGCATTTGCCTTATTCAGGTGCCGTGAAATAACTGAAGAGAGATGGAATACGCTATCTCCAGAATTTATAAAGTTGATCACCGGATATGTTCAGGGTTTAAATGATTATGCAGTAAAACATCCTGAAGAAGTTTTGCACAAGGACTTGTTCCCAATTACTTTAGAAGATTACATTTCGTCATCAGTCTTGGCTTTGACGGTTTTCAATGGAGCTGACCGTATTTTAGGTGCGATTTATGCTAACAATGTTAATCCAATTATTGATTACGATAAAATGGGCTCTAATGCTATTGCAGTTCATCCTTCGAGAACAACTACTGGCGAAGCTTTTCTTGCAATTAATGCTCACCAGCCCAATGAAGGTCCAGAAGCATTTTACGAAGCCCACGTAAGTAGTGAAGAAGGTTGGAATGCTTTGGGGGGCTTACTAGCAGGTGGACCAGCCATTTTACATGGGGTAAATGAAAATTTGGGATGGGCACATACAGTGAACCTTTGTGACAGAGTAGATGTGTTTCAGTTGCAGATGAATCCCAATAACAATAACCAATATATGTTTGATGGACAATGGGTTGAATTAGAAAAAAAGAAAATAAACCTGAGAATTAAGGGAGTGCCAATTGCTGTAAGCCGTGATTTACTCTGGAGTAAGTATGGTGCAACCATGAAGAATGATCAAGGTGTTTTTTCTATACGTTTAGGCGCCAACATGGAGATACGTGCTTTAGAGCAATGGTATAAAATGAACAAGGCCAAAAATTATACTGAGTTCTATAAAGCAATTAGCTTACAAGGATTATCTATGTTTAACATTATGTATGCTGATAGAAATGATACTATATTTTATATCAACAACGCATTAATGCCGATACGAAATGGTAATGGCAAGTATGATTGGAAGAAAACTATACCAGGTAATACATCTTCAACTTTGTGGACTGATTTCCGTTCCATTTCTAAATTGCCGCAATATGTTAATCCTAATAGCGGCTTCTTGTTCAATACCAATCATTCTTCTTTTTACGCGACTGCTGATAATGATAATCTATCTGCAAAGCAATTCCCAGTTGAAGATGGTTGGGAGACCAATCATAACAACAGGAGTGTAAGATTTCTAGAGTTGTTTCCAAAAAATGGACCAGTCGAGTATGAATATTTCAAGAAAGTGAAATTTGATCGTCGTTTACCTCAGCAATTGCAATATCCATACAGAATTGATACATTATTAATGATGACTGCAAAAGATTATCCTCAATATGATACACTTTTGAATAATCTCAATGCTTGGGATAGGTCTGGAGATTCAAACAGCAAAGGAGCTGCCGTCTTTTTACTCATTTATGAAAATGTTGCAGCTGCCATGCGTGGAAAAGATCCTCAAATATTGACTAAGGCTTTTTCAGAGCAGGTGATGGAAGCAGTGAAAGCCTACATGTTGAAAAATTTTGGTACTATGGATCTAAGACTCGGAGATATTCAAAAATTAGTGAGAGGCAATCAAGAATTTCCTGGTCCGGGTTTTCCTGATTTATTAGCACCAGAATGGGGAGTTCCATTTAAAGATGGCAAAAGGAAAATAACAGGTGGTGACGCTTACATCGCATTTGTAAGATTCCCTAAAAATGGCTTGCCCATAATTGAGACATCTAATACATATGGCGCATCATCAAAAGAAGGTAGTCCACATTTTGGCGATCAAGTTGATTTGTTTCTTCAACAAAAGACCAAGTCAATGACACTCGATAAGTCAGCTGTGATGAAAGCAGCTAAAAGAGTGTATCATCCGGGAGAATAAGTTTAGTCAAATATGATGGTTCCAAAACTTTCGTAGTCGTGAAAGTTTTTTCTGGTTGGGCGCCACGACCAATAGGTTGTTCCCTTATCATAATCAATTCGGTAAAAATTTGCCCTCCATTTCATACCTTTTTTTGGTGGCATATTTTGTAATGGCTCCATCAGTTTATAGGGGATGAAAAATTCTGCCGTCCACGAAATGACTTTATCTCCGTCTTTGTTGATGGTTGCAGCATGTCGAGTTTTTTTACTTCCCTCATAATGCCAAGGTCGCCAACCAAGAAATTTTCCATTGTAGTTGGGTACAAGAATTGGTAGTTCATAATTATATGGCGATAACTCATACTCAAAGTAAATAACAGAACTTTCCTCGGTCCAGAAAAATGCCTCTACAACATCTTCGTTATAAATATCTTCAAAATCAGCCTTGATAGTAGAGGTAATTATTTTGTCTTCGCATTGATAAAGACAATATATGCCTGTCTCTGAATAAAGAATTTTCATTTTTGTTTGGTAATCCATTGAGCCACTCTTTCTTTTTGGAAGTTCCAAATAGGCAGTAGCGTTCCACTCTGCGGCATTGCCATTACCACTGATGGTAAAGTCTTTTGTCTTTTTTACAACCAAGGTTGTACTATCTTTTAGTTGCGCTATACTGCTGATTGCAAATAACACGAATGAAATAGTAAGAATTAACCTGCTTGAATTAATACTGTTCTTCATTTTTCTTGACATTATTTTTGTTTGACCAGCATTGGAAATAGCTTTCTAATTTCTGCTTCTGAAGGTTGAGCACCATATTCACAAATCTCAAATGCTTCTGCATATCTTGCTTTTGTTGCAACTTGTTCACCATACCATTTGGCAAGTGATGTACGAATATCTGGGGCCATTTGTTCATCATATTGTTTCATTAACCATTTGAATCTTTCCTCTTTGCTTTGTGGCACCTCTTTTTCATAATGGCCAATCCAGGGCATCCATTCGTAGAATTGTGAAACGTGGGCATCTAATCCTCTCATCTTTTGTTCAAATACTGTTGAGATATCTATGGCAATATCTGGCCTAAATGGATTGGGTCTTTGAAAACGATCTCTTGTGTATAGAAATACTGGGTTTTTCCTGAGTGCTGGCACATCGTATGCGATATTCGGAACAGCTACCATGTAAGCTGCGTCTTGCACCAACACTCCTGTATATCTGTGGTCAGGGTGGTAGTCATTCGGACGAGGAGCTATTACCACATCAGCATTCCATTCTCTTATTTTTTTGATAATCTGTAAACGTACTTCTAAAGAAGGCATCAGCATTCCATCATGGTTGTCTAAAACGTCATAACTGACCCCAAGTCTCTTGGCAACCTCTTGTGTTTCAGCATATCGCCTTTCTGCAAGGGCTTTTCCTTGTAATTTATGATGTCCAGCATCCCCATTGGTAACCGCAACAAATTTTACAGCATGCCCCATACTTGCCAGTAAAGCAGCTGTACCACCTGCGTCACTATCGCAATCATCTGGGTGTGCTCCAATGACGATGATTCTTGATTTTTCTTGAATTTGTTGAGCTGAAGATGAATATGAACTAAAAATTAAAACAAAAATCAATAACAAATATTGAATTGATAACTTTTTCATGGCAATAAGTATTCGTTAGTCATAAGTTACTACATAATTAGGTATTTCTTAGTTTCAAAAACTACTTCTTTTAGATTTATGGCCTATTTATAGTGCTAAATTTTTTTATAGTTAGTTC
>JBEASE010000034.1:0-17625 GCA_041162625.1 Bacteroidota bacterium | reverse complement strand
TACATTTTCAGCATATTTATCATAATCCGGACAACTAGACATCATGTTCGAAACAATAAGCCCTTTTAGATTATCCTGATACTTTAACGCATATTGCATGGCTAAAATACCGCCCCATGAATGCCCTAGTAAATAGAAATTTTCTTTACCCAAATTAAGCGCTTTGCGAACCTGCTCAACTTCTTCAACAAATCGATCTAAATCCCAATAAGCAGTATCATTAGGGTTATCAGAGTTTCCACAACCTAACTGGTCGTAATAAATAAATTCTATTCCTTCCTGTGGTAGAAAATTCTCAAAGCATTGAAAATATTCATGTGTTCCACCCGGACCACCATTGAGTAATAAAATTTTAGCTTTCTGATTATTGCCTATTCTTTTTGTCCATACGTTAAATTGCTTCCCCATACTTTCAATGGCAATCATCTTCACGTTACCTGATTGAATTCCCTTTTCGTGTGGAGCGAAGTAGTCGCTTTGGTTTGAATTGGTCTTCTGTACACAACTCATTCCAAAAAAAATAAGTGCCAGTATTGCTATTACCCTAAACATATTCAAGAGTTAAAATGTGCTTAATTTTTTCTAGGAAGCTTTTGATCACGCTGAGCGGTATTGTACACAAAGGCCGCAATGATGGTTGCCATTTGTTTTAAATCTGCTTCAATCAAATGATCATATACATCCATGTTACTGTGGTGTGTGCGGGTATCATACTCAATTTCATCTTGGATGAATTGAAAACCAGGGAGGCCCGCTGCATCAAACGATTGATGATCAGTTCCGCCAGTATTGCTGATGGTAACTGTTGTAGCCCCTAAATCTTTAAATGATTCAAACCATTGTTGGAAAATGGATCTGCATGCTTCGTTACCCTGCAAATAAATACCTCTAATTTTTCCTGTACCGTTATCAATATTATAATAAGCAGAAAATTTATCGTGTGCGGGTAGCTTTTCTCCACCCCTAACTCCACCAAAGGTTTTTGCTACATAGCCTCTTGAGCCCATCAGTCCTTGCTCTTCTGCACTCCATAATCCAATGCGAATGGTTCTTCTTGGTTGAACACCCAATGTCTTTAAAATACGCATGGCTTCTAACATGACCGCAGAACCTGATGCATTATCAGTCGCGCCAGTACCTGCTTGCCAAGAATCTAAATGTGCACCAAGCATCACAACCTCCTCTTTAAGAGATGGATCTGTTCCAGGAATTTCAGCAATTACATTATACCCCTTTAAATCATCTGCAAAGAATTTTGTTTTGACTTCTGTTTCAACCTTGACAGGCATACCTGCTTTGAGTATTCGCTGTATGGTGTTGTAATCCTCTACACCAATAGCCATATCTAAAAAATTTTCAGGATCAGCTCCTTTATATGCACCACCACCTTGCGCGAAAACAGTGCCATCATGATTTCTAGTTGAAGAAGTAATCATAGCAACTGCTCCTTCTTCTTTTGCCATTGACTTTAACATTGCAAGCAAGCGAGGATCTATGAAGCCCGGACGAACAGGTGCGCGTTGCGCTTGCTCGCGCATGCGACGCATTGCAGCTGTATCCCTCACTTGTGCTGCAGCTGGTTGAGCACTTGCCATTTTTGACAATTCTTCATCAGTATATCGAACTGCATCTGGTTTAAAACTGTGCGCGTAGTTTAGGTCAACTGCAGGAATAATTACTTTGCCTTTCAATTTCCCCTTATAACCAGCTAATGAAACAGAATCTTTTAGATCAACTAAAATCATATCACCAGATTTCAGCCCATTTGTACCACTAGTCCATGTTTTTGGATAAAGCATCATGGGCTTATAATAAGGTGCCGTCATGGCGAAATACATTTTCTCCAATTCCCAACCCTTACCAAATTCACCCCAAGGATCAAGTTGTGCATTTTGCACTCCCCATTCAGTCAGCTTGTTTTTAGCGTAGTTAGCAGCTCTAGTATAACCAGGTGAGTTGGCCAATCGATTACCATTTAGATCTGTGAGGTGCAAAGCGATATCCATGATCTGTGATTTCTGCAATCCCTCTTCACGGATTTTAGCCATCATGGCTGCATCAATTTTTTCTTGAGCAAATATTGATGTAGATAAAACAAGTAAACTAGATACAATGAATTGAAACTTATACATAGGTATTATTTGAATTGAGCTAATGAATATACAAAAAGCTTATCTCTTTTTGGGCATCAGTAGGAGAATCGTACCAGCGATTCCCATGATGACTCCCGCCGCCATTAATCCTACCCCCAAATCGAAATGGGATTTGAACCAGACGAACATTTCCGGACTAATAAACCCACCAATAGCTGCAATGGAATTTATTAACGCAATTCCTGCTGCGGCAGCTGTGCCTGACAAAATCGTTGTGGGTAAAGACCAAAAAGTTGAAACTGCACTCATTGTTCCTGTTGCGGCAATTGTAATCATCACTAAAACAAAAATTCCATTTGTATGATGAAGCCCACTACCTATAAATCCAATCATACTTACAAAACAAGCAGTAGCGACATATGGCGCATATTTACCACTTTGATCTGCTTTTCTTCCAAACAACACCATTCCTATTGCAGCGAAAGTCCAGGGAATAGCAGCAATAAATCCTATTTCCAGTTTGTCCTTTGTAATATTATTTTCAATGATTTGGGGCAACCAGAAAGAAAGGCCATATAATCCAATTGCAATACAGAAATAAATAAAGGCCAAAAACCAAACTTTAGAAGATTTAAATGCATCAAAAACTCCGCCCCTGCCTACTTCATGAGCTTTTTTTTCTTGTTCATCCAACAACATGTCTTCGCGGATAATATTTTTCTCATGTTGAGTCAACCACTTTGCTGAGTCCGGTCGATTAGTTAGTAAAAAAGGAATAAAAATTCCGAGTAAGATGCTTGGAACAGATTCTAAAACAAATAACCACTGCCATGGCTTTAAATGATCTATTTCTTTTGTGGATTCCATAATTATTCCACTCAATGGGGAGCCAATTATTCCAGCAAAATTGACAGCAACCATAAACATGGCAAACATTGCTGCTCTTCTTTTTTGTGGAAACCAATAGGTTAGATATAGTATGATAGCAGGAAAGAACCCAGCTTCTGCTACACCCAATAAAAAACGAATCCAATAAAACATCTGCGCTGAGCTAGAAATAGCACACAAACCGGAAATAACTCCCCAAGTGAGCATGATCCTTGTGATCCAAATTCTTGCGCCTATCCGATGCATCAGGATATTGCCAGGGACCTCAAAGATGAAATAGCCAATAAAAAATATCCCAGAAGCCATGGCAAAAACCTCATCATTGAACCAAGATTCCTCTTTCATCCCAAGCTTAGCAAAGCCTATATTAACGCGATCGAGATAGGCAAATATATAAGAGAGAAAAAGAACAGGCATTAACCGCCAAGCAATTTTCTTATAAACCGCATCCTTTATAACAGATGAATTAGCCATTGCAAAAATTTGATTTGATCCTTCCAACAAGATAAGATAAGCAATTGATAATTATGGAGCTTCAAAAAACATGTGAACAAATCTATTTTATGACCCAAAAATATATGCTGCAGGGCGCCCCGTTGTAGCAATATGAACCATTCCAGTCATCTAGACGAAAGTAGATTTACTCAACAATAAAAGGCGAATGTCTATGGCAGTGAAATTGAAACACTTGAAATATTAGGTGCCTATAATACGGGAATGGATGTTACAGTAGACGACAATTCCATCACAGCTTATGATCCGCAAAGCTCTCTCAGATTCGAAAAGAGAATTGCTGAAAAAATAAAACAAAAGAATTAAGCCCTTCAATAAAACAATAATGGTCCTGGTATATACCAGAACCATTTGGGGAAGAAATTACTTCTTCGTGTTTCATCATAAGTCAGCAGTAAAAAAATTGAAAATAATTTATATGAAAAGGAGAAAGGGCATTAAGTTCCATGAGTCACTTATTTTGTACGATTAACGTCACCTGATTCTGTTTTGAAAAATTCTGATGGACTAACTTTCAACGCCTTAGAAAGCATCAAGAGAGTATAGGCGGTAGGATTTCTTTTTCCAAGCTCTATCCTGCTTACTTGGGAATATCCAAGTCCAGATTCAAAACCAAGATCTTCTACCGTATAATTTCTATCAATTCTAATGCGCCTCACATTTTGTCCAAGAAGAATTTGAAATGCTTCTTTTTCACTCATAAGAATCATGAAAATAGGCCTGCAATAGAGTGTGAACAAGAGCCAAATGGCCTCAAGGATAAGAGAATTTTATCATAAGTAAGCGTCTTTTCAACTTTTATTAGTGCAGAAAATTTATTATTGTATATATATGGGATAATCCAGCTATCATATTATACCTCTAAAAGGGAAAGTATAAATAAGTATTATGAATTTCATTGAATCAAAAACATTTGAAAATATAGATTTCCAGAAAGAAAAGTTTGTCAACGGAGAGTATGAGGGTTGCATATTCAACAGTTGCAATTTGAGTAATACTGACTTAAGTAAATCAGTATTTATAGATTGTGTTTTCAACAATTGTAACCTAAGCAATGCTAAAATAAACAACGTTGTTTTTAGAGAAGTGAAATTCAATGGTTGCAAACTTATGGGATTGTTCTTTGACACCGCAAATGAAAACGGATTAGCTTTTTCATTTGAACATTCTATTTTAGACAATTCTTCCTTCGTTAAAACGAAAATAAAGCACACCAAGTTCATTCATTGTTCAATAAAAGATGTTGATTTCTCCATTGCAGATCTAAGCGAATGTATTTTTCATCAATGCGATTTACTCAACGCCCATTTTGAAATGTGCAACTTGGAAAAAGCTGATTTCCTTACTGCTTTTAATTATCGTTTTGATTTAGACCAGAATAAAGTAAAGGGTTCAAAACATTCTATTCACCAAATCAAAGACTTATTGGATAAATACAAGCTGATTATTGAATAAACTCAAACATCTTCTCTTTACCACAAGTAAAAAACTAGATTTAGTGCATAAAAAAAGAGCACCAATTTCTTGATGCTCTTTGTCGGGAAGACAGGATTCGAACCTGCGACCCCCTGGTCCCAAACCAGGTGCGCTACCGGCCTGCGCTACTTCCCGAACTATTTTTAACTGCGGTGGGGGCGGGATTCGAACCCGCGGTACAGAGTTACCCGTACGGCAGTTTAGCAAACTACTGATTTCAGCCACTCATCCACCCCACCGTCTGAAACCTACTGTTTCAGGGACGGCAAAATTACTAAAGAACCTGCAATCCCCAAAAGATTTATGCAACTAAAGTTGAATATGGTTACATGGCAGCCAACTGCACCTTCTGCTGAAGTTCCATTACACTCTCACGGAACATATTATCCGTATCCATCAGGTCTTTAACAGTCTGACAAGAGTGAATAACTGTGGTATGATCTCTTCCTCCAAAATGCTCTCCAATTGTCTTAAGTGAGTTTTTGGTGAAAATTTTTGCCAAATACATAGTAATCTGACGGGCCTGAACAATTTCACGTTTTCTGGTCTTCTGCAACAGTCTGTCATAAGGAAGATCAAAAAATTCACATACCATTTTCTGAATAGTATCAATAGTGATTTCCTTAGAAGAAGTCTTGATGAAATTGCGCAATACTTTCTTCGCTAAATCAAGATCAATTTCTCTCTTGTTCAATGAAGATTGTGCCAACAAAGAAATCAACGCGCCTTCTAATTCCCTTACATTATTCTGAATGTTATAAGCAATGTACTTCACTACATCCTTAGGAAGGTCAAGTCCATTGTTCTTCATTTTCTTTTCTAGAATCTCTATTCTGGTTTCATAATCAGGTACCTGCAAGTCAGCACTCAAGCCCCATCTGAACCTGCTCAATAGACGCTCCTGTAATCCTTCCAAATCTTTTGGAGGCTTATCAGAACTCAAGATCAATTGCTTACCTGATTGGTGTAAGTGATTGAAAATGGCAAAGAAGGCATCTTGTGTTTTTTCAGCCCTGTTAAAAAACTGCACATCATCTAAAATCAAGACGTCAATCAATTGATAGAAATGAATGAAGTCGTTGATGGCATTATTTCTACTATGGTCTTGGAACTGATTGATGAATTTCTCAGAACTCACATACAACACCACCTTATTAGGATGAAGTCTTTTAACCTCATTACCGATAGCTTGAACCAAATGTGTTTTTCCTAAACCAACACCTCCGTAAACAACTAGTGGGTTAAATGATGTGCCACCTGGCTTTTCCGCAACGGTTTTACCTGCCCTTCGCGCCACTCGGTTACAGTCGCCTTCTACAAAAGCATCGAAAGTATAAATAGGGTTGAGCTGAGAATCGATCTGCATTTTCTTCAGACCTGGAATCACAAAAGGATTTTTTACTTGGTTGTTGATCACCAATGGAAAATCCATCTCATTGTTTGAATAACTCTTAAATGATTGACCGCTTACATCCATGGTAAGTGGCTTTGATTTCCCATTTCCACTATCCACCATGATTCTGTATTCTAATCTCGCATCCTTGCCCAATTCACGCTTCAATGTTTTGGCAAGCAAGTTGATGTAATGCTCTTCTATGTATTCGTAAAAGAATTGACTTGGAACTTGAATAGTTAAAACATTTTCCTTGAGTCCTACCGGCTTAATCGGCTCAAACCAAGTTTTGAAGTGTTGCCACTCCACAATATCTTTTATGATCGCCAAACAATTATTCCAAATTTTCTCAAAAGGTTTCTCCATTAGTCCAGGTCAATTTAAGGCTTTGATTTTTACAATTTCATAGTGTTTGGATCGATTCAAATTCACAACAATGCATAAGCCTTATCTACATTTCTTTTTCACTCGCCACCCTGTCTTTATATCTTGTTGGTTGCTTTAATATCGTCTTAACATCCGACAGATTTTGATCTCAGTTATCCACAATGTTAATCTATCACAAAAACGTGTCGGATGGCGAATATAAATGCTGTTTACAAATAAAAAAATTTTTTATTCTACAATATTTTTCACTAGCAAATTAGATGGTGTTTTGTCTAATTTTTGGGGGCTTCCTTTTGAAAATTCAAAATCCAACCGCCCTAACTGAAGACCACCCCAACCAACTTGGTTCACCAGCACTTTTTTACCTATTTTATTGGTATATTCCCTAGGCTTGTCAAAAAACCGATGGGTGTGACCTCCAATAATTAAATCAATGCCCAAACTCTCCTTCGCCAAAATCTCGTCACTCACTTTGTTATCAGCATATCGATCTCCTAAATGCGACAAACAAATCACCAAATCGCACTGATACTTTTTCCTCAACAAATCTGCATGAATATTGGCTTGTTGTATTGGTTCTTGGTAGACTGTTTTACCATAGAGTTGTTCAGGAACCAAACCCACTAATTCAATACCCACTCCTAATATACCAATCTTTATACCCCCCTTACGAATTATTTTGTAGGGCTGATTAATACTTTCCATTGATGTGCCCTCAAACCCATAATTACTCATCACGACAGGCATTTTACCGTGTGTCACTATTTTTTCAGCAAAATTGTCCAACCCAGCATCAAAGTCATGGTTACCCATAATAACAGCATCATACCCCATCATGTTCATCGCCTTCAATTCAGGCTCACCTTTAAAAACATTAAAATAGGGAGTGCCCTGAAAAATATCGCCTGCATCCAATAAAACTACATGCTCTTCTTCTGCACGAATTTTTTGGATCAATGCCGCCCTTGCTGCAACACCACCCTGACCAGCATTTCTAGAACCATCCATTGGGAAAGGATCTAATCTACTATGTACATCATTGGTATGCAGTATGGTTAGGTGGGTGCCTTGGGGGGTATGTGCAATACCAGGCCTAGCTATCAATAGGGCTCCAGCAGTAAGTCCAGCATCGACTATAAATTTTCTTCTGTTCATTTTGTAATCCTTTTTGGCTGTTCCACTACCAAATTTTTTCCTGCAGCTTTATGCATTTTACAATAATCTATTATTGCATCACGCTGCAGATAATTGGTTCTGTTTTGAAGCAAAGTTTTAAATCCAGTAAATCCTCCACCTCCATCAACTGCATAATCTGAATTAGCCATGATGTATGACTTGTTAGGGTCCAATGATAACCCACCAACTAAAACATTGACAGCTTTTTTATCCTGAATCTGATAAGATAATCCAGATACCCCACCTCCACCACCATCAGCAGCAAGAAAATCAAGATAGGTTTTCAAGAGACTCCCTTTGATTTCAATAATTACCAAAGCATTGTCAAATGGCATTACTTCAAATATAGTTCTACGGGTTACCTTTCCTGCTGCAATTCTATTGATCCTGATACCTCCATGATTCATAAATGCTACATCAACAGGGCGATTAATATGCTTTGTAGCGGCCCATAAATAGGCATCGGCTAGAAAATTTCCCAAAGTACTATTGGGCAATTCTTTCAGTAACTCATCTTGGGAAACTGCAAATACTTCATCCATGTTCTTGTCAACACTATCGCGGTAGTTTTTTAACATCAACAAGACAGTGCTGTCACTTTTCAATTCTTTTGTTACAGCATAGTCTTTAAACCCAATTCCTGTAACGACTTGTGAAGAATGACAAGCCCCTAATCCAACTACCAAAAAAGCAAAAAAGAAGAAATGCTTCATAAAATTCCAATGATTCGGAAGGTACAAACTATTAGGGTTTTTTGGTTTAACTTCGCTTAAAGATTTATTTATATGGGATTCGATTTAACTGGAAAAATTGTAGCAAAATTTGATGCTATTCAAAGAAGTGCAACCTTCAAGACAAGAGAATTTGTAGTGGAGACAAATGAGGATATCAATGGCAGAACCATTACCAATTATGTAAAGTTTCAGACGGTTCAAGACAGGACCAGCATCTTGGATCGTTTCAATATTGGCGATAGTGTAAAAGTTCATTTCAATATCAAAGGCTCTAAATGGGAGAAAAACGGACAAATCAACTACATCACCAACCTAGATGCCTGGAGAATTGAACAAATGAGCATGTCTAGCGGAACCGGTTATGTTGATACACCACCTGCATTTTCACCAGATCCAGATAGTCAGCAAAGCATTGCAGACGATTTGCCTTTCTAACCCAACTCTTACATGCAGCGTGAACTCCTTTTGCAACTTTCTCCAAAAGATGCAGCCAATAGCGATGCCATCTCCATAAAGATTGCCTCCTCACTAGGTATAAACAAGGAAAAAGTGACTGGCTTTCATTTACTCAAAAAATCAATTGATGCCAGAAGAAAGGATATTCTCATCAACCTAAAGCTAAATGCCTTTGTTGATGAACCTTTTCATGAATGGGAAATCCCTTCATTTGAATTTCCTGACATACGTAAATCAGATAAAAGAGTTATCATCATTGGTGCTGGTCCAGCCGGATTGTTCGCAGCGCTTGAATTGATCCAACATGGTATTAAGCCTATCGTTTTAGAAAGGGGTAAAAATGTAAGAGACAGAAGAAGAGATTTGGCCGTCTTAAATAAAGATGGCCTTTTGAATGAAGACAGCAATTATTGTTTCGGAGAAGGAGGTGCAGGCACATACAGCGACGGTAAATTGTATACGAGAAGTACAAAAAGAGGAAATGTTGATAAGGTCTTGCAGCTTTTAGTCTTCTTCGGAGCAGACCCCTCCATCTTGTACACAGCACATCCGCATATAGGGACCAACAAATTACCCGGCATCATACAAAATATGCGTCAGCAAATAATTGATGCAGGAGGGGAAGTCCATTTTAATGCAAAAGTCACGGACCTGTTACTGTATGATAACAAAATCAAGTCAGTCGTCTGTGCCAACGGGGATAGATTTGAAGGCGACCAAGTGATTCTTGCAACAGGACATTCCGCAAAAGACATCTTCTATTTATTAGAAGCAAAAAAAATAATCATCGAACCGAAGCCCTTTGCCTTGGGCGTTCGCATAGAACATCCCCAAGCATTAATTGATTCCATACAATACCATTGTTCAGTATCAAAAGAAAGAGATCCTTTTTTGCCACCCGCAGCCTATCAACTTGTAGAACAGGTAAATGAAAGAGGTGTATTCTCCTTTTGCATGTGCCCGGGTGGAATCATTGCCACTGCATCAACATCAAATGAAGAATTGGTGGTAAATGGCTGGAGTCCTTCTAAAAGAAATAATCCTTATGCCAATTCAGGCATGGTTGCTCAAGTGATGATGGATGATGTGATGAAGAACAACAAATCTAAAATTCATGCTAACCTTCTGCTGCACCACTTCCAAGAAGAAGTGGAACGGAAAGCCTTTGCAGCAGGTGGTGGATTGTTTGTTGCGCCAGCGCAAAGAATGACCGACTTTGTCTACAATAAAACATCAAGCAGTTTACCAGACAATTCATACCTGAGAGGTGTGAATGCAGTGAACTTAAATGAAGTGCTACCAGAATTTATTGCCAAATCCCTTCAAAGAGCATTCATCGCCTTTGGCAAAAAAATGAAAGGCTATTTTACAGAAGAGGCTATTCTTATTGCTCCTGAAAGCAGGACTTCATCTCCCATCCGTATCCCCAGAGATGAGACAACTTTACAACATCCACAAATCAATAATCTTTATCCCTGTGGCGAAGGTGCGGGATATGCTGGAGGTATCATTAGTGCGGCAATGGACGGTCAAAAAGTAGCTAACCGCTTATCACAATTCCACCAAGCTGACAACTTTTCATTGTAATTTTCCGTCTCTAACTACTGTTATGGAAACAATTCTTGAGATCAATGGACTGAAAAAATATTTTTCGGGACAAAAAGCTGTCGATGACATCAGTTTTTCAATAGGCAAAGGTTCAGTATTCGGGTTGCTTGGTCCAAATGGTGCAGGTAAAACAACCCTCCTCCGCATGATCACAGGAATCTTCTATCCTGATGAAGGAAATATCACCCTGCATGGCAAAACTTTTGAACCGCTTCGCGACAATAGCCTAATTGGCTACATGCCAGAAGAAAGAGGTCTCTATAAAAAAATGAAAATTGGAGAACAAGTGCTTTATCTAGCGCAACTCAAAGGCTTGTCGAAAAAAGAGGCACTAGAAAGAATAAAATTTTGGTTCGTCAAATTTCAAATGGAATCTTGGTGGAACAAAAAAGTAGAAGACCTGAGTAAGGGTATGAGCCAAAAGCTTCAATTCGTTACAACAGTCGTTCATAATCCAAGTCTTATCATTCTTGATGAGCCCTTCAGCGGCCTCGACCCCGTAAATGCTAACTTAATTAAAGATGAAATATTCAGACTTGCTAAAGAAGGTGCAACCATTATATTCAGCACACACAGAATGGAGCAAGTAGAGGAAATATGTGATCATATTATTTTGGTGAACAAGGGGCAAAAAATCCTCGATGGTACTGTAGGAAAAATTAAACAAGATTTTAAAGAAAATTTATTTGAAATTGGTTTCGATCAACACCTACTGGCTGAGCACACAGCAATCCATTTGTTTGAAGTTATACAAGCAAAAGAAAAAGGCCTTCGTATTAAACTAAACGAAGGTTTTAATAACAATGATGTGTTACAATATTTCATCCAAAAAGGATTAACCATACGTGCTTTCAACGAAGTACTCCCTTCACTAAATGATATTTTCATCAGATTGGTTCAAGGCACTCCTGAAGCAAGACAATTTCAAAACGATCTATAAATTATTATATGAACAAAGTTCTACTCATCATAAAAAGAGAATACATCACCAGAGTAAGCAACAAAAGATTTTTGTTGATGACTTTTCTGATGCCCTTGATTTTTGTTGCTTTCATAGCAGGTTCAGCTTACTTCGCAGCTACATCCAGAGAGGAATTGAGTATAGCTGTAATTGACGGACCTGAATTTCTCCAACAAAATTTAAAAAGTGATTCTGGAAGTGTTTTGTTCGCATTTCCAGATGGAGTTGACTCTTTGAACTACAAGAATAAAAAATTTGATGCTGTACTTTACCCAAGTTTTGTTGATGGTAAAATTGTAGCAGAACTTCATTCAGCTGGACAAATAGGCTTTGAGCCATCGCGTTACATTGAAAGACAATTGAATAAAGCACTAGAAAATAATTTATTACTTGAAAAGGGAATCAATAAATCAACACTTGATTCTATATCAAACGCTTCAGAAGAAAATGTAATCATGAAATCAATGATTGCAGATGAAGAAGGGGAAGCAAAAGAATCAAATTCAGGACTAGCCTATGGCATTGGATTTGGTAGTGGATTATTGATCTATATTACCATGTTCATATTTGGTGCTATGGTGATGCGTGGAGTTGCAGAAGAAAAAACCAATAGAATTGCAGAGGTAATAGTTTCATCTTGCAAGCCTTTCGAATTGATGTTGGGAAAAATTATTGGCATCGCTGGTGTGGGTTTAACTCAATTGTTATTGTGGATTGGTTTGATGATAGCCATCTCTAGCTCGCTTTCAATCTTTATTCCAGCTGAAGCTTTACAAGAATTTCAAAATGCACAACAATCTGGTACATCTGTAAGTGCTGTTGCAAGCAGCAACCCCGCTGCCATGAAAATTCTAGAAGCTCAAAATACAATTACAGAAGGTGTAAACTGGGCATTGATACTTGCCTGTTTTGTATTCTATTTCCTTGGAGGTTACCTATTTTATGCTTCTCTTTTTGCAGCGATAGGAAGTGTTATTAATGAAGATCCACAAGAAGCACAACAATTGATGATGCCAATCTCCATGCCTATCATCTTTGCGTTTATCATACTCCAATCAGTTTTGGCCAATCCCAATAGCTCATTAGCGATTTGGACGAGTATCATTCCATTTACATCACCTATTATTATGATGGGAAGAATTCCTTTTGGTATGCCTAGCACAGTGCCTTATTGGCAATTGGCAGTGTCAATGATAAGTCTTGTTGGAGGCTTTATCTTTTCTACCTGGTTTGCTGGTAAAATCTACCGTACAGGAATCTTAATGTATGGGAAAAAAGTAACCTGGAAAGAAATGCTAAAATGGACTTTTAGAAAGAATTGATAAATTCTTTATCAACGTTTAAACATCGGTGTAAATTTTGATGTAATCTTGCCATATGAAATTACTATATGGCTACCTCAAGCCCTACAAATGGCTGATTGCGCTAACTATGTTGCTTGCAACAGTGAACACTGTATTCTCGTTAATTGATCCCATCATCTTCGGAAGAATTATAAAGTTATCTCAGGACATTAATACCAGACAGGAAAATGGAAATGCATTTGGCTGGAATGAATTTTTCTCGGCTACTATGGTTCTTCTATTGATGTCTATGGGAACAGCTATGGTGAGCCGTATCGCAAAGAATTTACAAGATTATTTTGCTAACGTAGTCATACAAAAGTTTGGTGCTAAGATTTTCACCGATGGCTTACAACATGCCATGAAGCTTCCCTATCAAGAATTTGAAGACCAAAGAAGTGGTGAAACACTAAGTGTTTTGACCAAAGTAAGGACAGACACAGAAAAGTTTATTAACTATTTTGTAAACGCCTTATTCGCTATTGTTGTTGGTGTTGTATTTGTATTTGTATACGCATCGGTTTACATACACTGGACTGTTCCAGTAGCTTATGTTGCAGGTATTTCATTACTTTCCTGGGGTACTAACGCGTTAAGTAAAAAAGTAAAAATCATTCAAAAGAAAATTGTCAGCAGCACCACTTCATTAGCCGGAACTACTACTGAGAGTTTGAGGAACATTGAATTGGTAAAGAGTTTGGGGCTTACTGAACAAGAAGTCAATCGTCTTAATACAGATACATACAAGATACTTGGACTTGAACTCACCAAAGTAAAACGAATTCGTAGCATCAGTTTTTTGCAAGGCACACTAGTAAATACCTTAAGACAAGTAATCTTGTTCTTGCTCATGTGGCTAGTATTCAGAGACGAGATGCAACCACATGAAATGGTCACCATGCAGTTCTTCTCCTTTTTCATTTTCGGACCTCTACAAGAAATTGGAAACATCATATTATCATACAGAGAAGCTGAAGCATCCATTGGCAATTACCATCAACTGATGCAGAAACAACCTGAGTCAACTCCCGAAAACCCAATGCACCTCGGCAACATCGAAGATCTAGTATTTAATAAAGTAGGCTTCAAGCACCTTACTGCCAAACAAAAGGCAATAGATGGTATAAGCTTCAAAGTTAATAGAGGAGAAACAATTGCATTCGTTGGACCCTCTGGTTCTGGTAAAACCACTTTGATGAAACTTTTGGTGGGATTGTATCGCCCGCAAGAGGGTAAAATTCTATACAATGGCCTCGACGAAAATGAAATCGATTTTGAAGACTTGAGAAAACAAATTGGTTTTGTTACACAAGACACCCAACTTTTTTCTGGAACCATCAGAGAGAATCTTCTTTTTGTAAATCCAAAAGCTAAAGAAGAAGAATTACAAATAGCACTAGACAAAGCATCCTGTCAATCATTACTCAAACGTGCTGATAATGGCATCAATACAGTAATTGGTGAGGGCGGATTAAAACTTTCCGGTGGAGAAAAACAAAGAATTTCTATTGCTCGTGCTTTATTGAGAAATCCTAGAGTATTGTTATTTGATGAAGCCACTTCAGCATTAGACTCCATCACTGAAGAAGAAATTACAGAAACGATACGATCTATTTCAGCAAGAAAAGAACAAATCACTGTGCTCATTGCGCACAGATTATCTACCATTATGCACGCTGATACTATATATGTTTTAGAAAGAGGTGAAATTGTTGAAACAGGTTCTCACCAAGAACTGCTAGACGCCAAAGGACTTTATTATGCAATGTGGCGCCAGCAGATCGGTGAAAGAAAAAAAGATTGATTTTGAATTATTGAATAATCAATTTGAAATTTAACTCAATATCTGTTTCACCTTTATTGATTAGATCATTAGCTGCTTTTGTACCAGGTTTATGCTTAAGCACAACCTTTACAGTTCCAGTACCTGGATTCAAACCACTAACCCAAAATGAAGATAACCCAAGCGGTAGGCCCTGCGTATCGGTATCATAATTTGAAACAGTCAAGAGGTTTGAAGAGCTTGGCACAAAATAGAACTGATGGTCGTTAGCTTCAGCTTTGATTTCTTTGGTGATGTCAGCAGCAGGACTAACACTTTCATTTAAAACAGTCACTTCGCAGATATAAGGGATGTTTTTTTGCAGCACAATGTCATCAAACTTAACTGGGGCTGCTCCACCTTCACCATCTAGATCCTTGAATTCGAATATTAAAGGAACCGCACTACCAGACAAGGTGTTAGATAATTTAAGTCTGACAGTTGTAATTAATTCACCTTCGTTAGGATCTACCACTGGATCTTTTTTACAGCTGTTCAAAACAACTACAGAAAACAAAAGCACAGCAGAAAATAAAACATTCTTTTTCATAATACTTAGATTTAAAAGGGCATTTTTATTTTAAGTGAAATATTTCTTCCTCTGTCTAAAGCGAAATACCTGAAAGCATTCATGTAGTCGCGGTACGCAACATTAAACACATTAGTAACCCCAAAAACAATATCAATCTTTTTCCCCATCAACTCCATTCCAGCAGCTGCTTCAAAATTCACTAGTCCATATGCCGGAGGAGGAGCCATATAATCAGACTCCATTGATTCCTGTCCATTTTGGTTGATTACTTTAATATTTCCCGAAGGTGGTACTCTCTTTTGTTCCGTTACATATTGATACAACAATTTCACTGATGGTTGCTTTAGTTTTCTACCATCAACAAACACATAATTAAGTTCTGCTTCATATCGATCAGATGGCATTTGTATCAGCCAAGTATTTTGTCCACGATCATATGCTCTTAATATTGAAGCCTTAATATGAGAGCTTAAATGATTATTGAACTTATACCCAATATTGATATCAGATCCAGTCAACACCGCATCCGTTTGTGCAAAATCAAATGCTGGAAAAGCACCTCGAATAGTGAGTAATGCAGGATAGGTTGGTTTCAAATAAATAAAGTCATTGATAATTTTATTATAAATACCGAAATCGATTTCCCATTTACTATTGTTGTACAATAAATTTCCCAACAAACTATAGGCACGCTCGGGATTTATTGTTGGATCACCTCTTTCAATTCTTGCAGCTCCATGATGCAGACCATTGCTAAATAACTCATTCATTTGAGGTGCTCTCCAGGCAGTAGCAGCAGTAACTGATGCCCTAAGGTTTTCATTGAAAGCATAGGCTACAACACCAGTTCCTGAAAGTCCACTAAAGTTTCTTTCCCCATATGGATCTCCAGCAACCAAGGCATTCCCAATTAATACATCAAAAGGCGCTTTATCGTTATCTGTTATAGCAAATCGAGCTCTATAATCATACCTTAATCCACCTTCAATTTGCCACTTTTTGTATTTGTATTTTTCAGCAATCCAAAAGCCAAGATCTAGTCCCTGGTAGTTGGGAATAAAATAACGGTAGTTGATTGAATTCTGCTGATGCATAACATTTAAACCCATTGAACCCTTAAGGCGAGTATCACCAAAATGCTCCCAAACCAAATCAGCCATATTGGTTAGTAAATTCAATTGCAATTGAGGCTGTTCGGTTTCTGATCTGGTAATATCAAATTCCTTTCTAATGTTTAATTGAGAGGAAAAAGTAAGGCTGATTCTACTTTTACCAACTTGCTCTGAAAATCCTTTTAGTTTTACCAGGTGATGTTGCACATCTTGATAAGGACGATCAATAACATAACTAAAATCAGCATCCTTTATATAAGCAGGTGGCTCTTGTAAACGAATAAGGTTTTCTAAATCAGTAAGGTTGCCAATATGAGCGCCAGAAAAAATTCCAATACGGGTATTAAAGACACTGTAAAAAAGTTCAGCTCCTTTATTCTTGGATCTCCATCCTGCTGCAGCCGACATATTAAATTCTTCAACCCCGGAATTCTTCAACCAATATTCAGCTGTTCTTGCATTACCACCACGTTTAAAAGTACCCTGTAAACGCCATGCAGTTTTCTCTGCTTTATCAAAACTACTTTCTACCATAGCTGAAATAACTCCCTGACGATTATTGCTAAATGCAGCAAGGTTCAATTCTCCATTCAACTCTTTATGGTATTGCAACAAGCGTGGCTCAACCAATACTACACCTCCAATTGCATCTCCTCCATAACGAACAGATGATGCGCCTTTGATTACGGTGAGGCGGTTTGCTACATAAGGATCAATTTCAGGAGCATGTTCACTACCCCATTGTTGGCCTTCTTGCCTGATGCCGTTGTTAAGAATTAAAACGCGACTACTATGCAATCCCTGAATAACTGGTTTATAGATATTGTTTCCTGTTTGTAAAACAGTAACACCAGCAATTCTTTGCAGTGATTCCCCAAGTGTCAATCCACGAGTTGCAGCAAGTTCTTTTCCTCTCAATTCACCAGTAATTCCTTCTGCACGAATAGAGGAAGCACCTACCACTATAATTTCCTGTAATACATTTTCAGCATGTGGTAAATCGATATGCTTTTCCATATCATCTTTGATGTGGAAATGATAATCTGTGGTTTGACAGCCAGCGTGACTGATGCGAAGTGTGTAATCACCAGGACAAAGTCCAGTTATTTGATATTCTCCTTTTTGATTGGT
>JBEASE010000093.1:0-5513 GCA_041162625.1 Bacteroidota bacterium | reverse complement strand
GAGTTGATGCATGCTATGGGAGCAGTTATTACTTGGGGTGATACTGATGGTCCAGAAAATGATTATGGATTACAAACTCCTGGTAAGATTATCCACGAGGCAGGAACAGCGCGTATGGGTAATGATCCAAAATCATCTGTGTTGAACAAATACAACCAGGCACATGATTGTAAGAATTTGTTTGTGATGGATGGTGCAGCGTTTGTTTCGCAGGCGGATAAAAATATCACTTGGACCATCCTCGCTTTGTCGATGAGGGCGTCTGAGTATTTGGTGGAGGAAATGAAGAAGAGGAATATTTAGACGGTTAACAGTTAACCGTTAACTATATTAAAATAGAATTAAAAATATAACCAATGAATCGTAGAGACTCGCTAAAAGCACTAACTGTAGGCACCTTAGGTGCAGCCACCTTGTTAGATGGTTGTAAGCCTGGCGAAGAAAAGAAAGTCGCTAACCGTTCTGTAGCGGATGGATTCACATTGGATCGTCAGCCTGAAGAATTAGCACAATACGATAAAGTTGTTGCTGACACTTTTTTCAATGAGCATGAAATGGCGACCATTACCATACTTGCTGATATCATCATTCCGAAGGATGAGGTGAGCGGTAGTGCCAGCGAAGCCAAAGTGCCAGAGTTCATCGAATTTATTGTGAAGGATATGCCATCGCATCAAACACCTATGAGAGGTGGTTTGAGGTGGTTGGATATTCATGCTACCAAACGTTTTGGAAAATCGTTTAAGTCGTGCAGTGCTGCAGATCGTATTTCTATTGTAGATGAAATTGCCTATCCTAAAAAAGCAAAACCAGAAGTTGCGCAAGGTGTTGCCTTTTTTAGTTTGATGCGCAACCTGACCGCTTCAGGGTTCTATACAACACAGATAGGTGTAAATGATATTGGTTATAAAGGCAATACGCCAAATCAATGGAATGGTGTACCTGATGATGTGCTCAAGCAATATGGTATATCTTATACAGATAAGGAAAATCAAGAGTGCGTAAAATATTCTTAACATACAACTTTCATTATTTACTCAACGATTAATTATGTCGAACAAAAATTACCAAAGAAGAAAATTCATCAAGACAGGAGCCATGGGGATGGCTGCATTCACCATTGTGCCTCGTCATGTTATAGGGGGTAAAGGCTATGTTGCACCAAGTGATAAATTGCGTATTGCTGGTATTGGTGCAGGAGGAAAAGGCGAGAGTGATTTAACATCTTTTGCAGAAAGTCCACGTGCAGAAATTGTTGCTTTATGTGATGTAGATGATCGTGCAGCAGCAAAATCGCGGAAAAATTTTCCTAAGGCAAGATACTATAAGGATTTCAGGGAGATGCTGGATAAAGAGAAGGATGTAATTGATGCCTGCTCTATTTCAACTCCTGACCATACACACGCAGTTGCAACAATTGCAGCCATGCAATTGGGTAAGCATGTGTATACACAGAAGCCATTGACACATGATATTTATGAAGCACGTGTTTTGACAGAAGCTGCTAAAAAATACAAAGTGGTTACGCAGATGGGTAACCAAGGTGGTTCAGGTGACGGTGTAAGAAAGACACAAGAAATCATTGCTGCTGGTTTGATTGGTGAAGTCACTAAAGTTGATTGTTGGACTAATCGTCCGGTTTGGCCCCAGGGTATTCCTACTCCAACAGGTAAGTTTGAGGTTCCAAAAGAATTGAATTGGGATTTATGGATTGGTCCTGCAAAAATGATTGATTACAATCCAGCCTATCTTCCTTTTAACTGGAGAGGATGGTGGGCATTTGGAACTGGATCATTAGGTGATATGGCTTGTCATATTATGGATCCTGTGTTCCGTTCTTTGCCAATTCTTTATCCTTCTGATGTTGAATGTTCGGTAGCCTCTATTTGGAGAGGTATGTGGGATGATTCTGTAAATACCGACGCTTGCCCTCCTTCAACTATTATCCACCTTACTTATCCAAGAACAGATGGTAAACCAGGTGATATCAAAGTTTCTTGGTATGATGGTGGATTATTGCCACAGCGTCCGGATGAACTTGGTCCAGAAGAAGAGTTTGGAAACTGGGATGGTGGAGTAATATTCTATGGAACAAAAGGAAAATTATTGACTGATTGTTATGGTGCAAGACCAAGGTTGTTGCCAACAAAGTTGATGAAGGAAACGACTATGCCTGCAGAGACTATCAAGCGTGTTCCAGAGGGACATTGGGTGCAGTGGGTGAATGCTTGTATAGCTGGTTATGGCAATGCGCAAACAAGTTCACCATTTGAATTTGCTGGTCCGTTTACTGAAAGTATTTTAATTGGTAACCTTGCTATCAGAAGTTGGATGATGAAGAATCCGAACTTGAAAGGATGGAACGATAAGTATTTGGGCAGGAAGAAATTGCTATGGGATGCTAATAATTTGCGTATCACCAATTTCGAGCCTGCTAACCAGTATGTGAAGAGTGAGTACAGGGCTGGATGGAAGCTAGAGTTGTAAAAACTATAGTATGTATAAATGAAAAAGAGTCGATGAAAATCGACTCTTTTTTTATACGTTGAATTAAGGAAAATTAGTCTTTTCGCTGAAGCAACCATAGTGAGAAGAACATCAAGAAAATCAAGATGCCAGTGGCACCAAATAGGAAACCTGTCAAGAATTGTTGAACTGGTTTGAAGAACAACATATTGATTGCAATCAAAAAGTAAACAACATACAAGAAAATCAGTGTGTGTATTCTTTTGTCCATTTAGATTTGGTTTTGCTGCTGCAAATATCGGAAATTATTTGATTATGCATCTTTGTTTATTGCTTCATTATCCAACCACTTTTATTTGATTTTCCAATATTGATCTTGTATAAAATAAGATTTCCTTTCGCGTATAAATTATTGATTTTCAATGTATAAGACTTATTTGGAACAACTAAGAATGGGTCTATATTTTTTAATTTCCTGCCCATCATATCGTAAAATTCAATATTAGCAACACCAGTGACCGGAGATGTGAAATTCATTGTAAAATCTGATACAAATGGATTAGGGCTTGTTCTGACAGTGATGGTAGATGTAGGAGCACTTGGATTGATTACTGTAGAAGAATTGTCTTTATTATCATCCTTTTTGTTCTCGTCATCATCATCGTCATCGTCATCATCGTCATCATCGTCGTCATCATCATCGTCGTCATCATCATCATCGTCATCATCATCATCCTTTTTTGGATCACAATAAAATGATTTATTTATGGTGCAAATCAGGTTTGCGATAGCATATTTATCGTATCCAGTATTTTCATCTCCACCTAAAATAGCATTAGCAATTAGGAAAAGATCGTGAATGTTGGTTTTACCATTTTTATCAAAATCTTTGATAGTGATGTTGCAATAATCTTCATCATCTTTTTTCTCTTTTTTGTCTTTCTCATCGCCTTCTTTTTCAGATTTGGCATCATCATCATCATCTTCTTTATCTAAGCATTCTTTACACTTTTCTTTTAGTTTTTTTGAAAGGACTGAATCGCTAAAAGCAAGATCTTTTAATTTCCAATTATTGCCAATATTGAGGGCAAGAACTATTGTTTCTGCTAGTAATGCATTGTCCTTGTCTTTTTTTGTCTTGTTGAGTAGAGAAAAACTATTGAATGATCCACTGAGTTGGTATTTCTTTGTTTTTTTAGTGGGCAGGTAGTCGTTGATTGCTTTAAAATCAATACTGTCATTACGAATAACAACGAATTTATTGACTGTTCCTAGGCTTAAGCTTCCTTTTTCGATATACCATTTATTTATTCCACTTTCGATTAGTTTTAAAGCAGCGATTTGTTTTTTACAATCATCATCATCGTCTTCGTCATCGTCGTCTTTATTGTCTTTATCATCTTCCTCATCTTTGTTACTATCTTTCTTTTTGTCATCATCATCGTCATCATCATCGTCGTCATGATCATCGTCGTCATCTTTACATTTTTTTCCAAAAAACTTCTGGGTGTGTGTACAAATGGTACTACAATCTGTTATTTGTAGTTGAACAACTTGTGTACTGTCACCTCCGCAGGTACCTAAAACTTCTGCGAAATAAAATTTATTGCTAATAGAATCTGTATTGATATTGTAGGTAGGTAAAGTGGCATCTTTAATTTTTGCTGCGTTTGTATAGCTATTTACAGAATTGACATACCATTGATACAGCAAAGTACCATTACCTGTTGCTGAAACGTTTAAGTTGACTGAAGTATCACCTAAGCAAACTGCGTTAGGTTGAGTGATAGAAGCAGTGATTGAATTTAGGGGAGAGATGATAATGGGGGTAACTGGACTGGTCACTTCACCACATTCGCCCTGAACTTTTACATAGTAATAAGTCGTTCCAATCACATTATTTATTAGCGGCACTGTATATGCAGAATCAGTCGCTCCTTGAATTGGAGTACCCGTTGTGTTATCAGGCTCGGTATTTCTATACCACTGGTAAGTAATTGGATTGTTTGCCCTTACAATAAGAATTGGAGATTTTGAAACGGGCGATCCAATACAAAACGGCGGAAAATAATTTTCATACCTGATGGTTGTACTTGCAAAGTCCGAAAAGTAGCCGTATCTAGTGGTTGAACCTTGGTCTCCATGAATTACTCCAAGATGAAATTTGCCTAAAGGATTTTCTACACGTGCTACACCACCTGCCGGTGTTTGATTTATAGGTATGCTTATTCTAGCAAATTTCCATATTCCATTGGTTGATGGAACATCACTAAATTGGGATGCAGTAATCCCTGTATTAGAACCATTAATTGTAAATCCGTTAATGATATCTGCAGGAGCAAGAATATTAAAGAAGAAATCTTGAGCAGTTGCTCTTGTTATACTAATGTCTTTTGATCCTGTACATTTAAGAGAAGGCACAATTGCACCGCCTAATTCACAACCAAACCCTGAAATATGAAATAATTGTATAGGTTTTGAGCTTTCTATGTAACAGGAAGGATCTGCTAATTGCCCCACATAATATTCTCCAACATTAATAGTATCAACTGGTATATTATTTACTTTAATAATGGTGTTATTCTGAATTGCGTAGGCATAGTAGTAATCATTAGCATATAGCCTTCCTTTCATTACTATAAAATAGTGAGTTGCTTTTTCTAATCTATACACTGAATACCAATGGGGATCTTGTTCAGTAATACACCACTTCGTATTCGCCCCATATTTACAAACAGCTTCATGTGTTTTCGGAGAAAGTAATAATACCTTTTCATTTTCAAATATAACACTTACATCACTGGATTTTTCCTTATATTCCTTTTTCTTTGAATACTTAGATTGAGCATCTTGTACAATTTCCTCAAGTTCTTTTAAAGATTT
This sequence comes from Bacteroidota bacterium, assembly GCA_041162625.1. Taxonomy (GTDB): domain Bacteria; phylum Bacteroidota; class Bacteroidia; order Chitinophagales; family Chitinophagaceae; genus Pollutibacter. Next base: position 164 of record JBEASE010000093.1, on the reverse strand, counting down.
AAATCTGGATATATCAGGGTTTTTTATTTGATTGCGTTTACCTAAATTATCGAAATCCCTAAAAACTTGTCCTATATGCGAGATAGAAGGAGACTCATTAATAAAAAACTCTATCATCTTTTCAATGTATTTGAAATTCTTAGATGGGTCTAATTCTTTAATCT
>JBEASE010000009.1:0-42149 GCA_041162625.1 Bacteroidota bacterium | reverse complement strand
TCTTGAGGAACTTCTACGTTACCAATCTGACGCATTCTTTTCTTACCTTCTTTCTGCTTTTCCAATAGTTTTCGCTTACGACTGATATCTCCACCATAGCATTTAGCGGTTACATCTTTTCTCATTGCTGAGATATTTTCACGCGCAACTACTTTAGCACCGATAGCAGCTTGAATAGCAATTTGGAATTGCTGACGTGGTAAAAGTTCTTTTAATTTCTCACAAAGTTTTCTACCAAATTCTTGTGCTCTACTTCTATGAATTAAAGCAGATAGGGCATCTACTTTATCACCATTTAAAAGAATATCCATTTTTACAATGTCACTATCTCGGTACCCAATTGGATGATAATCAAAAGAAGCATAGCCCCTGGTTTGGCTCTTTAATTTATCGTAGAAATCAAATACGATTTCTGTGAGTGGCATTTCAAAAATCAATTCTACCCTGCTTTGCGTGAGATAACTTTGATTAATCAACATTCCACGTTTGCCCAAGCAAAGTGTCATGATGTTGCCAATATAATCTGGCTTGGTGATGATTTGAGCCCTAATGAATGGTTCTTCAATCCTATCCATTTGTGTAGGATCAAGCATTTCACTTGGGTTATTCACTTTTATTTCATTACCTCTTGTATCATAAGCAATGAAGCTTACGTTAGGTACAGTTGTGATAACTGTTTGGTTGAATTCACGTTCAAGTCGCTCCTGGATAATTTCCATGTGTAAGAGACCTAAGAATCCGCAACGGAAACCAAAACCTAATGCCTGAGAGGTTTCTAATTCAAATGTGAGTGAAGCATCGTTCAATTGTAGTTTATCCATGCAATCACGCAGTTCCTCAAAATCCTCTGTAACTACTGGGAAAATTCCAGCGAATACCATTGGCTTAACATCTTCAAAGCCTTTGATGGCTTCAGCAGGGTTCAAGGCATTGATAATGGTATCACCTACTTTTACTTCTTTGGCATTTTTGATACCCGTAATCAAATAGCCTACATCGCCACATTGAACAGATTTCTGTTCTTGCATAGTTAGTTTAAGAATACCCACTTCATCTGCACCATATTCTAGGTCAGTCGATACAAATTTGATTTTATCTCCTTTGTTGATGCTACCATTTAAAATTCTATAGTAAACGATGATACCCCTAAAAGAATTGAATACTGAATCAAAGACAAGTGCTTGAAGCGGTGCGGTCGGATTACCTTTTGGTGAAGGGATACGATTGACAATGGCATCCAAAATACCTTCAATTCCTATTCCCGTCCTGCCGCTAGCCAACAAAATTTCTTCCGGTTTGCAACCAATTAAATCAATGATTTGGTCTTTTACCTCTTCAATCATTGCTCCATCCATATCAATTTTATTGATCACAGGGATGATCTCTAAGTTGTTTTCAAGAGCGAGGTAAAGGTTGGAGATGGTTTGGGCTTGGATTCCTTGTGCGGCATCAACCAACAATAAGGCACCTTCACAAGCAGCTAATGCCCTACTCACCTCATAGCTGAAATCGACGTGACCAGGAGTATCAATAAGATTTAAAGTGTATTGCTGACCATCAGTATGTTTATAGTTGATCTGAATAGCATGACTCTTAATGGTAATCCCTTTCTCTCTCTCCAGATCCATATCGTCTAACACCTGGTCCATCATGTCACGGTCGCTAATAGTATTGGTTGTTTGCAATAACCGGTCCGCCAAAGTCGATTTTCCATGGTCAATATGCGCAATTATGCAAAAATTTCTGATCTGTTTCATTCACTTCTTTGAGAAAAAATACATTTATAAATAGGACAAAAATGCGATGCAAAGTTAATCATTTTAATTCTCCTTAAATCTTGTATTTTCGTTAAGCAGAAACCTATAAAATGAAGGATTTATTTGAACAAGCGGTAAAAGATGTTGAGCTCTTAAGAGAGCGGCCAAGTAATGAGACTTTATTGCAGTTGTATTCTTTATACAAGCAGGCAACTGAAGGTGATAACCAAAAAGATCCACCAGAAAATCCTTTCGATTTTGTGGGTAAAGCCAAATATGAAGCATGGGCTTCCCTCAAAGGTAAAACCCCTGAGGAAGCCATGAAAGATTATGTTGAATTGGTTGAAAAATTAAAATCCTAAGACTTAAGTGCTTTGATTATTTGCACGAATTCTTCGGCAATTAAAGATGCACCTCCTACCAATCCACCATCCACATCAGGCTGAGAGAACAATTCTACAGCATTTGCACCTTTAACACTACCTCCGTAAAGTATAGAGATTTCATTGGCTACAGGAGCTCCGTATTTTGCGCTTAATACTGCTCTTAAATGGGCATGCATTTCTTGCGCTTGGGCTGAAGAAGCTGTCTTACCTGTACCAATGGCCCAGATGGGTTCGTAGGCTATTACTACTTTTTGAATAGTAGTCGCGTCAAGATGAAAAAGAGATTCTTGCAATTGTACTTCTACATAATGATTCTGTGTTTCTGCTTCTCTGATTTGAAGAGGTTCACCACAACAAAAAATTGGAGTAATATTTTTAGCAAGGCAGAGGTTGACTTTATCTGCCAACATCTCGTTGGTTTCAGCAAAATATTCTCTTCTTTCACTATGTCCTACTACACAATAGTTGATATTTATTGACTCAAGCATATCTACAGATATTTCACCTGTATAGGCACCTGATGTTTTATGGTGACAATTTTGTGCAGCTAAAGCAATATTTGCTTTGTCGTCTAACAAAGGTTGAAGTGGCACTAAATAAGGTGAAGGAACGGCAAACACAACTTCATGATTGGGCTCAAATAAATCAGTTGATTGAAGGATGGTTTCGAGTAATACCTTTCCTTCATCCAAACGTTTATTCATTTTCCAATTAGCTGCCGCGATTTGTTTTCTCATGTCAAAATTGATTATAAAGATTGATAATATTTGTTTTTAAATCTTCTGAAGGTGTTTGGCCCTTCATCTTCATCCATTTATTTAATTCGGTCATCAGTTTATCCAAATCATATTTGCCAGACGCTTCATGGCTCCAAGTAAATGGCGGAATAAATTTTGGAGTTAACGCAGATTTATTAAAAACGTTGGAAAAAGAACCAAATATTGATCCACTGTTGATGGTGGTGTTGACTGCAGTTCGCACAAAATCGCCCATGAACACTCCAGCCTTCTCTGTAGCTAGTCGGTATGCTTTGGCATGCATATCCCATATCTTGATTTTCCCAGCAGTGTTCTTCAAATTTGAGCAGGTAGTACCGGCGCCTAAATTGCACCACTCTCCAATATAACTGTCGCCAATATAGCCATGATGGGCTTTGTTGGCATTAGCATGGAAGATGCTATTCTTGATTTCACCACCTACTACACAATATTGACCAATATTACTTCCTTCATAAAGCATAGTTCCCATCTTCACTACTGCATGGTCTCCTATGTAAACTGGACCTCTTAACATGGCTCCGCTCATGATTTGGGCATTGGCGGCAATCACAACAGGACCATTCTCTGTATTGATAAAACAGTGATCAAGTTTGGCGGTAGGGTGCACATAAACCGGATTTGAGCCTGTTTTCAAAATGGTAGTAGGTTCATTTGGTAAGTAATCTTTTACACTAACCAATTGTAAATCGTTTAATAAGATTTCAATATTATTGGTAGTCACTTCCCAAATTCTGCTAATGTTAATGAAGCTGTTTTCTGTAACATTTTTTCCAGCAAAAAAATCCTCTAAAAACAAATGGATTGTAGGTATTTGATTAGCAGATATAGTAACGTCTGCTTTTTCTTTTTCTGTAAAAAGGATTTGAACACCCTGATGTTGGGCAAGTTTTTGCCATCTGTTCTGGATTGAGAATATTCCAATCCTTAAATCAGAAAATAATCTGTTTAATGTAAGCGGTAGGAAGTCCTGTTGGAGATGCGCCTCTTCTAAGTATAAATGATAGCTTTTCAAGTTGCTCAAAGCTACGACGAGAATGGGAAAAGAAAAACCCTCTGTTGAGAGGGTTTTGGAATTACTTTTTTGCGTATTTCTTTTTGAACTTGTCGATTCTACCTGCAGTATCCACTAATACATTTTGACCTGTATAGAATGGGTGTGAGGTGTTTGAAATTTCAAGTTTCACTACTGGGTATTCGTTACCATCTTCCCATTTGATGGTCTCTTTTGAAGGAGCACCTGAACGAGTAAGGAACGTTGTACCGTTTGACATGTCTTTGAAAACTACAAATCTGTAATCTTCTGGGTGGATACCTTGTTTCATTTTATTGATTTTTAGGCTGCATGGATTTGGCCATGACATTTTATTAAGGGTGCAAAGTTAAGGGTTTATCCCCTAATTTTCAACTTTTTGTACTTTTAGCTCCTCATGTTCTCAAATTGAAGTGGAAGATTCAGTTCTGCAGCCCTGCAAAGCTGTATAACTTCCTGTAAATCATCAATTTTTTTACCTGTTACACGGATAATATCATCCATGATTTGGGTCTGTACTTTTAGTCCCTTGTCTTTGATCAATTTGGTAATTTTCTTTGCATCCTCCTGTTTAAGCCCATTTTTGACTGTCACCTCTTGCTTGATGGTTTTACCACTTGGATAGGAAGCTTTGCTGGTATCAAAGGCATGAGGAGAAATGCCTTGCTTGTTTGCACGGTTAATTAACACTTCAACTAATTGCTTCATTTTCATATCGTCTGAAGTCTCTATGTTGATTTTCATTTCCTTTTTGTTCAGGTCAATATTGACTACTGAATCTTTGAAATCAAATCGGTTGGTGATCTCTTTACGGGTTACATTGATGGCATTGTCTAAGGCTTGCCCATCAACTTTGCTTAGAATATCAAAGGAAGCCATAAGTTTTATTTTTGAAGTGATAATTTATGACGTTTGTTAGCATCCATCCAAAACCAAAGTCCAACAATCATTAATATAGATGAGATCAATTCAGCTTGAGTTGGATGAAATCCAAATATATCATAGGTAGTGTTTACCCTTATTTTTTCAACCATGAAACGCTCAAAACCGTTCAATACAAGATAGAAGCCAAAAAGTGCACCAGGTGCTTTTAATTTCTTTCTAAAATACCATAATACCAAGAACAAGAAGGTACAGGCTATGATTTCATAAAGTGGAGTTGGAAATACAGGTGGTGTTAATTGATAACAATAAGCTCCTTCACAGTTTTTAATCTTGTTACCCACCTCATTTACGTTGTGAGGATAGTTATATGCCCATAGCCAATTGGGTAAAAAAGAAGGTCCCTTGAATGCAATGTGTGGAATACTGTCCATGTTACCATATTCATTCACCAACAGCCTTGTGAATTCTTGATTATCCATCAAGGTTTGATGAAACTCCCAATCAGCAGCCTCAACAATTTTATTTTGTTCATTTACTTTATAAGCGCTGTTGAATACACCCCAGTCGCCATCACCTGAAACATGACAACCCAAACGGCCAATGGCGTATGCAATCATTAAAGCTGGTGCAGCAGAGTCAATTAAATGACGGATGCCAATTTTTTTCCCTCTTGCAAACAGAATAATGGTGATAGAAGCTACAATCAATCCACCATAAAACGTGAGTCCGCTAGGCGACAATAAATTTCCGATGGGATCTTGTATGAATCTGTCCCAGTTCTCTAAATTATCGAATACTTTAGCCCCCAAGAAACCAGCAATAGCAGCATATACAGTAATATCCCCCACTCTTTCATGAGGCCATATTTTAAATTTTCGTTCTTCTGGTTTGGCTAAAGCTTGTTTTTTCTTTTCAAAATATTTGAGTCCAGAGAAGAGGCCGCCTAACAGCAAACCCCCTAAAATGGAACCTTTACTAGAAAATATATACTCTTGAGGATTAACCTGACTGTCATTGAAAAATACACCCAAGATTTTATAACCCACCAAGAAACCAAATCCAAAATTGGCCAAAAGTTCTGTAATAGAGGCTGGTTTACCCACCAAGATTTTTTCCTCAATGGGAAACAATAACCCCTCCTGTTCTTTTCGCTTCATTTCATTTCTCAGGAAAATAGCGGCAACAACAAAAGCAATGGCCACCAAGAACCCGAATGAATTGATATAGAGCGTGAAACCCGGAGGGGTTATACCAAATACATCTTTTAGAAAAAAATAGAGATTTGGATACATACTTTTAGTTGCAATATTCTTCGTAAGCGGCCATTAGATTTTGCGCGATCATTTGGGCAGGTCTGCCTTCAATTTGATGACGCTCAATCATGTGGACAAGCTTTCCGTCTTTGAACAACGCAACTGCAGGTGAAGATGGAGGATAAGGCAACAAATGTTCTCTCAATCTTTTTACTGCATCAACATCAAAGCCTGCAAATGTAGTTGTAAGAAAATCTGGCCGCTTTTGTGAATTATGAACAGACATCAAGACACCAGGTCTTGCACTTCCTGCTGAACATCCACATACGGAGTTAACTACTACTAATGTTGTTCCAGACTTTGCCAATTGTGCATCAACTTCTGTTGGAGTGAGCAATTCTTCAAAGCCATTTTCTGTCAGTTCTTCCTTCATCGGAATTACTATCTGTGCTGGATACATATGTTAAAGATTTAGTGCAAAGTTACGCATTTGAACGTTTTGAGTTAATTTAGCCCAAACAAAGTTTGCATTGAGATTCCTAATATTTGTTTTATTGCTCCTCCTTTCCAATACCCTATACAGTCAGGAGGCCCAAAAGGACACTATAATCACCGCAACAGATACATTACCGGCTGCAATCACCGATTTAAATGCTGCTGATTCTATTTTAAGGATTACCAATCTTAACCCTTTTTTTACCCTTCAGGTGGATTCTGTTTTTGTTTATGACCTGGAAATTAATAAACCTTCACAACATTATTTTTGGTTCCTAAAAAATGCTCCAATTGGATTAAAAATTGATAAAAATACTGGCATACTCTATTTTAAAGCGGATAAGAGCTTTTTTAAGAGCGGTAAATTAAAATATGATATTCCCTATAAAGTTGAAGTAGGTATCCAAAACTTGAGAGATGCTACTGAAAGGGCTGAATCAAGTTTCACAATCATGTTTTACAATACTGAAGTAATTGTATCAAAATTAAAGCCAACCATAGGAAGCACCATACAACTCGAGGAAGGTGATTCACTTCAATTCAGGGTTCAATGTGAAGACGGAAGCTTTCCCATTGAACAAATCAATATAAATACAAATTATCCCATTAGTGATTTCAGGGCAGTTAACAAATGTGATGATGAATTCAAATGGATGGTGCCTTATGATTTTATTAGGGATAATGATACCAGTCGTCAAAAAATTTTAGTATTACAATTCATCGGGACTGATAAGTTTAGAAATGCAGATACTGCATCAATTAGAATATTTATCAAAACAGGTGTCAATTATCCTCAAAAAAACCTTGAACATCTTCAGGTACTCAATGAAATAAAAAAATACGTGACCAATTTAAAGCTGACTTTTTATATGGTCAGTAAAAACATTAAAGCCAATAAGAATACGAGAACTACCTTGGATATTACAGGATCTTCAACTGCAATGTTAGGCACAATAATTTCTACATCAGGGTCTACCCCCACTTCTCAAAGTCTGGGTAAAATTCTTCCATCAGTAGGCTTAACTCTTGTACCAGTGAAAGAAGCAGTTTCACCAAATAAAGTACAGGAGCAAAATACCGCTTCACAAATTAGAGGTACAATCAAACGTTTGGATTACATGATGACGGAAAATATGCTTATAGGCGATCGTGACCCTGATATTCTTTCTAAAACAAGGAAACTTAGAGATGAATTGAAACAATCCCAATTGCAGTTGGTTGATTTGCCTTTGGTTGAGTTTGATCCACGTTATTCAGAGCAAGATGCTGATGCTTATTTCAACAATCCCAAAGTAAACAAGAAGTACAAGCTGAAAGTGCAATAAGCAAGTTAATGATTACTTGCAGTTTTCTTTTCTTCTGGTATCAATGATGTAATTGATTTTCCAATTTCCATCTTTACGGAAAAGCATGAAAGAATTCACACCACAATGACTGAATTTCTGCTGGTAATAAAATTCATAGGGTGTCCATACCATGGCCATATCGCCATCAATTTTTATACCATCAAATTTGATTCTTTCATCAGCTGTACCCTTTGCTTGCTTACCTACAAATGATGAGAAGGCATCAAGACTGCCCATTTGAACAACAGACTTGCCCATTTTGTCTGTCCCGATGGTCTGCATAATTGCCTTTTCAGTAAAACAATCTCTCACTCCAACAGAATCACCATTGTACATGGCAGTAAACAAGCTCTGAACACGTGCGATTACTTTCTCCTCATCGGTTTGTGCAAAACTGATTTGAGAAAGTGCAAGCGCAGTAATGAAGAATATCTTTTTCATCTACTAAAGATAACCAAGTATTTTAAGCATACTTTGTGCTGACTGTTCTTTTGCATAGACCCAATCATGCAATTTGCCATTTTTATCATATCCAATAATGATATGCTTAGGAGAAGGAATCATACAGTGCTTAATTCCTCCATATCCGCTGATTTGATCTTGGTAAGCTCCAGTATGAAAAAAGCCAAGATATAGTGGCTCTTTGTTTTCACCATTGGTTTTAGGAAGGAAAACTTCATTTACGTGCTCTTCTGAATCATAATAATCGTGACTATCACAAGTGAGTCCACCTAACACTACACGTTGATATTCATTGTCCCATTTGTTGATAGGCAATAACAGGAACTTTTCACCTATACCCCATGTATCAGGCAATGTGGTAATGAAAGACGAATCAATCATGTACCATATTTCTCTATCGTTCTGCGTTTTTTCAGCCAAAACAGAATAAATATGGGCCATACTTTCACCTACTGTGAAACTTCCAAACTCAGTAAAAATATTTGGCATAGGAACCCTGGCTTTTTTACAAGCCTTTTTAATAGTACCTACAATTTCATTGATCATGAAGGCGTAGTTGTATTCAAAGCCCAATGAATGTTTGATGGGGAAACCACCACCAATGTTGATTGAGTCAAGTTCTGGACAAATCTTTTTTAATTGGCAATAAAGGTTAATTACTTTATTCAATTCACTCCAATAATAGATATCATCTTTGATTCCTTTGTTGAGGAAGATGTGCAACATTTTCAATTGAAACTTCTCTTCGTATCCTTCAATTTGGTCAACATAAAATTCAAGGATATCTTTTGCACGAATACCTAATCTTGATGTATAAAAAGGGAAGTTAGGTTCTTCTTCTGCAGCAACACGAATACCAAGTTTAAAAGGCTCTTTTACAGCACGCTTGTATCGCTCTAGCTCTTCTTTATTATCTAATACAGGTATTACATTTTTGAAACCTGTATTGATTAATCGAGCAATCCTTGAGGTATACATCTTTTGTTTAAATCCGTTACAAATGATGAAAGTATCTTTTGTGATTTTTCTTCTTTTGTAAAGGTTATTAATAATTTCAATATCGTAGGCAAAAGAAGTTTCTAGATGAATATCATGTTGAAGTGCCTCTTCTACAACAAACGAAAAGTGGGAGCTTTTTGTACAATAACAGTAATGGTATTTCCCTTCGTAATTGTGTTTTTTGATTGCTTGTTGAAAAAGCGTTTTTGCTCTCTTGATTTGTGAACCAATTTTTGGAAGATATGTGAGCTTTAATGGTGTGCCATATTTCTCAATAATGGCTTTTAAATCTAGGCCATTGAAATAAAGGTTGCCATCCTTGGTGTCAAAACCTTCTTGAGGAAAATAAAAGGTTTGCTTGACGAGGTCGGTATAGGTATTACTCATTTTACCTTTCACTTGTTTTTGGATTGAAATAAAGAAACAAAAATAATTTTTTTCAAAACAGAAAATAAAAAACCGGATGTTTATTTCTACATCCGGTTTCTATAATTTAGGCTCTAGTTATTTTACAGAGTTTACTAGCTCTTTGAAAGAAGCTGGGTTGTTCATTGCAAGATCTGCAAGAACCTTGCGATCAAGGTCGATACCCTTTACTTTGAGTTTGTTGATGAACTCAGAGTAAGTAAGTCCTTCTTCTCTAACAGCAGCATTGATACGAACGATCCAAAGACTGCGGTAGTCTCTTTTCTTTAATTTACGACCAACGTAGCTGTACGTAAGACCTTTTTCAAGGACGTTTTTAGCTACTGTATAAACATTTTTTCTTTTACCATAGAAGCCTTTGGCTTGCTTAAGTATTCTTTTTCTGCGTGCCCTAGAAGCAACTGCATTTTTTGAACGTGGCATATCTTAATTAGTTTAAATGATGAATGTAAGTCACTATTTGAGACGTAATAATCTCATTACGAAATCAAGATTGGAGTGACCAACCTGACCGGTTACACGCAGTGCACGTTTACGTTTAGTAGCCTTTTTGGTAAGCAAATGGCCTCTAGTCGGCTTTCTGAAGGTGATTTTTCCTGTTCCAGTGACCTTAAACGTTTTTTTGGCCCTGGAGTGGGTTTTCACTTTTGGCATAAAAAATCAAATTTTAAGTTACCCCTACTGGTGACTTCAAACAGATGAAGTACTTATGGGACCATTTGGGAATACATCAGCCATTGAGCTGAAGGAGTGCAAAATTAGGTAAAATGTGGATAATTAGGGAATTTTTCCCTAAAAATCCTATTATTTGTTGGCTGTCCAAGTATTATTCTCGCTATTATAATCTGGGAAAACCATGTCAGGATCAATTGTTACCCTTTTTAGCTCCTCTTGAACAGGTATTCTTGTTTTAACCGTTGCAGTACTTTGCCAAACTTCAACAGGTAATTTAACCCTACCTTTTGTCCCTGAGACTGTTTCAAATTCTATTACAACTGGCATGGCTACTTTTTCAAGGTTGTCAATGGTAACAATTGCACCATTTTTGGCATTGTTGTTCTGGTATTCCACTTTGGTCAATGCCTGATCTAAGCGCCAGTTTTCCAAGAACATGCCCTTCCAAAACCAACCCAAGTCCTCTCCAACACTGCTTTCAATACTCCTGAAAAAGTCCCAAGGAGAAGGATGTTTGTAAGCCCAATCGCGTATATACTTTTTAAAAGCCTCGTCAAATAGTTTTTCGCCCACAATATGCTCTCTCAAGAGTCCTAAGGCAAAACCAGGTTTGTAATAAAGGGAAAGTCCAATATTAAATTCCTTCATTCCATCAGGTGTTTTCATGATGGCTTCTGATCTATCGCTGTACATCATTTTTGCCATTTCATGGGCGCTTGCAGCAGGCTGAGCATATTCTCCATTGTTGAAATCTTTTGCCGCTATATCGTTAATAAAGGTGTTGAATCCTTCGTCCATCCAACCATATTTTCTTTCATTGCTACCTACAATCATAGGAAACCATGTATGTCCGAATTCATGATCGGTAACTCCCCATAAGCCACCAGTTTTTGCATTGGCTCCACAAAAAACGATGCCTGGATATTCCATACCCCCTACATTACTAGCCACGTTGGTAGCGATGGGATATGGGAATTCAAACCAACGTTTAGAATAATTTTCAATACTGGCTTTGGTGTATTCTGTACTTCTACCCCATGCATTGGTGCCATCAGAACTGATAGGATAAACTGATTGCGCCAATGCTTTTTTTCCACTGGGTAAGTTGATTTTAGCTGCATCCCATATGAATGAAGCTGATGAAGCCCATGCAAAGTCTCTGGCATTGGTAATATGGTATTTCCAAGTAAGTGTAGGTTTAGCTGGTCTTGATGAAGCATCTTTTACTTCTTCCCTGCTTCTGATAATTACTGTAGCATCTGATTGATGAGCCTGCTGGTATCTTTTCAATTGGTCAGCTGTCATTACTTCAGAAGGATTCAATAGATCGCCTGAGGCCACAACTATATGGTTGGCAGGTGCAGTAATGGCAACATCGAAGTTTCCGTACTCTAAGTAAAATTCACTTGCGCCTAAATAAGGCAAGGTATTCCAACCTTGAATATCGTCAAATACACAAATTTTAGGATACCACTGTGCAATAGCATAGATATTTCCATCGGCATTTTTTAGTATTCCTGTTCTATCAGCTCCATATTCAGGAACGGTGTACTCATAATCGACTTTCACTACTACTTTATCACCTGCTGGCTTTAAGCTTTTAGGTAGATCTAGTCTCATTCTTGTCTCAACAATTTCTGGAACCAATTCGGTTTCAGTTGATTTCCCAGCTGCAGTTGAAATTAATTTAACTGATTTGATGTTATAGCCACCCATGAAAGGGTTAGCTGAATTACCATAACGGCTTCTTCCGCTCACGGGTAGTTTAGCAAAGCCTCTTGAGCTAGGATTAAAAAGGTTTTGTTCGAGTTGGAACCAAAGGAAGCCAAGGGTATGCGGACTGTTATTGGTATAAGTCATAGTAACTGATCCACTGACCTGATTGGTTTTGTCATTCAGTTCAGCTTTAATACTATAATCTGCCCTATTCTGCCAGTATCCTAGGCCAGGTTCACCATTACCCGTCCTGATATGATTACCATATTGCTTATAAAACAAAGGATTGAAAAGCTCATTAGGGTCATATTTTGAAACAGGTTTTTCTTGTTCTTGTGCCCATGATACAGAGAAAACACAAAAAAAAGGTAGTATAAAAATCAATAATTTTAATTTCATAAGTAATTGATTAATAGTTTATTTATTGTAAAGACTGAAGTAGTTGTTTAGATTTATTTTTAAATTCAAGCTCTTCTTTTGTTTTGGTGGGTAGTTTCATTTGCGCTTGAAGGACTTCAATTGCCTGACTTGGTTTATTTGTTTTTTTGAGTAATAAAGCCAAATCATAGTTGTTGGCTAGAAAACCCGGATTCAATTTACGAGCTTTTTGGTGAAGTTCTAAGGCTTGATCTCTAGATGCAGGTGGTAGTCCCCCGAAGATGACTTTCATTGCAGCTTTTACAGCTGGATTGAGTCCACTTACTTCCTCATTCCACTTGGCCAGTGTATAGAGTGATTTTACATGGTTGGGATCTTTGTAGAGCGCTTCATCTAGCAGCGATTTAATTTCCTTCGTGTATTGGGCTTTCTCTTTAACCGGACTTATCTCTATTAATTTTCCCAAATATAGAGCCTTAGCATATAAAAAATCAGCATGGTTAGAATCGATAGACTTTGCTAAAACAAGATTTTCATTTGCTTTATTGAGCTGGACTTTTTTAAAATCTTCTTCTTTACTTTCTTCTGTACTAGAACAATATATCTCAACCAATCGTGTTAAAATAGATAATTGATGGGGATTTGACCTTAAGGCTTCTTCGTATTTAAGAATAGCTTGTGTGGTATTATATTGACGCTCAAAAGCTCTTGCTTCTTCTAATATAGTATTGGGTTGTGCGTTAACTTCTAAACTGCAAAGAATAATGAATAAGGTTGTCCAATTTTTCATTTGATTGGTTCGAAATTGTTTATCTATTTTTTTATATGATCGTACTCCATAAAAGCCATGCAGTTCAACTTCTTTTTAAAGTTATTTGCATACCACCTATCCAAAAAACAGATAGGCCACAAAGATAGCTGTAATGATACCAACCAAGTCGGCTAATAACATACTGGGAATAGCGTAACGGGTATTTTTAATTCCAACCGAACCAAAATAAACGGCAATTACATAGAAAGTGGTGTCACTGCTACCTTGGAACACTGCTGATAGTCGTCCAGCAAATGAATCAGCTCCATAAGTGTTCATGGTATCAATCATCATGGCTCTTGCCCCACTGCCACTCAAAGGCTTCATGAGGGCTGTAGGTAATGCAGCTACAAATTGCGTATCAACACTCAATGCTGTAAAAATTGATTTCATCCCATCAATCAAAAGCTCAAATGCGCCAGAACTTCTCAGCACACTAATAGCCACTAGCATGGCTACGAGATAAGGAATAATTTTTATTGCGATATCAAATCCACCTTTAGCACCTTCAACAAACGATTCAAATACATTTACTTTTTTATAGATACCCCCTGTTAGAAAGACCAAGAAGATGAGTAGAATAAGTCCGTTACTAAGTACTGTTGAAAATGTTTCTATTTCGAGTTGATTGAGAAAAATTTTGAGGTAAGCAATGAGTAACCCAATGATGGCTGAAATACCCAAGATCCAAGCAAGAATAACCGGTTGAAACAAGTTGATTTTCTGACGGAAGGAAACAATAAAGAGTGCTGCCATTGTCGCCGCAAATGTTGCAATCATACAAGGGATAAAGATATCTGTTGGATTAGCTGCTGGAGGATTTACAGCAGCTCGCATGGCAATTATGCTGATTGGGATCAAGGTAAGTCCGGATGCATGCAACACCAAAAACATTAATTGCGCATTACTTGCTTTTTCTTTATCAGGATTGATAGATTGTAAGCTTTCCATGGCCTTTAAGCCAAAAGGAGTCGCAGCATTATCGAGTCCCAATAAATTGGCTGAGAAATTCATCATCATATGACCGTATGCGGGATGTTTTTCGGGCAGTTCTGGAAACAATCTGCTAAAAAAAGGAGCAACAATTCTGGAAAGGAAACGAATTGCACCAGCCTTTTCTCCTATGTTCATAAACCCCAAGAAAAGGGTCATAATTCCAATGAGTTTAAATGATATATCAACGCTATCTGAGGCGGACTTGAATATTCCATCTGTAACTGTTTTCATGATCAATGGATCTCCGGTGATGACCCACTTTACAAAAGCTATGGCAAAAGCGATGATGAAGAAGAAAAACCAAATATAATTCAATGCCATAAGGTTGTTTTTTAATCAAAAGCGACAATTCGTAGCATATCGTTTCATTCATAGTATCTTTGCCACGCAAAAAATTAAATTATGGCATTACAAGCTGGAATTGTCGGGTTACCAAATGTAGGAAAATCAACTTTATTTAATGCATTAAGCAGTGCAAAAGCACAGGCTGCCAATTTTCCTTTCTGTACAATAGAACCCAACATTGGGGTAATAACTGTGCCCGATGAACGTCTTGTGGCTTTAGAGAAAATTGTACAACCACAGAAGGTAGTCCCTACAACAGTTGAAATTGTAGATATTGCTGGTTTGGTTAAAGGTGCCAGTAAAGGTGAAGGTTTGGGTAATCAATTTCTAGGCAATATCAGGAATACTGATGCTATCATCCACGTATTACGTTGTTTTGAGGATGATAATGTAATCCACGTTGATGGATCAGTGAATCCAATTCGCGATAAAGAGGTAATCGACACAGAGCTCCAATTAAAAGATCTGGATAGTGTTGAAAAGAAAATGGCGAGGTTGGAAAAGATGGTCAAGACAGGCGACAGAGATGTTGTAAGAGGGATGGAAATTTTAAAAGCTTTGAAAGCCCATCTTGAACAAGGTAAAAATGCCAGAGCCTTTGAAATAAGTCAAGAAGAAAAAGAAAAGTTTATACACGATATGTTCTTGCTAACCATTAAGCCTGTCATTTATGTATGCAACGTAGATGAGAAAAGTGTTGTCAATGGAAACAAGCATACTGAAATTGTGAAAGAGGCTATTAAAAATGAACGTGCCGAGATTTTATTGGTCAGTGCGGCTATTGAGAGTGATATCGCTGTAATGGAGAGTTATGAGGATCGTCAGATGTTTTTAGAGGACATGGGTCTATCCGAAAGTGGAGTTGTAAGATTGATTAAATCGACCTATAAATTATTGAACCTGGCTACCTATTTTACAGCAGGTGTGCAAGAAGTAAGAGCATGGACAATCACCAAAGGCATGTCGGCTCCACAAGCTGCTGGTGTAATCCATACAGATTTTGAAAAAGGATTTATCAGAGCCGAAGTAATTAGGTACGATGATTTTATTTCTTTAGGCTCTGAAAATGCATGTAAAGAGGCAGGCAAAATGGCGGTTCAGGGAAAAGAATATATAGTTCAAGATGGAGACATCATGCACTTTAGGTTTGCAGTATAGGCTAAATGATATTAAAGATTAAAATAAAAAGACCGACTATAAGCCGGTCTTTTTATTATTCATTAAATACATTCATTACTGTGGAAGTAATACTTGATCAATCTTGTGAAAAACACCATTGATAGCATGCCTATCGATTGCAGTAATATTTGAATATGTTGGATTTCCAGCACCTTTTACGCCACCACCTGGAGCAGCATTGAATGTCAATAATGGAGCTCCTTGAACTGAAGCTGACAACAATGAAGGAACAGGTGTAGGTACTGTTGGTAAGTTAGCTGCAAATGCCCTAGCCAATAATAGATGATAAGCTACTATTCCTCTAACGGTTGTTTGAGGTAACAAGGCAAGCGATGATGGACTTGCAGGCAAACCTAAGAATGTAAGCAAGTTGATGAAAGCTTGATTGGTTGGAGCCATTACTGTGAAGTTTGCCAAAGGATTTGCTAGGAAATCTGAGAATTTTGATCCAGCTGGAACCCCGGCGTCTGCAGCAGTTATTGCAGCCACTAAATAACTCAAATCAGCATCTCTTGCTATTGTATCCAATAAAACTCTCGAAGGTGGGTTCAGCATAGCAAAAGTTACGTGGATTGTACCGTTTGCAGCAGCCACATCTGGAGTAATCACTGGAATATTATTTACCCAAACATTTGAACCTCTCTTTGAAGGGAAGTTACTGAACCTAACCAATGGATTTGTATTTGGTGAAGGGAATACAAAAGCTGTTGGCATTTGAACGTTAGGGAATGAAGTAGGTATAGCACTTGAAGTTAAACTTCTTCCAGGTACTACGTGATATTGAACAATACTTGCAACTGTTGCTGCAGGTAGCGCATTAATTAAACCCAAAGAGATACCAGAACGCGTAAAAGCAGCGTCATCTGGAGCAAACACAGTGAAAACACTGTTTTTGTCAGATACTGCAGGCATTAAACCAGCCTTTGTTACTGCAGCTTTCAATATTGAAAAGCTTGCATTGGTATTCAAAACCTCACCAATTGTGCTTCCAGTTCCTGTTGGATAGCTAATTGGAGTTGCTTCTGGTACATTTTCATTTTTAGTACAAGATGCTGAAACCAATACCACTAATGTCAATACTGGTAGCCAGTTCTTGATTATGTTTAGTTTATTTTTCATGTTCATTTTTTTTAGTTTGTTGTTGTGTTGACTTCGATTAGAAAATATTGTAACCGAAAGAAACATAATACAAACCACCGATTGATGGGTTGGCCAATGCTGTAATATAATACTGGTTCAACAAGTTGTTGGCACCAACTCTAATAACAGAATTGATTTTTGGAAGTTTGTAACTGATCTGACCATCAAGCACTCTGTAGGATGGAACAACACCAGTTGCCAAATCACTCTGGTAATCGAATTCAGATTGGAAACGGTAGACAAAGTTGAATCCAACTCTCTTACTTTTTCCTATTCCATTGTTACCAAAAGAAACATTACCACGCAATTTAGGTGCATTGAAGTAGGTAATAAATCCTTGTGCAACATCTCCTAATTTATCAGAAGATATGTTACCCGTGGTGTAGAAACCTCCATTGAACCTATACTCTGCTGATACACCCCAACCGCTTGTCTTAACTTGCGTTGGGTTGTTGATTGGAATAGAAAGGATTCTTCTTTTAGAAGCCACTAAGATATCAGCAGGACTAGGAGCATTAGTAATAGATTGGGCGACCAATACTCTTGTGATGAAGTCTTGGTAATTACCTTGATAGTAATAAGCATCAATCAACAATCTTGACTTGAGCAACAACCCTCTATATCCAACTTCAAATGAAGTAACTGCTTCTGGTTTGAAATCTGTGAACTCCTGTACCTTAAGTTGTCCTTGCCCAAGTGCAGCAACAGAATAAACTGGGTTGCCGGTTATATTATAGCCTTGCTTCATTGAAGGAACACCACCAATCAGTATCGCTCCACCCGCAGCTAGGTTGATAAACTGCTGTTGTGTAGATGGGAAACGATAAGCTGTTTGATATGAGAATCTTAAATGATTATTCTTAGCTATACGCAAAGTAGCAGTAGCTCTTGGTGTAAAACGACCTTTAAAGTTTTCGTTTTTGTCGTAACGACCAGAAACAGTGAACTTAATAAGGTCTTTTGCAAAACCTTTTGCAACTTGAACATATCCACCAAATTCGTTGATAGGAATTTTTCCTGTTGAGTCAGCGAACAAAGTACCTTCAGAATTCAACAAAAACTGTCTGAAGTTACCACCAACCAATACTTCTGCCCAATCTCCAGTAAGGTGAGTAAGATTATACTGTCCTTCAACAGCATAAAGATTAGTTTTATCAACAAAAAGACCACCTCCATCAGCAATTGATCTTGCTCTTACTGAATCATACAATCTCTGGAATTGTCTTGTTCCTGGCATTGGTCTGCCGATATCTGCTACTGAACGTGCCATGTTATGAGCGTTGATAGAAGTCATTCCATTCAACAATCCACCCAAATAGGCTTGTCCATATTCAGTGTACCATTGAGGAGATGATTTCCATGCCTCATTAAACAACCTTGTTGTTACAGTAGTATTGTAAGATTGTCCAGCATTTTCTTGAGTGGTATATGCTCTTACCGCCCAGTTTTTATGCTTTAATTCGAGTTTATATTGACCCATTTTTAAATCTAGCAAGGAATAGCGATCACTTCCTGTATATACAGTGTTACCAGTACCCCAGAAACCAGATAAAATGGCTTCAATTGAATTGGTTATTTTATAGTTGAATGAAGCACCCATCTTGAAGTTTATAGTATTGGGATTGGTCACTTCTTTTTCAGTATATCCTGTTCTAGATACTGGATTAGGTGAACCAGTCAATGTAGAAATATAGGGTGCTAAAAAGGGAGCTTGACCAGCAATACCATTTAAAACCAAGTTCAAGTCAATGGTTGTCTCGTCACCATAATAGTTCATACCATCATAGTTAGGATCTGTTGCTCTTGTTCCTGGAATAATACTGCCCAAGAACGGACCTGAACGCAATACGTTTCTATTATCAGCAGCCAACCAATCTTTAGCCTGAATTAGACCTGCAGTGATTTTATAGGCAAAACGATCACTAACTTTCTTGGCATATCTTACATCCCAATTATAATATCCTGATGGATCGCGGTATTTGCCGTCTGCATGCATCAAACCATTTTTGATTTGAAATGAAAGACCTTGATGTTTGAAAGGATCTTTACTATTAATTAGGAGTGTTCCATTCATACCACCGGATCCATAAAGTGCAGAAGATGCACCTTGTAGAAGTTCCATACTTTCTACATCGAGTTCACTTAGACCAATTAAGCTACCTACAGCAAAGTTCAGACCTGGCGCCTGGTTATCCATACCGTCTACAATTTGTGTAAACCTTGTATTACCAGATCCAGCAAAACCTCTGGTGGTTACTGTTTTGAAGGTTAAGCTCGAAGCAACCATATCAACACCTTTTAAATTGTAAGTCATATCAAAGTAATCAGCAGCAGGAGCATTTCTCAGTGCTGTATTACTGATACGTTCAATAGAAACAGGTGATTCTAGGATTTTAGTTGGAGTTCTTGTTGCAGAAACTACAACCTCCTCTCCTAGTGTAGAAGATGGAGACAAGCTTACAGTAGGTATTGCACCTGCTCCGTTTACTGTTACTTCGGATATACCATATCCAATTGAAGAGAACAAAAGTGTAACTGGAAACTTAGTTGAAGCAGGAATACTCAAAGTGAAATTTCCTTTGTTGTCTGTAAATGTACCTGAAGTGCTTCCTTTCAGAGTAACTGAAACAGAACTTAAAGTTTCTGGTCCAGCAGCACTCTTTACGTTACCAGAAATTGTAACGTTCTGTGCATTAACAATAGCCGGCAGCATCAAGCAAAATAGAGCTGCTAAGCGCGCTAATCTTTTCATAAGCAGTTTTTTTGGTCAAATTTGGATACAAAATAGGCATTGTTCGAATCATAAAAAAATTTCAAGGCATATTCATATTTGAAAGACATCTAAAATTGGCAGAATCAAGCCGCAATTTTAATTTAGCAGCATGAATAACTTCAATTTTCCAGGGCAAACGGCTTTTTATAAGGGTAAGGTCAGAGATGTTTATACCATTAACAACCAATACCTTGTAATGGTTGCAAGCAATAGAATTTCAGCTTTTGATGTTGTTTTGCCTAGGCCTATTCCTTACAAAGGGCAGGTTTTGAACCAAATAGCTGCTTACATGTTGGGTCAAACAAAAGCTATTTGTCCAAATTGGCTAATTGAAAGTCCCGCTCCAAACGTCTCAATTGGGCACCTTTGTGAGCCATTTAAAATAGAAATGGTTGTTCGGGGTAACTTGGTTGGTCATGCATGGAGAACTTACCAAAATGGCAGAATTTTATGTGGTGAAATTATGCCGGATGGCTTAAAAGAAAATGATTTCTTTCCAACCCCACTGATAACACCTTCAACTAAAGCGGCAGCTGGTCATGATGAAGATATTAGTGCAGATGAAATCATTGCTCAAGGATTGGCTACTGCTAAAGAATGGGATATATTGAAACAATACTCTTTAGCTCTTTTTGCAAAAGGAAAAGAACTTGCTGAAATGCAAGGGCTAATTCTTGCAGACACTAAATACGAGTTTGGCAAACTAAATGGAGAAATTGTATTAATGGATGAAATTCATACCCCAGATTCATCCAGGTATTTTTATGCAGAAGGCTTTGAAGAAAGACAAAAAAAAGGTGAAAGACAACTACAATTGAGCAAGGAGTTTGTACGTGAATGGTTAATAGCCAACAACTTTATGGGTAAGACTGGACAAGTAGTTCCTGAAATGACTGATGAATGGATCAAGACTATTTCTGACAGATACATCCAACTCTATGAGCAACTTATAGGAGAAAATTTTGTACCAGTCGATTTATCTGATGAAGAAACTTACAACAAGACAACCGAATCTTTATCTAAACTCGGTCAATAGACTTAATCAGGTTTAGATAAAGCTTTAATAAGCTGCTTCGACTTGTTGAAAATATTTCTTCCTTTATCAATTCCTTTTCGCTTTAACTTTTGTTCCTCTTCAGGGAGATGGATAAAGATTTGACAATCTTTACTACAACATCCATCTAAAGCTGTTTTGCAATCATCACATTGAATAAACAAAAGGTGACAAGCACTGTTTGCACAGTTTACATGCACATCACAAGGCTTACCACAAACATGGCAATTGGCAATTACGTCATCAGTTATTCGCTCTCCTAGTCTTTCATCAAATACAAAATTCTTGCCAATAAACTCATTTTCGAGTTTATGCTCATTTACTTGATTGATATAATTGATAATTCCACCCTCTAGGTGAAAAACATTTTTATACCCTTTATGCAACATCCAAGCACTAGCTTTTTCACAACGAATTCCTCCTGTACAATACATGATGATATTCCTCTCCTTCTCAGCTTCAAACATTTCTGCAGCCATGGGTAATTGCTCTCTGAAAGTGTCACTAGGTATTTCAATTGCATTTTTAAATCGACCGACCTCAAATTCATAATGATTTCTCATATCAATCACCAAGGTATTTGGATCTTTAACCATATTGTTAAACTGAAAAGCGTTAACATACTTTCCTTTATTATCCATTGAAAACGATTGGTCCTCAATTCCGTCAGCTACGATTTTATTTCTAATTTTTATATCAAGCACATAAAAAGAATGATTATCCTCTTGAACAGCTTTATTCAAACGAAGATTATACATTTCAGGATAACTGTAAATGAAACTACGCAGCTCTTCAAGATGTTCAACCGGACAGTTAATCTGTGCATTGATGCCTTCATTGGCAACATAAATACGCCCAAATACTTTAATTGCATTTAGTTTCCTGTACCAATCGTCTCTAAAAAGCTTAGGATCTAAAATTTTGAAATAACAGTAAAAAGAAAGTGTAACTCTCGGAGTGGTGTCCGCCAATGCTCTTTCTTTGAGCAATCTACGCGACACCCTATTGTGTAGTGTTGCCATAATTTTGATTTTAATTTCCGTTTATGAAACCTCAGTTGCAGGCTGAGCAAAATCATTAACTATACAAAATTATAACAAATATTTTGATTGCTAGTAGTCGGTAAATAAAGTTGAAAATCCTCTGATGCCAATTTTAATACCATTTTGGGGTATTACCGTTCTACCCATTCCCCAAACATAATCAAAACGAAACAGCTTTAAGATATTATCTACCCCTACAAATACTTCAGTATAATTTTTATCCTTTAACCATATTGCATTCACTCCAGTTACAACACGTAAATTTAAGCGTCTTATTAAAGGAATTTTATTTGTTAGTAATCCATTTAATCTATACTCTCCATTCAATTGTAAAAAAATCTTATCCTTATTAGATAAAGCGTAAAAAGGTGCTACTTGAAAACTTTCTACATAAGGAGTGGATTTACGAGTAAGGTTACCTATGAAGTGATTGTAATCTGGCACTTCAACTGTTTTAGCATTGATAAATCCTCCTGTTTCAAATCTATACCGAAATTCTCCTCCCAACTTCATATTGATATCACCTGTTATAGAAAAGCGCCATTTATCGAAATCATTATCGCTACCCAAAATATTTTTTATTGCCTTACTATATTGGAAACTAAAAGTTGGTGTTCGAGAAAATGATGAAATCACACGGTCAGGCAACTCGATGTATTTTGTTCCTGGTCTGAAATTTATTCTGAAACCAATTACAAAGTTTTGATGAGCCTTCATGGGTTGATTCACTATTTCAGTGGGGTAATTGGGTGTAAACTTGTCAAATATTCTAGAGTTTCCCCAAGCATAACTCGTATCGGTATTTACCAAAGGGGTTCTATCTTGGTAATTGATAAATCCTGTAAAATCAAAGCCATCTCCAACACCTTTTTGATAACTCATTTGAAAGAAATTGGCTTGGTATAATTTCATATAATTGTTGCCTTTTAGTATTGTGGCAAATGTATTCATGATTTGAGGAATTGGATTGGCATTGTTGAATTGAAATACTCTAGTCCCAAATGATGTATTTATATTGTTTACATATTTTTTGCCGAATCTGTAATTTGTCCTTAAGAAGGCATTGAAATGCCTATTGGTCATCCCATAGCGTAAGACTGGCGTAAATGTCAGTTGATTTCTACCTTTCAACTCTTTTTGTAAAGATCCTGATAATTGAAGTGCTAATCCTTCTACTGTATTATAGCTTACCGACTTTAACAAAGGATCATAAGTATAATTCAATTTTCTATTTCTATTTATTAGCGTTTGTCCGTTTACAATTAATCCAAATGCATTTAATTTATTTTGCCGTCTGTCTAAAGAATCTAAATAGGCGGGATCTTCTCTTCTCTTTTCCAATGAATCTTTTTTTCTAAAATCAACAATTTCCTCTGTTAATAATGGAATAGGACGAGCAGTTTCCCAGTATTCTAAAGATTTTTTATTTGATAATGAATCATACTTTAGTAAAACTTTTCCAAAATCTTTTTTTTCCAATTGTTGATTGAGTTGATACTTACTGAATAAAGTTGTAAAATAACCTCCTGCATCAAATCCAAGAAATTTAACCTCAGGATAGATTGTCTGACTCCCTACCATCCAGGTGTCAAAATCAACTTTTTCATATTGTTGTTCAATAGTTATTTTATCGGCAAATTCTAGTAAAGATTGTTTATTTAAGCTCAAACTAACCGAATGGATGTTCCAAGTATTTTCAATTATCTGTATATATCCCTTGAAGAGGGGTTCGAAGTTTCTTTTTGGTGTAACTAAGATTTTATTGATCATCACATTGTTTTCATAAAAAGCACCTAAATATTTATAATTATAGAAAGCAAGTGCACCGTCAGCAATAGGTGAAATGAACCCTCTTGGATTGAATGATTTCGGCAATGCAACAATATTCTCATAGAAAGACAATAAAAATGGAGTAGCCAAGCCAAGACCATTTGTTTGCCCGCTTACCCTTGTAGATTTTACAACAACTTTGGATTCATTTGCTTGGGTGACAAAAATATCAGAGATGGATTCTGAAAGAAAAATTATTTTCTTTTTTGAAGTATCACCATCTTCAAAATCAATCGTTTGACCCAATAAAGTATTAGGATAATCGTTCGTTCTGATTAAACCTTTTATATAAGCTTCGCAAGAGTACGCACCTGCTTTTTTGCCATTATAGCTTCTTTCCTTTATGGCATTTCGAATAATAGCATAGGCAGGATCTTCTCTTCCCGTTTTAATGATAACTTCTTTTAGTGTTAATTCATTAGGCTTTAAATGAAAATTATGCACATGCTCTCTTTCATGAACATGAACTTCTTTAGTGAACGTTGCATAGCCAACATGCTGACAAACAAAAGTATAGGTTCCTGGGCTTAGTTCTATACTGTATTCACCATTACCATTCGATACAATTTTCTTGTTCAACTCTTTAATGGTAATTGTTGAAAAAGGTAAAGGCTGATTTTTTTCATCAAGTGTTTTTCCGTGTATTGTTGCGGCTTGAACACTAGAATGAAAAGAAAATATTAATGCAATAAAAATTAAAAAAATAAACTTTAGTTTTCGCAACATCAAGCCTTTTTTACAACAATCGCTAATGATCTTCCAGTAATTGCAGAAATGCCTGCAATAAGTGCTGCAATCAGAGCAGAGACACCAATAATCATGAACTCATTTTTGTCTTTCAATACCAATAACCCGATTTTTTGTGCTAGGATATGGTTATTGGCATCACTAATATAGTAGATGAGACCACCAACAAAAATCAATACACCTAAAAAACAAGACAAAAAAGATAACAGTCTATGTTGAGGTATAAAAGAACCAGTAAGAAAACCAGCAATTGCGACTGACCACCAAGGAAGTAACATTCCTAAAGCATAGGCCAACAAAGGGCAAATCAAAAATGATACAATAAATTTCATCATGACATAATTATTTTGCAGAAAATTTCATTTTCCATTTGAATTTACGGTCTTGTACATCTTTTTTGGTCATCATGGTTAAATCATAGTACTCCCCTTTTGTCCAAGTATCGATAAATGAATCATAATACTGACTTCCAGGATTACCACTTTGTCCGCCCGGATAAACACCTACAGCTTTTATAGGCGTTTCCATTTCGATAATCATTTTCCAACTCGGTCCATGATCGTGTGTAGTAGCATTAACAATTCCAGCTCCACCTCCAATATTTAAACCTTCCCTTGCAAAAGGAATAGTATTTGTTTTTAAAAGGTGATATACTGTTGTGTTTTTAAACTCACCCCATGTAAGTTTATTATCTTTTTCTAAAGCGGAAAGTTTCAATGAAGCTTTTTGAAAAGCTAAAGTGACTTGATCACGCAAAGTTTCTAATTTTTCAGTTGAAAGATCATCAATAAACATAAAGCTACTATCTTTAGAAAGAGCTTCTAATAGTACAAATTTTTCAGGCTTTATAACAGGAATTTTATCTTTAATCAGATCGTCATTAAAAATAACAGCACTTAAAGAATCCCACCATATGGTAAAACAAGTTGTCCCCTTTTCTTTGGTATCATTCATCAAGTTCCATGATGACACCATATTTAAGTATCTTTTCTCATCTGTAGATAGTCTGTCGATATCAATATTATTTAGCAATATAGGTAGTGCCATTTCTGCAAAGACATTATAATTGTTGTTTTGCAATTGCTTCATATCAACAATGGATATATTGGAAAGTTCCGCAAGTTTCCTGTTGATGGTTATGGGTCTATAAACCTCATAACTGCCGGGCATAAAATAGGGATAGGTGATGTCGGCCGCCCTTTGATTAGCGCTACTAAGATAACCTTCAGCTGGATTAACGCTATGTGGATTTTCATCCATCGGAATATAACCCTTCCACATATAACTACTATCTTTTCCAGGCATAACAAATAATCCCTGGTCTTGCCAACGAAGTGGGAAGGTACCTTGCTGCCATAAGGCAATATCGCCCGAAGTCGAAGCAAAAATCATGTTTTGTCCGGGTACATTAAAATGCGAAATCGCCTGATAATAATCATTGTAATTTTTAGCCCGATTCAGCAGCATCCACATTTTTAAAATATTTGATGTATCATGTGCTACCCATCTCAAAGCATATGCCTTTTCATTGGACAAGCTGTGCTTGAATGCATGATCATACGTAACCGGACCAAATATGCTATAAGCAACTGTATCCAAAAAGGGTAATGAATCTTTTATTTTAATCGATTCAATACGCAACTTCGAATCAGTCCATTCATTATTAAAAAAATAAGACTTTTTCGATTTGTCTTTGAATAGGATCTCATAGTAATCTTTTACATCCCTTCCAGAATTGGTAAATCCGAAAGCAATACTATCATTATACCCAATTACTACACCAGGAATACCTGGAAAAGAAACACCATAGGAATTAAAAGATGGTGTATTGATTTGAATTTCATACCAAATAGAAGGAAGAGTTAGACTTAAATGAGGATCATTGGCTAAAATAGGTTTTCCGCTCTTGGTTTTCGATCCTCCCACAACCCAATTATTACTTCCATTTAAGGGGTCTGGTTTATAGTCTTCAACAAATTCAATAGTGTCTTTTCTTTTAAAATAAAGTGAATCAGCAGAATCTGGAGGATTAAGGTCAAATCTTGATTCTGCATAGATAGTACCAGTTGGAATAACCGGATACAATGAATCAGGAATATCTGAGTACAATACTCTAAACTTTTCTTCACCTAAAATTTCCAATGCATTGGTAAATTCTAAGTCGCGATCATACCCAGCTAAAGTATTCGTCATTTGTTTGATAAACAATGCAGATTTTAAATTACTCCATAGCTCAGGTTCATAACCCAGTAACTTATACTCTATGGGCAATTCACTTGTATTTAATTTTTTGATAAATGAATTGATACCTGCAGTATAGGCATTCAATGCAGACAATGTTTGAGCATCCTTTTCCATTGCAACCAATGCATTTTCTGCGGCAAACACCATTCCAATTCTACGCTGGTTTCTATCAAATGTAAGTCCCTTACTACCTACGATTTCACTAATTCTGCCAGCTGCAGCGTGGGTTTGAAATTCCATTTGCCACAAACGAAACTTAGCATGCAGATAACCTTGCACGAAATAAGCATCTGATTCTTCTGCAGCAAAAACATGTGGAACCAAACGTTCATCAAAGTAAACATTTACCTCACCCTTTAAACCATCGAGTTTTAGATCTGCATTAAAATCTTTATCAACTGCTTCCGCATTTTGCCATACTCCCTCCTGTACATTTAAGAAACTTCCCAATGGCAAGGGCAATACTTTTCTTGTATCCAACACGTAAACCAATAAGCCATTAACCAAAAGGGATAATGCCAATATGAAATATTTCATAAAATAATAATGTATTTAAAGTTAAGACTTAATTTTCAGTGAAATACGCAATTTCTTTCTCCCAATTAAGTGTTGGGAAACGTTGCCTTAATCCTTCAGTAATTGATCTAAACTTGTCTCTGAATTTAATAT
This sequence comes from Bacteroidota bacterium, assembly GCA_041162625.1. GTDB lineage: Bacteria > Bacteroidota > Bacteroidia > Chitinophagales > Chitinophagaceae > Pollutibacter. The sequence goes on along the minus strand of JBEASE010000009.1, from coordinate 14,731 downwards.
GTTCTTGAGAATTAGGATGAATTGGCTTATGCTTGATTGCATTATTGAGTTGATCCATATCTTTCATAAAGGCTCTGGTCTTGCCATCTATACACGCAACACTAAACTTTTCCCATATGTAATGAGTTGCTTGATAGTTAGGATGCACCATGTCTTCTGCATAAAATCTATAGTCACGCAAGTCATCTATAATAAGTTCAAATGAAGGAAAATAAAAAACATCAGGGGTATTGATAAAATTACCTACCACATGGTGCAAAATTGCTTTGCTTCGGTTATTTTCTACAAAACCATCACGGAGATGGCGAACTGGACTAATCGTAAATACAAGATTCAGTAGTGGGTTAAAGGACTTTAACTGATCATACAGTTGTTGAAATGCATGTTCAATTTCCTGAAGGGATAGCAATCTCTTTTTAAATGAAGATGCAGGAACCTTATGACAATTTGCAACAATTGTTTGTGCTTGGTATTCGTAAACAAAGCCGGTACCAAGTGTTATGATTAGCCAATTGGCATCTTTTAAGAAAAAATGTGCATTTTCTATAGCAGAATTCATTTTGGCAACTGCAAGATCAGGTTTACTGTCACTTAATCTTGAATGAAAATCCCAATGACTCCATAAGCCATTATGATGAAAGAGTGATTGTTCATCAATTATAGTCTTGTCAATGTAATGCTGAATCGATTTGAAAATACTTATAGGATTAAATAGTGTACCATGTGGGTTTTCTATGCAACTGAATTTGTATTCTGAAAAATAATTATGGATGTGCTCTGTAAAACAGGATCCTACCATGATTATTTTATCATGAATATTAATTTTTTTTTCAAAAGCTGGTGGATCAAATGCAAGTCGGAATTCCATAAAAGATTTTTCAACTCATTCTTTGTTTAGAAGCCTCAAATAGGATTATGCCTGTTGCGACACCTACATTAAAGGAATCAAAACTACCTTTCATTGGTATGGTAAATTTAACATCGGCTGCTTTTGAGATAAATGGCTGTACCCCTTTGTCTTCACTACCCATCACCACACAATTTGGCTTTATAAAATCAACTTCTGCCAAAGTTGTCTTCATTTTCATTTCAGAAGTATAAACTGCTATGCCATTGAGGTGTAATGTATCAATGGCTTTGAGTAGGCTATTGACTCTGCATACCATGATTTTTTGAAGTGCACCTGCTGATGATTTGAGTGCTTCTTCATTAAAAGCAGCTATACCTTTATCAGGTATGATTATCACTTGTGCGCCACAGCATAGCGCTGTTCTTGCAATAGCTCCAATATTTCGAACATCAGTAATTCCATCTAACATTACGAAAAGCGGAACCTCTCCTGAGGCAACCACATGATCGATTGTATCTTGGAGGTCTAAGTATTGTATAATGCTGTTTATGCCAATTACCCCTTGGTGATTAGCCCGGGTCATGCCATTCAGTTTTTCAATAGGGACGCTATTGATAGGAATTTGAAGCTTTTGAGCCAAACGCCTAATTTCTTCAATACCTTCTCCCCCAGCATTTTTTTGTATAAACACCCGTTCGAGTTGTTGGCCATCCATCAATGCCTCAAGAACAGGTTGTCTACCAATAATATTTGTAGCGTTTCTTTTCATTTAGTGCTTGTTTTCAAACTGTAAAACATAAAGCTTCAGAATGGCAGCAACTGAAATGGCATCCGTAATTTTATTTTCGTTAACCATTGTATAGGCTTCTTTCAAAGATAGTTTACTTACAATGATGTCTTCTGTTTCTTCTAGATCCATTTCACCTTGGTGCAAGTCTTTTGCTAAATAAATTATCGCTTTCTCATCAGATACAGAATTGGAGAGATGTAATTCCATTAGTTTTTCCCAACTTTTAGCCTCTAAACCAGTTTCTTCCTTGAGTTCTCTTTTTGCGGATAATAATGGATCAATTTCAAGACTTCCGCCACCTTCAGGTATTTCAAGACTATCTTGGTTCAAGACAAATCTAAACTGATTCACCATATAAATATTGTCTTGGTCATCAAGTGCTACAATACCAATAGCGATATTTTTAAAATGGACTTCTCCGTAGATGCCATTTTTCCCAGAAGGATTAATGATTTGGTGTTCTGTAACTTTAATCCAGGGATTATCGTACTTTATGTCGCTTGAATTGATTGTCCAGTTACCCCTTATAAGTTCCATAGTTCAAAAATAAATAAACCCTCCGATTGGAGGGTTTATTATGTTAAGACGATGATGATTATTTGATGTTAAAGGCCTTTTTCACCTTTGCTACATAATCTAGTTTCTCCCATGTAAACAATTCAACTTTCATTGTTTTGGTTTTACCATCCGGACTAGTAAAGGTCTTTGTAACAACCTCATTCTTTCTTCCCATATGACCATATGCTGCAGTTTCACTGTACATTGGCGTTCTTAATTTCAATCTTTGCTCGATGAAATAAGGCCTCATATCGAAAATCGATTCAACGATTTTGCCTATTTGTCCGTCAGTCAAGTTTACTTTAGCTGTACCAAAAGTATTTACGTTGATTGAGGTAGGTTTTGCAACACCAATTGCATAAGAAACCTGAACAAGAATTTCACTTGCAACACCAGCAGCAACCAAGTTTTTTGCAATATGACGAGTAGCATAAGCAGCAGAGCGATCAACCTTACTTGGATCTTTTCCGGAGAACGCACCACCTCCGTGTGCACCTTTACCACCATAAGTATCTACGATGATCTTACGACCAGTCAAACCTGTATCGCCATGTGGTCCACCAATTACAAACTTACCAGTTGGATTGATATGATACTTGATATCATTGTTAAATAGTTTCGCGTATTTCTTGTACTTCGACTTTACACGAGGAATAAGGATTTCAATGATATCCTTTTTGATTTTAGCAAGCATTTTTGCTTCACCATCAAAATCATCATGTTGCGTAGAAACTACAATTGCATCGATTCTTACTGGCTCATTTTTATCATTGTACTCAAGCGTTACCTGCGACTTTGCATCAGGTCTTAGGTACTTGATTGCCTTGTTCTCTCTTCTCAAAGCAGCAAGTTCAATTAATATTTTATGAGCAAGGTCTAGAGCAAGAGGCATATAATCTTCTGTCTCATTGCTTGCATAACCAAACATCATACCTTGGTCACCTGCACCCTGATCTTCTTTTTTCTTTCTATCAACACCCTGATTGATATCTGCAGATTGCTCGTGGATAGCACTTAGGATACCACAGCTATTTGCTTCAAACATATATTCACTCTTGGTGTAACCAATTTTTTTGATTACGTTACGAGCAATGTCTTGAACATCTAAATACGCCTTTGATTTTACTTCACCTGCTAGAACAACCTGACCAGTAGTCACAAGTGTTTCACAAGCAACTTTTGATTGAGGATCAAAAGCAAGAAAATTATCGATCAGCGCATCTGAAATTTGATCCGCCACTTTATCTGGGTGTCCTTCTGAAACACTTTCTGATGTAAATAGGTAAGACATGTATTAATTGATTTTTTGCAAATATAGAGATGAATATCAGAGTTTAGAATAAATAACCCTGAATTTCATTTTTTTAGTGCTGTGGTTTCCACCTCCCAACACTACATTGCCCCTTGCTAAATTATTAAGAGCAAAGGTTATGAGTAGTTCCTCATAGCGAACTGCATAAGGAGCATAGAGCTTAAGCTTGAAATTGGGGTTGTTTTTGGTGATGATTCCTTGAATATAACGGGTGATATTCATATTGTACGCCGATACAATGTTATTAGAAAAATCCTTAACGTATTTGCGTTGACCACCAAAGAATATTGGCTCAAATTGACCATCCAAAAAGGCATCGTTGTACAATGGAGAAAAGGAATTGGCAACTGTATCCAAGTATTCTAAATACAAGAATTCAGGAGTGCCAAAAAGAGAAGGTCTTCTTCCAGGAGTTTCAGCTTCTTCCATAGAAAGCCTAGCCAAATGCACCATGACATTTCCTTTTTTCTGTTTGAATTCATTCAAACCTGGAATTTGCAATAGCGCATAGGTTCCGGGGGCAGTTTGTAAATAGACCAAACTATCTCCCCTTGGTTTATCACCAATGTGAAGAGAAGCTTCACTACCATTATAAACACGCTGAACATAATTGATACCTGCACCAGGATAGAGACTATTGAACCTAAAATCACGATAAGTGGTATCTCTAATTCCATCTTTATCATAACGATAATATAGGCGCAAATGAGTAGAGGTGTCACTCATTGCAAAACTCATCAAGGCATTCGCAGAGGTACCATTGGTTTGAGGCACAAGAGCAAAACCTTTGAAAAAATCCCTGAAGATGGTGTCGTTATAATATGGACTTCTTGCTGATGTATCAAAGGCCAAAAGTGATCTAGCAAAAGAGTTATTTAGTTTGATACGCAACTGATTTACCCGTGTCTGGCGAAAAGTAAAAATAGAGTCATCTAATTCCTTTGGAGCAAAGGTTTTGGTGCCTATTTGTTCGCCATAACGAACTGACTTATTGGTATTATAAACTGAATCCACCCTCATTAATTCTGTAACCCTGTGCACATTGATGGTTTGAAGGGCATTGGTATCACCAAAAGTGTTGGTCCATCTTAAACAAAGTACAGCAGAATCCATATAGAGACTATCTGCAGTATTTTGAAAGAAATAAGGAAACCCAGGAGGAAGAAGTTCAAAGAATATGGATGCTGTGGTTTTGCCAAATTGAGGATCATTTGAGATATGACCTAAAATATATTGACCAGCATTACCTCTTGCGTCTCTTCCAATTTTAGGGAGCAGTGAATCGGGAGTTACATAAGTTGTAGTAATTACTTCAAAAGTAGTATCAAAAGTAATTATGTTGTCAACAATTGGTAGTAATTCAGCACCTATATCTGTGCCCTTTATTTTGGTACACTGGCTAAACAAAAAAGTAGAAAATACAATTAGGATACCATTCAACAAGCTTCGAAGTCGTCTCACGTAGTTAATTTTAACTGGGTCAGTTATTACTTGTTTGCAAGGTCGCTATACAATTGTAAATACTCTGTTAAATCAGAGTCGGCTTGATAAGGAATAACTTTTTTGCCTTTAACCTTTGAGAAGCTTTCCAAGAGTTTTTTATCTACCTGTGCATCTCCAAAAGAGATTGCATCTGCGTAGCTAGCGCCTCCATTGAACATTGCCAAATTATTGTTATCCTTATATGGCTCCATTTCTTTGTCCTTTATCAAGGCACTGATCATGCTATTTTTTTGAAAACTAGATCCAAGCTTTTCTTTGAAGGTGTTCTGACCTATTGTAAAAAGGATTTTACTGTTGCTAAAAACAGGCTCCTTTTTATATGCTGTCTTTAAAAACATTGGAATCAAACCTGTCATCCAACCGCTACAATGTATGATGTCTGGAGGCCAGCCAAATTTTTTAACCGTTTCTAATGCGCCCTTACAAAAGAATACAGATCTTATTCCATTATCATCGTACCATTTATCGTCTTCATCATTGAACACGAATTTTCTCTTAAACATGTCCTCATTATCCAGAAAATAAACCTGAAGTCGGGCATTTGGTAAAGAAGCTACCTTAATTTGTAGTGGGTAATCATCGTTATCGATGGAAATATTGATTCCAGAAAGCCTTACAACCTCATGTAAACGATGTCTTCTTTCATTGATTGTGCCAAACCTAGGCATGATACACCTAACCTCATAACCAGTATCGTTTGCTTTTATGGCCAACTTGTTCACGATTTCTGAGAACTCAGTTAGTTCCAAATAAGGTGACATCTCATTGGCGATAAAGAGTATTCTTTTCTTACTTACCATGTTGAAAGGTTAAGGGGAGCGTGAATCTTCTGCAAAAATAAGAAAAAAAGCCCAACCGAGCGTACTCCTCCTTTTGAGGTATTGAAGGAGAATGACTAATTTTAGACTCCCTGAGTGCCAAAAATGATGAAAACAAAGTCCAAACAAATCCTTCAGTTCATACTTTTTTTATCATTGGGTGTCTTCCTTTTGTGGTATACGACTGCCTCTTTATCGAAGGAAGATCTTCAAAAAGTTGAGGAACTTGTAATTCAGGCTAATCTTTATTACGTCATACCCTGTATTACAGCCTTAATTCTAAGCCATTACATTAGAGCGCTTCGTTGGAAAATGATGATGGATGAATTGGATAGAAAACCCGGAATTATCAATGTTTTCCTTTCCGTTTTGGTAGGCTATTTTTTGAACCTTGTATTTCCCAGACTAGGTGAAGTGGCTAAATGCAGTTTATTGGGGAGATATGAAAAGATGCCTGTAGATAAACTTATAGGTACAATTGTAGCAGAGAGACTGATCGATTTGATATGTCTTGTCGTGGTAATTCTGCTGACTGTTTTAACCCAAATCAATCGTGTTGGCAGCTATGCAGCTGAATTGCTTCAAAAATTAATGGTAAAGGCAAATGAATCTTTCTTGACTTTCGCATTAGTCTTGTTTGCCTTTATTTTATTAATCGCTATCCTTTATAAACTATTTAAAAAAAGCAAGTGGCTGAAATCAGTACAATCCTTTTTTGTTGGCATTAAAGAAGGACTCTTCTCGATCCAAAAAATCAAACGTAAAGGACTTTTTTTGACCTACACATTTACTATATGGTTTCTATACCTATTGAGTATTCGTATCGGCTTTAATAGTTTGGCAGAAACTGTTGATTTAGGCTGGGTTCCATCCTTAACCATTCTAACTTTTGGAAGCTTTGCCATGATTGCTACTCAAGGGGGTGTTGGAGCTTATCAACTTGCTGTGCAGAAAACCTTGGGGCTTTATGGAATAATGGAAATAACTGGACTAGCGTTTGGATGGTTGTTATGGTCAGTACAGACGATAATGTTAATGTTTGTAGGGCCTTTTTCAATGCTATTCCTATTGATATTCAACAGGAAAAAGCAGTTTAAATAATAAAGTTTTCCGAAAATCAACTAACAATTCTTATTGGATTTGCCTTTGTACTAAATTGCTACTTATATAACATCAGCTATGAAATTAAAAAAATACTTAATCCTCGCCCTAGTTTTATTCATTGCAAATAACATCTTGTATGCCCAATCTTCTATAGATGCATATAGCAAAGACTGGTTTCTCAAAGACCCAGCTTCACAAGTTTATGGAATCAAACTTGAACAAGCCTATTCAGAGCTGCTCAAGCAAAAAAGTCCAAAGAAAAAGATAGTTGTTGCTGTTATTGATTCAGGTATTGATACAGCCCATGAAGATTTAAAGCCTGTGTTGTGGAGGAATGAAAAAGAAATCATGGGTAATGGAATTGATGATGATAAAAATGGTTATGTTGATGATTTTAATGGTTGGAATTTTATAGGTGGGAAAGATGGCTCAAACGTTGGAAAGGACAGTTATGAAGCAGCGAGAGTTTACTATAAATACAAAGCAGAATTTGGCGATCAACCAGTAGATGAAAAAAACTTGTCACCTGAGAAGAAAAAAGCCTACCAAATGTATGCCAAGGCTAAATTTCAACTAGAGGCCCAAGCCAAAGAGGCTTCGATGTATGTTTTAATTTTAAAAGATATTGTAAGCAAGCTGCCATCAGCAGATAGTATTTTAAAAATTGCTTTGAGCAAACAAGTTTATACAGGTGATGACCTTGCGAATTTTACCACTTCGGAACCAGCAGTCGCCAAAGCTAGAGCAGCTTTGTTGGGATTTTTCCAACAAACTAGGCAAATGGAAAATACCAACACTGTTTTGATAAATGAGTTAATTCAATTCTACGAAGGAGAAAAATCAAAAGTGGAAGCAGTTGAAAAAGAACCAAAAAACTACCGTGCTGATGTGGTAAAGGATAATTACAATGATCCAAAAGACCGTTTTTATGGAAACAATGATGTTATGGGCAAAGACGCCTCACATGGAACACATGTAGCTGGAATCATTGGTGCTGTAAGAAATAACAATATTGGCATCAAAGGAGTTGCTGATCACGTGGCCATCATGCCAATCAGAGCAGTGCCAGATGGTGATGAACATGACAAAGATATTGCTAATGCAATTAGGTATGCAGTTGATAATGGCGCATGGGTAATCAACATGAGTTTTGGCAAAAGTTTTTCACCTGAAAAAAGCTGGGTAGATGAAGCTGTTAAATACGCCTCTTCAAAAGGAGTTTTACTTGTACATGCTGCAGGTAATGATGCCAAAAATATAGACATAGAAGATAACTTCCCATCTAGAAATTTCGATAGTGATACGCTGCAACCTTTTTCCAATTGGATAACTGTAGGTGCAAGTGGTGCAACACAAAAAGAACTTGCTGCTCCATTTTCAAATTATGGCAAGAGAGAAGTAGATGTATTTGCTCCAGGTGTTAGAATTTATTCTACTATACCTGGCGGAAACACTTACGCTGAAAAAGATGGAACGAGTATGGCTTCTCCTGTAGTTGCTGGATTAGCTGGTCTTATCCTCTCCTATTATCCAGAACTTACACCTGAGCAAGTCATTTCCATTATCAAGAAATCATCTTTGAAAATATCAGAGAAAACAACATACAAACCAGGAACTGAGGATGAATCGGCAAGTCTACTTGATTTATCTTCAACAGGCGGATTGGTAAACGCCTATGATGCAATAAAATTAGCTGCTACTATAAAGGGTGAAAGAAAATTGGAGCACGAAAAGAAAAAGAAATAATTCAAAATAAGTTGAAGTGGAAAAATCAGCATTAAAGCATCCTAAGTTTTTTAATAGGTATGTAGACAAAGTGGCACATGGCGATTTGAATATTTTATTAGCACAGTCATTTCTGGATTTACAAAAAGACTTATCAATTTTAAAACTAGCAGATTTTGAATTTGCTTATCAGCCAGATAAATGGAGTATTGGTAAGCTAATTAGACATTGTATTGATACCGAACAAATTTTTGGATACAGGGCTTTGTGTATTGCACGGCAAGACCCCAACCCCATAGTGAGTTTCGATGAAAATCAATTTGCCGATGCTTCTGGTAATTCATTTGATAAAAATGATCTGCTTGAAGCCATGGAAATGTGCAGAAAACAAAATGTTTTGCTGTTTAAAAGCTTCAGTACGGAATGGCTTATTCGAAATAGTAAAACCAACTCAGGAGAAGACATGAGTCTTGTTTCTCTTGCCTACATTATTATCGGACACTGGTTACACCATAAATCCATCTTGACAACAAGATATGGTATTGAGTTCTCTTAATTGATTATTTAGCTTTCATCACCAATAAACCTTGTCGAATCATATCGGCAATCACATTAGACGTTTCCTTTACATATATATCTTTTGACAAAGATCCGATCCACTGCTTTCTTCTTTCCATTTTATCGGAATCAGCAGACAATCTTTGTTCATCAGTAGTAAGCATCTTTACATCTAAAGATTTCAAATCTTTGCTAGTTTCATCAATTTTCTTGAAAGAAGCACGCAGTTCCTTTTGTTCATCACGGTATTTTGAGACTTGAAGAGAATAAACTTTCTCATTTGCTTTTTCGAGCAATGCAGATGAAGCTTTTATTGCATTAAAAGTTGGATGTACAATTATACGTTCAAGGCTTTTACGCTTTATATATTCTACATCATAGGTAGGTATAATTTTTGCGTAAAAAGCTTTTTGAATTTCATCCCAAGGCAAGGCATCAGGATTATCTTTTTCCCTGTATTTCAAAGTTTCATACTGGTCTGGTAAAACAATATGTGGAGTTACACCTTTCAATTGAGTTGATCCACCATTGATTCGATAAAATTTTTGGAGGGTCAGTTTAATAGTGCCGATATCTGTTACTTCTTTATTGAAAAGTCCACTATTTGGTTCTAACCCTATGTTGCGCTGGACAGTACCTTTACCATAAGTGGAAGTACTTCCCAAAACAATTCCCCTTCCATAATCTTGAATAGCAGCAGCAAAGATTTCAGAAGCAGAGGCAGAGAATTCATTTACCATTACTGCTAATGGCCCATCATACAAAACTCCTTTGTCTCTGTCCCTTAAAATTTGAGGATTACCTTCTCTATCTTTCACTTGAACAATTGGACCTTCTGGAATAAACAAACCAACCATCTGAACAACATCATACAAAGAACCACCACCATTATTTCTCAGATCCATGATGATACCTTCTACGTTTTGCTCTTTTAACTTGATGATTTCACGGGCAACGTCTTGTGAGCATTTAGGACCATTAGGCCTTTCCCAGTCAGCATAAAATTCAGGTAAGAAGATATAACCGATTTTTTTACCTTCTTCAACTATAACTGCAGATTTAGCATATGTTTCATCAAGAACAACTTCATCTCTGATCATTGAAACAACCTTAATAGAACCATCTGCTTTTTTAAGTGTCAACCTCACTTCTGTACCTTTTTTACCTCTAATGAGTTTAACTGCTTCTTCCGTTTCGAAGCCTGTTAAATCAACAGGCTCTTCCATTGCTTGACCCACTTTCATTACTTGGTCACCCACTGCAATTTGTTGGGATTTCCAAGCAGGGAGCCCAGCTACAATTGTTGCAATCCTTATCACACCACCTTCATCACTGCGTAAAGAAGCGCCAATTCCATAAAATCTGCCACTCATTTGTTCATCAAATGATCTTTTTTCGATAGGTGGGAAAAAGGTGGTATGCGGATCCATATAGTTGGTGATCACATTGATGAACATATCAAAACGTTCATCTGGCTTGTTTTTAGTCACCATGCGATCAAAATTTCGGGTGACTACTATTTTGACTTTTTCTCTTGCTTCTTTTTCCAATTCAACATCAGATTTAAAGGCTGTGTCGGTCTTGGATAATTTATCCCTGGCGTCGAGTAAATCAGCATACTTTTCAAGAGTCAAAAACTTGATACGTTTTCTCCAGGCTTCTTTTCTTGCTTGTTCTGTTTTGGGAAAATCCAATTTTTCAGGATCCAGGATGATTGTTTCATCTGTATTGAATTGAAATGGATTTGCTAGAAAAGATGGATATAAAGCTTTTAATTCACCCACCCTTTTCATATAGATAGCATCCACTGCGTGGAAAAATTGGATTTTAGCACCATGCATTTCATCATCAATTATCGTTTCATATTTCTTCAAATTTTGGACATCAGATGAAAGAAAAATTGACTTATCTGGATCTAGTGCTTCTAAATACTTTTTGAAAATATTTTTTGAAAAATCATCATCAACTTTTTTAGGACTAAAATGGGCTACCTCTAACATATCAGTAACCTGTTGTAGAATCAACTCATACCGATCTGGAGGATTCCCAATGCCAGAAGTATTAAACGTAAATAAAAAACCTGCTACCAAAAACACCAATACAATCGGCAAGGATCTTTTACTGAGCATAAATTGTAAAAATTTTGATGACATAGTCAAAAATAACTGATTTAGGTCCCTTTTGGAATCTAAATTCGATGAATGGCGCAAAAGAATTGTTAAGAATAAAAAAGGGATCCTAATTGGATCCCCCTTGGGGAGGCTAATGGGTCTCGAACCCACGACCTTCTGAACCACAATCAGACGCTCTAACCAACTGAGCTATAGCCTCCATCAAATGGACGACAAAATTAATGTAAATGTTTTCTTCTTCAAAATTGATTTTCTAGACTACGATAAGGATTACATTTGCAAAAAAATTGGCAATGAGCATTTGGCTTATTTCAATACCCTTTATATCTGCCTTTATCGGCTGGTTCACCAACTGGATTGCCATCAAAATGCTTTTCCATCCCAAGGAGCCTACCAAAATTCTATTTATAACCTTTCAAGGTGTTTTTCCAAAAAGACAGCGACAGTTTGCTGAAAAACTTGGAAAAATGGTAAGCACAGAGCTTATTTCATTTAAAGAAATTGAAGAAAAGATTGTTAATCCTGATAATATAAAAAAACTAATGCCTTTTGTAGAGGCGAAAGTTGATGATTTTCTCAGGCGAAAACTCAGTGATGCTTTTCCTATCATTTCAATGTTTATTGGAGACAGTACCATTAACCAGCTCAAAACAATTTTCATGGCTGAGTTGGATATTATTTTCCCTGAAATGATTGCTTCTTACATGAAAAATTTAGAATCTCAACTGGATTTGGAAAAAATCGTTACTGAGAAAGTTTATGGTTTTTCTAGTGATAAAATGGAAGCCATTCTTGTACAGATTATGTCTAAAGAATTCAAGTTTATTGAGGTAATTGGAGCAGTACTTGGATTCATCATCGGACTACTTCAAATAGGCATCACATTAATTGCCGACTAAACATTCTACGCTTTTAAACGTTAACCTTTTCTTATCAATTGAAGTAAAGGTTATTGCCATTCAAGGCATCTAATCGAGTATAAATCTTTGTAATGCAAAAATTATTGTTTAGTATTTTATTGTTTTTGTCTGTTCATGTGAATGCACAAATTCCAGGTGGAGGTAGACCTGTAGGAGGCCAAAATATGAATATGGGTCGATTTTATGGAAGAATTGTAGATGGAAAAACCAATAAAAGTCTTGAAGCTGCTTCAGTCCAATTGATTCAAAATAAAATGGATACTGCCACCAAAAAAAGAAAGGATGTAGTGGTATCCGGACAATTAACAAAAGGAAATGGTGATTTCAGTTTGGAGAATCTGCCCATCATGGGACAATTCAAACTTAAAATTTCTGCAATAGGATATCTCCCATTAGAACAATCAGTCAAGTTTGATATCAATATGAATGGTGGAGATTTTTCTAAAATGTTGAACAACATAGATGTTGATTTAGGAAATATCAAATTGGAAATTGATGCAAAACAATTAGAAGAAGTGAAGGTTGTTGGAACAAAACCTTTCATGCAAATGGGTGTAGACAGAAAAGTGTTCAATGTTGAAAAGAACCTTGTTTCTACAGGTCAAACTGCATCTGAAATGATGAAAAACATTCCAGGTGTGGATGTTGATATCGACGGAAATGTTACACTTAGAAATGCTTCACCTACTATCTTTGTTGACGGAAGACCAACTAACCTCACTTTAGATCAAATACCTTCAGACGCTATCCAAAGTGTAGAATTAATCACCAACCCATCGGCAAAATTTGATGCTTCTGGTGGCATGTCAGGCATCATCAATATTATTCTTAAGAAGAACAGGAAAGCAGGATACAATGGTAGCCTTCGTACTGGTATTGATTCTCGCGGCATGCCCAATGCAGGTGGAGATATCAATATAAAACAAGGCAAGGTGAATATTTTTGCAAGTTCGATGTACAACAGGAGAAAATCAATTGGTGAGGGACAATCCTTAAGAGAAGAATTTTTTGCTAGTCCGAATATAAGTTATGACCAATCAAACAACCCCATCAGTACAGGATTCTTTAATTTCAACCGAGCCGGTCTAGATTTTTTTGCAGACAATCGAAATACCTTCACCTTATCAGGAAGTTATGTTCAAGGTGAATTCAATAACAGTGATAAATTAGCTATTCAAACAGATACATTATACCCTACTGGAACAAAATCTATTTTATCTGAACGTGTCACTGGGTCAAGTTTTAATTTCAATAATTATGGAGCTGCTTTAGGATACAAGCATTTGTTTAGTAAAAAAGGTATGGAATTAACAGCCGATCTCAATTATAACAACAGCATCAATAAAAGCAATGGTGGGTTTCAAACTCAATACTATGACATCAATAATTCTCCAAAAGGCAATCTGATCGACCAAACACAACAAGGGAAAGGAAGCAATTCCTTTTATACTTTCCAAACAGATTTTACCAACCCTTTAGGTGAGAAAGCCAAATTAGAATTAGGATTGAGAGGCGCCATAAGAGACTTTCAAAGCGAAAACCTAAACTACATTTATAATTTTGCTTTGAATCAATACATCCCAATTACTTCTATCAATGCAAATTATAAGTTCAACGATAAAGTATTTGCAGTTTATGGCACATATGCAAACACTATTGGGAAAAAGACAAACTATCAATTAGGATTAAGAGTTGAAAGTTCAACATATACTGGAACCTTATTAACTAATGGAAATACCTTTGGCAACTCCTATCCTATGAGTTTATTTCCAAGCTTAAATTTTACACATCAAATTGACCAGACACAAGATTTGCAATTCAGTTATGCTAGAAAAATAAACCGACCCAATTTCTTTCAGATTTTACCTTTTGTAGATTACACTGACTCATTGAATATTAGTCGTGGTAACCCAGATCTGATTCCAGAATTCACCAATTCACTTGAATTAAATTACCAGAAGTCTTTTAAAAAGAGTCATAGTGTTTTCATTTCTGCCTATTTTAAACAGACTGATAATTTGATAACACGTTATCAGATAAAAGAAGAGAGTACAACACCTGGAAAAGATATCCTCATCAACACCTTCATCAATGCCAATAGCAGTCGCGCTTACGGTCTTGAACTCACCTCAAGAAATCCAGTAACCAAATGGCTCGAGTTTACTACCAATTTGAATTTCTTTAATTCTTCCATCAATAGTAGTAACCTACAGGTAGATTTGAACAATTCTTTATGGAGCTTTTTTGGTAAAATCAATGCTAACATTAAGCTTCCCTCTAATTTCACATTGCAACTTGCTGGTGATTATAGAAGCAAAACCATACTTCCACAAAGCAGTTCAAACCGCGGTGGCGGTGGTGTGTTTGGAAGCCGGTTTTGCCCATCAGGCGTTGTCGCCAGTGAAGGTGCGGTTTAGGCGTTTGAGTGACCAAGCCATCGAAACCTATTTGCAGGCTGAAC
>JBEASE010000092.1:0-8005 GCA_041162625.1 Bacteroidota bacterium | reverse complement strand
CGCAACCTAAAGTTTCATGGTTCAAGAATTTTGGAACAGCACATCTTAATATTCAAGGGTATGATGTAGAGTTTGTAGGCGCCAGAAAAGAAAGTTATCAGCAACACTCTAGAAATCCTACAGTTGAACCTGGTACCATAAAAGATGATCAGGAAAGAAGAGATTTTACCATCAATGCACTGGCCATCGATTTGCAAGAGGCTTTGTCTGATCAAATTAAACTGGTTGACCCATTCAATGGTGTTCAAGACTTAGAAGATAAAATCATTAGAACGCCATTGTCGCCTGATAAAACTTTTAGCGATGACCCGCTTAGAATGCTAAGAGCCATCCGCTTTGCAACACAATTGGGTTTTGTTGTTGAAGCAAACACCTTGTTAGGAATTACCGATACGGCCCATCGAATTTCCATCATCAGTCAAGAAAGGATAACGGATGAATTGAATAAAATCATGTTGTCACCCAAGCCATCGATAGGTTGGGATCTTTTGTACAAGACGGGTTTGCTCAAGGAAATCTTTCCTGCCATGGTAGATCTTGCAGGTGCTGAATATATTGATGGTCGTGGTCATAAAGATAATTTCTACCACACACTTCAAGTGTTGGATAATATTTGTGTGAACACTGATAACCTTTGGTTGCGTTGGGCAGCTTTGTTACATGATATTGCAAAGCCTGCTACCAAAAGGTTTGAGCAGGGTGTTGGTTGGACCTTCCACGGTCATGAAGTAGTAGGAGGAAGAATGGTACCAAAAATTTTCACCAAACTCAAATTGCCCATGCAAGAAAACATGCGGTATGTAAGAAAGTTGGTGGAATTGCATTTAAGACCCATCAGTCTCACCAAAGAAAATATTACTGATTCTGCTATTAGAAGATTGTTATTTGATGCTGGTGATGATATCGAGGATTTAATGCTATTGTGTGATGCCGACATTACTTCTAAAAACGAGAATAAAGTAAAACGCTTTAGAGCCAATTTTGAAATGGTTCGTCAGCGTTTGAAAGAAGTTGAAGAGAAAGATCAAATCAGAAACTGGCAGCCTCCAATCACTGGGGAGTTGATCATGCAAACCTTTCAGCTAACTCCTTGTAGAGAAGTAGGGGTAATTAAAACTGCTATTAGAGAAGCCATTTTAGATGGTGTTATTGAGAACAGCTACGAGGCAGCATTTGCTATGATGTTGGAAGAAGGAAAGAAGCTAGGATTTATTGCGCATAACGCTTGAACCAAGTAATTTGTCGCTTGGCATAATTCCTGGTATGTTGTTTGATCTTTTCAATTGCATATTCTCTTGAACACAAGCCATCAAAAAAATCAAACAACTCTTTGTAACCTACTGTTTGCAAAGCAGTCAATTCTTTGAAAGGGTAGACTGATTTAGCTTCAGCTTCTAATCCCTCTCGCATCATTTGATCAACACGTGCATTGATGCGGTCATATAATGTAGCTCTTGGTAAATCAACTACTTTATAAACGATGTTATATAAATTATCGATGCCTCTATTTTCTGCATTGATTTGAAATTGATGTATTGGTGTACGTGTGTGTAAAACTACTTCTAGCGCACGCATCATCCGGTTGGGGTTGTTGGTGTCGCCTTGTTTTTCAAATTCGGGGTCTAGCGACAATAATCTATTTCTTAAAGCATCAATGCCTTCTTTCTCGTACAACTGAATGACTTGCTCTCTAATTGTTGAAGGGACTGCAGGTATTTCATCTAGACCTTCCACCAAAGCTTTGATATAAAGCCCTGTTCCGCCGCATACTATAGCAGTATCATTTGTCTTGAAAATTTCTTCGAGATACTGTTTTGCTTCTCTTGCAAAGCTACCTGCTGTAATAGATTCGTGTATCGAATGATTGGCGATAAAATAATGCTTCACTTCAGCTAGCTCTGTTTCAGTAGGACGAGCAACGCCAATCTTGAGTTCTTTGAAACATTGTCTGGAGTCCGCTGAAACAATCGAAGTATTGTACTGCTTTGCCAATGCAATGGCTGCTGCTGTTTTACCAACTGCTGTAGGTCCCGCTACCACAATAACTGTCTTATTCAACTGATTAGAATGCATTATCGTCTTCAGATGACGTTTCCTCACCGCCAAACTCATCGGCATCTCCTGTACCTTCTTCGCCTTCATCAGAAAATCCATCTCCTAATGAGCTGAGGTCGTATTTTTCTTCAACATCTGCGAACCTATCGCCCAGTATGCTTTTGATGCCATACTGACTTGGACCAATTCCTTCTTTTCTGGTAGTTGAAGGATAAATCAGTTTATTGTTTTCTTCTTTCGAAACAGAAATCAATTGTATTTGGAAGGTCCAGTTTTTTTGAAAATCATATACATATACAAACTTCTGTTCTGTGTCTCTGATTTCCGATCCAATATTGGTTTCAAACATATCCAATGGTTCAACAGGGTAGGATACATCATCATATTTTTCTAAACTAATGGCTCTGCCTCTTTGCCAATTGTCGTTGCTTCTGTAGAAAGTTGCTTGGTGAATACTATCGAATTCATAAGCAGCAAGAATAGCCGTATGCAGCTCAAAAAATGATTGATTGTGCTTGATTGCAATATCCCTGTAAATAGTATCGTCTTCTTCATAGAAAACGCGAAACTTTAGAACGGCCATGCAAGCAAGTTAATAAAAAAAGCCAACGAGGCAAAGGGATAAGACCTTAAAGGAGACTTGTTCTTTGATTAGAATTTCATGCCTACAGTCAACACAACATTTCCATTGGTGCCATTAACAAATCCTGGTGCAAAAAATCCATTATCTAAACGGTAGGGGAAAGATGCATCCTTCACCATTCTGTGAACATAGGTAAGGTCAATAAAATATCCTTTATCCCTATAGCCCAAACCTCCACTTATGCTAGATTGTGTTCCTTTAAGGATAGTCGATTGATAAGCATTGCCCATGTAGTTGTATCCCAACCTAGCCATGATGGTATTGAATTTTAATTCTCCACCAAGTCTGAAATTTATAGCAGATCTGTATTGGTCTTTTATAGCAGCATTTACTTCTTCTAAATAATTAACTCCATTGGTAAGACTTCCTGTATTGAATTTAGATTTACCATAGTTTAAAAATTCAACATCCGCACTGATAAATCCACGTTGTTTTTTTACATCTTCCACTTCTTGAAAAATATAGGATATGCCAAACATGAAACGCATTGGATTGGTATAATCATATTGAAATTCTCCTGCTTCGCCATTGTTGAAATCTCTTGAGCTTTGTGTTAATACAGAGGTCTGCCCTTGATAACCTTCAACATCTGTGGTGATGGTGGTAGTATATAAATCTTCTAAGTTGTAAAAAACAGGTGAATGGAAGGCAGCACCAATTCTGATTTGATCAATTGGTCTAACAATAATGCCAAGGTTAAGTCCAACACCAATTCCTTCTGTCAACAAGGTTTCTTGTGTTTCAAAATAATTGAAGTTGTTGTTCTTGTTATTTGTAGCGTCACTCTCTCTATAGGTGCTGGTTCTTTCATATTTAAGCTGACTAAAAGTAATTCCACCGCCGACAAATAAACGGTCCATGTAATTTCCACTGGCAGCAATAAAATAATCATTAATACCACCTCTTGTAACTACATTCTGCTGTTGGATAACGCCTGTTTGTGGCGTAGCTTGACTCCTGTAACCTGCAACAGTGCCACCCACGCCAGATATGGTGTCGATCAAATAGGTATTCAATGCAAGACTTGCACCGTATGGAAAATTATTAGCTGCATCATTAGGGTTGGTCACGTTTTTGTTGATCAACTCTTCAAGGTATTTTTCAGAATAAGAGCTTTCATTGTTGTTTCCTTTGAGGGTAGTCCGGTTGTTGAAATTAGCCCTTCTGTTCATGCCCAATCCAACAGTGAAATTTCTCCAGTCGCCACTTACAGAACCTTCTTTTGGTAAGATGAAACCAAAATTGCTGATATCGAATGCAGTTTTTTTATCACTGTTTTCGCTCGACAAATAATTGATCTTGGTTTTGTTGAATCCAAGTGTTGGGGTAAATGTAAATTCACTTGTTTTAAAAAAAGCCAAACCAGCAGGGTTTACTGCAGCTGCCGAAATATCGCCACCAAGCGAAACAACAGCTCCTCCAATTGCTCTTGTCCTTGCACTGCCGCCATGACCTATCATGGAATAACGAAGTGCATCCGCAGGTTCTTGCGCCATTGCCGCACCTGAAAAAAAGGTGAGCGCAATGAAAAGTATTTTCCTCATGAAATAAGAAGGATTTGAAAGTTTAATTGCCTCCACGTCCGAATGATCTTACAGGAGCTGAGCTACCGCCACTGCTTCCGGAAGATGAACTGTTGGAACTGTTGTTGAAGCCAGAGCCAGAACCACTGTTGCCAAAAGTTCTTGAAGGACTGCTGCTTCCACCATTTCCACGTGGGTTATAACCACCTCTAGGTGTTCCGCTTCCACCATTATTGATGTAAGAGCCTCCAAAACGGGAACTGTTGTTTCCGAATTTAGAACCATAGTTCTGAGGTGGATTATAATTGTTGAGGTTAACCATTCTTGGACCATTAGCCCTTGGATTGGTGAACTTCACATTGTTGAATACCACCACTGGTCTTCCAAAATAGTAAGGTGAAAAAGGGTTGTAGTATAGTCCAGATCCGAAATAAGTTGGACCGAAAAATGGATTACCCATGAATGGTGAAAAGCCAATTCCCATTCCACCTCTCAATGAAGGATAAAAATCGAGGTAAGCGGTATTGTTCCAATAAGGATTGTTCCAGTAGGCAAAATCGTCATCAAAAGATCTCCATCTAGAACCACCCATGGCTTTCATCCTCAAATAGCGATCATTCAATGGCACATTTGATTCACGATAACTCCTGTCGTCGTCAACATTTACATAGCCAGATTCTTCACGAACAGGTGAAAAATACACATCGTCAGGTGTCTGTCCGCTCCTGTAAGCAGTACTGCAACCCATCATGATGGATGCTAGTGAAAATACAAGAATGATCCTCTTCATACAACGTGATTTAAAGATTAAGCCGAAGTTACTACTTTTGCGCTAACGCAGCTTAATTATTAGACGTCCAGAATCATTAAAAGTTGCAATTCAAATCTTAAAAAATGTTAAATCACTAATATGGGCAATGAACTGACTACGCGGGAGAAAGATTATTCTCAATGGTACAATGATTTGGTGCTTAAAGGGGGACTGGCGGACTACTCTGCAGTACGTGGCTGTATGGTGATTAAGCCCTATGGTTATACCCTTTGGGAAAACATGCGTGATGTATTGGACAGGATGTTCAAAGAAACGGGTCACGTAAATGCCTATTTCCCCTTGTTCGTTCCTAAATCATTTTTAGAGAAAGAAGAAGGTCATGCCGAAGGATTTGCAAAAGAGTGCGCAGTGGTTACCCATTATCGCTTAAAAGGTGACCGAAGAACTCATTGTTCGTCCAACCAGTGAAGCCATCATTTGGAATGCCTACAAAGATTGGATCCAATCATATAGAGATCTTCCATTGCTCATCAACCAATGGGCTAACGTGGTGCGTTGGGAAATGCGTACGAGATTGTTTTTAAGGACTGCTGAATTTTTATGGCAGGAAGGACATACTGCACATGCTACTGCAGAAGAGGCAATTGAAGAAGCAGAAAAAATGTTGCATGTTTATGCTGATTTTGTTGAGAACTACATGGCACTTCCAGTAATGAAAGGAGTAAAGACACCAAACGAAAGATTTGCTGGTGCTTTGGAAACTTATTGCATTGAAGCGCTGATGCAAGATGGTAAGGCATTGCAGGCTGGTACTTCACATTTCCTCGGACAAAATTTTGCGAAAGCATTTGAAGTGAAATACCTCACCAAAGAAAATAAACAAGAATATGTTTGGGCTACTTCATGGGGCGTATCAACTCGATTAATTGGTGCGCTTGTAATGGCACACAGTGATGATCAAGGTTTGGTAATTCCTCCAAGAATTGCTCCACTACAAGTTGTGATTGTGCCTATCTACAAAGGTCCTGAACAAAAAGCGCTTGTTGATGAAAAAGTACATGTAATCATCAGTGAGTTGAAGAAGCATGGTATTTCTGTCAAGTATGATGATAGTGATAACACTAGGCCAGGTTGGAAGTTTGCAGAATATGAATTGAAGGGTGTGCCTGTTAGAATTGCTATTGGTCAGAAGGATATTGAAAATGGTGTTGTAGAAATTGCACGCAGAGA
This sequence comes from Bacteroidota bacterium, assembly GCA_041162625.1. Lineage (GTDB taxonomy): Bacteria > Bacteroidota > Bacteroidia > Chitinophagales > Chitinophagaceae > Pollutibacter. Next base: position 1,782 of record JBEASE010000092.1, on the reverse strand, counting down.
CACCAAAGAAAAATTTTCAGTGCCTACAGAGGGAGTTGCAGACTACATCAAACAATTGCTAGAGGATATTCAACAAAATTTATACAACCGTGCATTGAGCTATCGCAACGAACACATCACTGAAGTAAATTCATGGGAAGAATTCAAGCAAGTGTTGGATACCAAGGGTGGATTTATTTCTGCGCATTGGGATGGATCTGCTGAGACTGAAGAGAAAATAAAAGACGAAACAAAAGCAACCATTCGTTGTATTCCACTTGGTAATATTGCTCTGGAAAGCCAAGTAAACAAAGGGTTTTGTTTGCAATGGCTTATTAGTCGAATAGGTATTTTGCTCTAGCATTTAGGCATGCACCAATAACACCTGCTTTCTCACCCAATTGAGATACTTTCAAATTAGTATCGTTGTTAACGATGCTGTGAGATAGTCTGTTCAATGTGCTTTTTGCAGAGAAGCGGAGGTATTCCCCTGTCTCGGATAATGTGCCTCCTAAGATGACTGTTTCAGGGTTGAAAATATTGATGACAATTGCGATTGCCTTTCCTAATTTCTCTCCTAATTCTTCAAGTATTTCAATGCAAAGGGTGTCTTCATTCTTTGCAGCTTCGATGATGTTGTTGAGTGTTATGTCTTCAATTGCTTTGCTGCCATCGTAAGCCAATGAAGTTGAACCCGATTGAATTTTTTGTTTGAATTTTCGCAAGAGCGCAATACCAGAAGCTTCTGTTTCCAGGCAACCTTTTTTTCCGCAGTGACAAATGATTTCGTTATCGAAAACAGGTATGTGACCTAATTCACCACTGAAGCCTGATTTGCCATGATAGATTTTCCCATCAATCAAGATGCCCATGCCAATTCCATAATCAAGATTGATAAGAATTGCATTCTTTTCATTGCCTGCTTCGGCATTGGAAAATTCACCCAAGACCATTGCCTTAGAATCATTTTCAATAACTGTTGGTATACCTAAATCAGTCGACATGATTTCTGATAAAGGCTCTTCTTTGAAATTAAAATGGTTGTAATTGTGTCCAGTCTTCGGATTGATCCTTCCTGGTATATTCAATCCAATACCAATCAATTTCTTTTTGTATTCATCATGTTTGTTGATGAATGAATGAATCAAGGTTTTGAGTTCTGTTAACGATGCTTCGTTATTGGAAAGGTGGTAGTCGATTTTTTCTGTAAGACTGATCATTCCTTTTTTTAAATCCATCAATCCAAAATTCACATGATGCAATTTGATGTCAACCCCTAAGAAATATCCGGCATCAGCCATTAATCCAAATGCATTTGCTCTTCTGCCACCAGTTGAATCTTGCTTTCCCTCATCGCGCAGCACACCATCTGCCACCATTTGGTTCACTAGTTCAGTCGCCTTAGGCACACTAATGCTTAATTCCTTGGCTATTTCAGTAATGGTTACAGAACCTGATTGGTCGAGCAAGCGCAATGCTGCTTTCCTTAATTGCTTATTTTTTATGGCTACACCTCCAACTTCGTTAGAATTCGGCTTCACTTTCTTTGTATTTATTGTTTTCACGGCCTAAAGGTATATTCTTTTTAAATTTTATTATCAAGAATCCAAAAAACTTCTTTTTTGTTTAAAATGCTCAGACAAGCCAACTTTGAATTTTGCTGCATTAGGACTAATTTTGCGACTCATTCATAAATCAAATATCATGGCATACGACGTTCTCGTTCTTGGTAGTGGTCCTGGTGGTTATCCAGCTGCAATCAGAGCTTCTCAACTTGGTTTCAAGGTGGCGATTATTGAAAAG
>JBEASE010000091.1:0-5653 GCA_041162625.1 Bacteroidota bacterium | reverse complement strand
TCTCCAGATCTTTCCACTTCTCTTCATCTAATCAAAAGCATGATTGATCTGGGGTTTCAGCAATTTACTGCAACACCTCATGTGATGCAGGACATTTGGAAAAATACAGATGAAAGTATAACGCAGTCTTACTCTTTTCTTAGAGCTGCTCTAGATGAAAATAACATCAATTGTCCACTCGTTACTGCAGCAGAATATATGGTTGATGAAAACCTCGAACAATTATTAAGAAATAAAGTACCATTAAGAACTATTCGCAACAATTGGGTATTGATCGAAATTTCTTTTTTACAAGCACCTTTGCAATTGAACAATATCTTGTTTGAAATGCAGTTGCAAGGCTACCAACCCATTCTAGCTCATCCAGAACGATATCTTTATTATGCAAACGACATAAAAGAATTGATAACACTAAAAGAGATGGGTTGCAAGCTTCAATCTAACTTGCTTTCTTTTTCGGGCTACTATGGAAAGGAAGTATTGCGCTTTGCAGAACGGTTGGTGGACCAGCAACTAATCAGCTTACTCGGAACCGACCTTCACCACCAAAGACATTTAGAAGGGTTACAAAACCTTAATTATTCAAAATCGTTACAAAAGTTGATGGGAAACATCGAAAACTAAACTTTTATTTTAAAATATATTTCTACTTCAAAACCCTCAATTCCTGGGGGTTTTGTTCATTATTATGGGCAATATTTTTGAATTAGTTAAACAAAACTGAAAAAATAACGTCTAATCATGACAATTCAATCAGTTTTATAAATTTGTGTTAACTCAATTGAGTGGGTAGTAAAGCTCATTTGCAGCGCCAACAACTATTTTTACAACAATTGACCTAAATCCTTGTTATAGCATTCATGAACGCATTCACCATCAAAGATCTTGAGAATTTAACGGGTATAAAGGCCCACACGATCCGTATATGGGAGCAGCGCTACAATTTTCTTCATCCACAGAGAACAGACACCAATATTCGTTATTACAATAACGAAGAGCTCAAAAAAATCCTCAACATCTCTTTGCTAAATAAATATGGGTTTAAAATTTCCCATATTGATAAAATGTCTGAAGACGACATGAAGCAAAAGATTTTGGGCATCAACAATATCCAGGCTCAACAAGAAAGAATTGTCAATGCACTTATCCAAGCGATGGTAGACATGAACTTGGAATCTTTTGAGGCATTGATAGAAGACCATATCAAAGTAAAAGGAATCGAAAAAACAATACATCAAATTATTTTCCCATTCATGGAAAGAATAGGTGTACTGTGGATTACAGACCATATCAACCCTGCGCAAGAGCATTTGGTATCCAATATTATTCGCCAGAAATTGATTGTAGGAACTGAAGCTGTAAATCCTCTATTTCAGTTAAAAAAATCAGGCTTACTCTTCCTACCTGAAGGTGAATACCACGAATTAGGTTTGTTATTCGTTCAGTATCTACTCAAGAACAGAGGTATAAAAGTTTTCTACCTTGGAGCGAATGTTCCTTTAGAAGACGTTGAATACGTGGTAAAATACAAGCAACCTGATTTCATCTATACACACCTCACATCAGTTTCAAGTGTGTTCAATTTCGAGAAGTTTATTCAGCAATCTTTGAAGCGATTCAATACAACTCCGCTAATTATTTCTGGAAGACTTGCTGCGAATTACGAGAAGAAAATACCTGCTCAAATTCATTTCAAGCGTTCTTTACAAGAGGTTACCGAGTTCATTACCGAGTTGGTTTAAGCCACCCCCCCTTTTTCGTTGCCATTTTCCCCGTTTATTTAGTAAATCTAAATGGATAATGTATTGGTAATCAGCCAATTAAAATTGTTTAATTTTATTTCGTAAATAATTAAACAAAAATTAGGTAAGCTCAATGATATTTGTTTAAATTTGATTTACAAAAATTAAACAAAATGTCAACCCAAGAATTCAATCAATTACTGCTTCAGAATTCTGAATACCTTAAACCCTTTGCTGTTACCCTTACAAAAGACCAGGAAAGTGCAAAAGATTTGTTGCAAGAGACGATGTTCAGGGCACTGTCAAACCAAGAAAAGTACAGTGTTGGCACAAATATAAAAGCATGGTTATACACTATCATGCGTAATATTTTCATCAATAACTATAGAAGGAAGTCAAAGCAGAACACCATTTTTGATAATACACCAAATGAATTTTTGCTTGATCACAATCAAGCTGCAGTTCCAAATGGTGCTGAGACTACCATCAGAATGAAAGACATCAATAAGGCAATTCATGAATTGCCAAGTATCTTCAAACAACCTTTCATGTTGTATTTTGAAGGATACAAATACCATGAAATTGCCGATATGCTGCATGAACCTTTAGGAACAATCAAAAGCAGGATTCACTTTGCTAGAAGATTATTAAAGGAGCAGATTAACAAGTTTTAACCTAACTTTCCCTTGTGTCCCAAAAAGCAATTGTAATTGGAAGTGGGTTCGCTGGACTCTCAGCAGCTACATTTTTATCAAAGTACGGTTGGCAGGTTGATGTTATTGAAAAACACAACCAAGCCGGAGGAAGATGCAGACATTTCAAAACAGAAGGTTTCACTTTTGATATGGGTCCCAGCTGGTATTGGATGCCAGATGTATTTGAACGTTATTTCGCGCAATTCAATAAAAAAGTTCAAGACTATTATAAGCTAATCAGGTTGGATCCTTCCTATAGAATTTATTGGGACAAAGACCACATGGATGTGCCAGCAGATTATGCTGCTCTCAAACAACTTTTTGAATCTCTAGAACCAGGTGCTGGTGCACAGTTAGATGCTTTCATGAAAGAAGCAGAATACAAGTACAGAGTCGGTATCAATAAATTGGTATTCAAGCCTGGTCAGTCCTTGCTTGAATTCATGGATTTCGAATTGATACTTGGTCTTTTTAAATTGGATGTGTTTCGCGATATCAAAGCTCATATCGCTAAGTTCTTTCAACATCCGAAAATCAGACAAATGATGGAGTTCCCTGTTCTCTTCCTTGGGGCACTTCCAGAAAATACGCCTGCATTGTACAGTCTCATGAATTACGCAGATATAAAATTGGGAACCTGGTTTCCTGAAGGTGGAATGTATAAGATTGTAGAAGGTATGCAAAAATTAGCCGAGGAGAATGGAGTAAGGTTTCATTTCAACAGTAATGTTAATTCCATTATTGTTGAAAATGGCGTCGCGAAAGGTGTGAGCATAGATGGTGCAGCGCCTGTATATGCCGATGTGGTTATAGGTGCAGCTGATTATCATTTTATCGAAACCCAATTACTTGAACCCAAATATCGCTCTTACACAGAAAAATATTGGGATAGAAGAGTTATGGCACCAGGGTGTTTAATATTTTATGTTGGTATAAGTTGTAAGATACCCGGACTATTACACCATTCTTTGTTCTTTGATGTCCCATTCAATGAACATGCAAAAGAAATTTATACTACACCATCGTGGCCAAAGGAACCCTTGTTTTACCTGAGTGCTACATCAGTTACTGATTCAACACAAGCTCCATCAAATGGCGAAAACCTCTTCTTCTTGATGCCCATCGCAGCTGGTTTAGATGGTGATGATGAAAAAGTAAGAGCGCATTATTTTGAAATAATGTGTGATCGATTGAAAGAGAGAACTGGCGTTAATATAAGAGAGCACCTTGTTTACAAACGTGCTTATTGTAATGCTGATTTCATTTCAGACTACAATGCATTTAAAGGTAATGCCTATGGATTGGCGAATACTCTAATGCAAACAGCTAATCTTAAGCCATCTTGTAAGAGTAAGAAAGTCAAGAACCTTTATTATACCGGACAATTAACAGTGCCTGGTCCAGGTGTACCACCAAGTTTAATAAGTGGGGAAGTTATTGCCGGATTAGTCAATAAGGAGGTAAAAATTTAAAAAAATAAGGCAAACTCTCTGAACAAACCAAAACTTAGTGCGTTTTATTGTTTAACTTCAAAGAGTCCTAACGGAAAATAAGTTCAACGTATTATGATAGGATTGTTCCACGATGTCTCACATGAATGTAGTCGCATCACAACGAAGCGATACAGTACTTCTTTTAGCAGTGCTATCAAATTGTTGCATGCTGACATACAGGGACCTATCTATGATATTTATGGACTTGTTCGATTTGCAGATGAAATTGTAGATACTTTTCATGATCATGATAAAGCATTGTTGCTGAGTAATTTCAAAAAAGAGACTTACGATGCAATTGAAAGGGGAATCAGTTTGAATCCAATTTTACACAGTTTTCAACGGACAGTCAATAAATACAATATTGATCTTGGATTGGTAGAGTCTTTTTTCAAAAGCATGGAATTTGATTTGGAAAAAGCTTCTTATGATGCCAATGGTTACGCAGAATATATTTATGGAAGTGCTGAAGTGGTAGGATTGATGTGCCTTTATGTATTCTGTAATGGCAACCAAGTACAGTATGAACATTTGAAACCTAGCGCCCAAGCACTTGGTTCTGCTTTTCAGAAAGTCAATTTTCTTCGTGATGTGAGCGCCGACTACCAACAACTAAACAGAGTGTATTTTCCAGGAGTTGACTTCAATGCATTCACTCCTGAAATGAAAACAAGTATTGAGCAGGATATAGAAAAGGATTTCAGGGATGCTTATGAAGGAATTGTACAGCTTCCACTAAAAGCAAGATTTGGCGTATACTTAGCCTATAAATATTATTTGAGTCTATTTAAGAAAATCAAGGCTGTTCAACCACAGAGGATATTAGAAGAACGTATCCGTATACCAAATTATCACAAAGCTTGGGTTGCTGCAAAAGCAATGGTGAGAACCCAACTTAATATGCTTTAAAAATTTCTTCCATTACCTTACCTCTAACATTTAGGTCCCCAAATGTATTGCTAGCTGTAGGGTGAACCCGGTTGGCTAATAGTACAAACACTATTCCTTTTTCAGGATCTGCCCATGCACAAGTGCCGGTAAATCCTGTATGTCCAAACGCTAATGCTGAAGTATTTAAAGTTGGATAGGCAACAGCACGATTAGCATTATCTTTTTCCGCCTTATCAAATCCTAATCCTCTTCTACTGATATCACTTTGGTAGGTGGTAAACATTTTTACTGTATTAGTTGAGAGATATCTTTTACCATTAATTATTCCGCCATTCATCACCAATTCCATTAGTATACCAATTTCATATGCATTGCTGAACAATCCAGCATGACCTGCAATTCCACCAAACATTGCAGCACCTGGATCATGAACATAGCCTCTTACTAATCTTTGTCTGAAATATGGGTCTTGTTCCGTTGGTGCAATTGTTGCTTTATCAATTGATGTGGTTGGATTGAAACTTGTACTTCTTAAGCCAAGTGGTCTGTAGAAATATTTTGCAGCATATTGGTCGATACTCAATCCACTCACAGATTTCACCACCTCTCCCAACAAAATAAAATCATTATCGCTGTATACATATTGTCTTTTCGTATCTACCGGTGAAAGCAAAATGCGTTTGTACATGGTATCAACCCAATCTGATCTCATGTACAAAGAATCGTCAACTTTTACACCATAGGTATTATCTGCTTTTTTACTAAAATAACCTGGTAATGCTTTCATGGTAATGCTGTCGGCAATTTCTTTGTAGAAAGGAATCCATGCTTT
>JBEASE010000033.1:0-18698 GCA_041162625.1 Bacteroidota bacterium | reverse complement strand
CATTTTTGGAAAGGCAAGGTATTCTAGATCGTCTGCGCTTCTGATATTTTCACTCCAAAGTTCACCTTGTATGCCGACAATATTCGTTTTGCCATAATCGGTGAGTTTGTCTTTACCTTGTAAAATGGCTGGGTCAATAGATACACCAAAACGATCGACTTTGGTGTTTTTTAGATAGTCGTATGGAATGAAATAAAATGCTTTGTCAACATCTACAAATCCACCCCAGTAATAACCAACTTCGTTGAAGTCCTTTTGATAGGCAAGATCAAAGTACAAATTAGAAACAGGACAAAGAATCACTTTGTATCCTCCGTTGGCTAATCGATAAGGTAAATCTTCTGCTCCCCATCCAACAACTGTATTCCATACATAAGTGTGAAAATTATTATTGGCAAATTCCGGATTCACCATCATCACTCTGTTACCATCTACTTTGGATTCACGCATGCCAATTTCTTCCCATCCTGATAAATAGAGATTGCGCTGTTTTAAAATCGCATGTACTTTATCCCAATAGTACAACCATAAATCACTTGTCTGTTTGTATTTATCTTTGGGCAATTGCTTAAGTAAATTTTGAGCAATAGGTGATTTCTCCCAAACCCCTTGTGGTACTTCATCTCCACCAACATGAATTGTTTTAAGTGGCATGCCTGCTTCTCGATGCATATCAATAAATGCGTCTACGGTAGTCGCTATAAAATTATAAACTCCTGGTTGAGCAACACACATCACATTGTCTCGGAAATATTGTGCAGAAACGTAAATAGATTGGTCATCAGGGTCCGACAATAAAAATTGCCTTGCTTCATCAGGTTTACCTTCTTTCATTAATCGAGCATAACGTGCATCCATCGCTTTGATAGCAGCTCTTGCATGTCCAGGTGTTTCTATTTCTGGGATTACATCTATGAACTTCGACTTTGCATGTTTGAGTATATCGATATAATCATTTCGCGTGTAGAAGCTACTTTGAATATTATTGATATCACCACCAGAGCCGTAAGACGCAGGCATGTTTTCTTTGCTATCTAGTGTGTGTCCGCGTTTTACACCAACTGTCGTCAGTTCTGGAAGTGCTGGTATCTCTACTCTCCAAGCATCATCCTCACTGAAGTGAAAATGAAGTTTGTTGAGTTTGTACATCGCCATCCAATTCAATACTCTTTTTACTTGTTCTTTGGTTTGAAAATTTCTTGCAACATCTATATGCAAACCTCTGTATCCAAATCTTGGCTGGTCTTTTACTTCCATGCAAGGAACATCAAGTGTTTCTTGTTTTGCTTTCCATGCTACAAGTGGCATTGCACTTTTCAAAGATTGGATGCCATAAAAAATACCAATAGGTTGTGAAGCAGAAATTTTTATTTGGTTATTGCTCACACTCAAGTTGTAAGCTTCTGTTGGTAAGGTATTATCCAATGCTAACAGAATTGTATTTGTATAATTTTGATTGGTATTGAATTTAAAATTGGTAAAACTTTCTAACTCTTCTTTCAGCAAAGCAGCTTCATTTGAAAACGCAGGATCTGCTTGAATATCAGTAGCAGCATTGAGTATGAATTTTCCGTCTTTTGCTTGATAAGATACAGGAGTTGGAAAAACAACTGGTATATTCTGCGTTGGTAAATCTTTGATACTTGCATTTTGTTCAAAAACCATTTCAGGAGTAATCTGATCATTAATTTGATCAGGAGAGCGTTTGAATTTATTAATGTCTGTTGGTGGGGTTGCAGTGGTGTTTGTTATAGCATAAGTTTTATTAGGTTCGTTATCCCACACCATATAAAAACCTGATGGGGCGTCAGAGATGTTAAATGCCCAAGCATCTCCTACTCCGAGTACTGTAATACTTTCTCCAGGTTTTAGCCCCTTAAAATCAGCAGTAGATTTTAGATAAAATAAATCGCCATGAATCCTATATGATTTCATTGGGCCAGTCAAGTTGCTGTCTGCAACATCACGGTTGGCGTTATAATAGATGGTCCAGTTACCCGATGGTAAAACACCCTTTTTATTGTTGTTGGTCAGGGTGATTGAAAATTGATATTGATCCTTCCCCTGAAAATTATTGGTTATCAGTTTCCAGTCGATTTTAAGATCAGAGGCATTAAAAACAGGTTTCTTTTGTGCTTGGGCAAAAAAAGAAAGTACTACAAATAGCAGTGGGAGTAATCGCATAGCAAATCGTTTATTGCTGTAATTTAATTAATTATCAGAGAAGCAGGAGTCGATTAATGAGTAATATAGGGTTGATCTACCACCGTTTATCAATATCTTTTTACGCGGATTTTAAATTCACTATTTTAGACCTTCCAAAAAACTGTTTATGAAATCAATAAAGATTGGCTTGATCGTATTGGGTTGTTTGAGTTTGACCTCACAATCCTTTGCACAAAAAGACACTGCATTTACGCGTTACAAAAACCTTCCATTGAAGGCAAGTAGGATGTTCGACCTCAATACGACTGAAGGTACATGGACATCCGTCGATATTAGTCCGGATGGAAAAACCATCATCTTCGACATGATGGGTGATTTGTACACCATGCCTATCGAAGGTGGAAAGGCAACGCAAATCACGCGTGGATTGGCATTCGATCAACACCCAAGGTACAGTCCGGATGGAAAGAAGATTCTCTATGTATCAGATAAAAGCGGTGCAGAGAATCTCTGGTACATCGATACAGAGAAGAAGGATACTGTGCAGTTGACAAGAGATGTTAACCAGAATTTTCCTTCAGCCGATTGGACTCCCGACGGTAATTATATTGTTTATGCAAAGGGAAGACGTGTAAACAAGCTTTATATGATCCATAAGAATGGTGGAGGTGGAACGCAGTTGATTGATGAGCCTGCACAGTTAAAAACAATCGATCCTGCTGTTAGTCCGGATGGACAGCATATTTACTATTCCTATAGAATGGGATCGTGGAACTATAATGCGCAATTACCGCAATACCAAATAGGGGTTTACGATAGAAAGACTGCACGCACAAGTAGCCTTACAACCCGCTATGGGTCTGCATTTACGCCAGTATTATCTAAAGATGGCAAATGGTTGGTCTATGGTACGCGTTATGAAGACAAAACCGGTTTGGTGATTCGTGATTTGAAAACAGGTAATGAAAGATGGTTGGCATATCCAGTACAAAGGGATGACCAAGAATCCATCGCAGTTTCTGGTGTGCTTCCTGCAATGGCCTTTACACCAGATAGCAAACATTTATTAGCCTCATTTGGAGGTAAGATCAATAAGATTGATATCATTTCTGGTGCTTATACTGAAATTGCTTATCAGGTAGATGGTAAACTAGAACTTGGTCCTGAAGTATTGTTCAAATATCCTATTAAAGATACCACTGCAGTTATGGCCTCACAAATCAGAGATGCTGTTCCTTCTCCAAACGAAAAGCATTTGGTGTTTACTGTGTTGAACCGTGTCTATGTAATGGATTATCCCAATGGTACTCCAAAACGCTTGACATCAAATGATTTCACTGAAGCACAACCTGTATGGAGTCCGGATGGCAAACAAATTGTTTTCTCAACATGGAATGCTGCAGGTGGTGCATTGTATGCTGTAAATGCTGATGGAAGCGGGTTAAAGAAATTGACCCAAGTAGATGGATTGTATCAAACTCCACAGTTTACTTTAAAGGGAGATAAGGTTATTTATGTTAGGGCACCTTATCAAAAGTTTAAAGATGCTTTTGATCCGGGATATGATGATTCAGAAGATTTATTGTGTTGGATTCCATCAACTGGAGGCGAAGAGAAAGTAATTGACAAAGCGAACGGCAGGTACATTCCGCATTTTTCAGTGAACGACGAGCGTATCTATTTAAATGCGCGTGGCACTTTGGTTTCTATCAAATGGGATGGTACCGATCAGAAATCCCATGTCAAAATCAGTGGTATCACTACCTATGGTTCTATTCCTCAGCATAAAGGCAAACCAGCAATTGATGCTTGTATTATTCCTGAGTCATTAGGTGATGATGAAGCAAGAGAAAACAATCCGCCTTCTCCAGCTAGTGAGATTTGGCTTTCACCAAAAGGAGAAAAAGCAATTGCTAAGGTTAATAATAATATTTACACTGTAACTGTACCATCGACTGGAAAAATGATTTCAGTCTCTGTTGCTGATGCAAGTAGTGCTGAATTCCCTTCTAGAAAGCTTACAGAAATTGGCGGAGAGTTTCCAGTGTGGTCTGCTGATGGTAATAAAGTTCATTACAGTTTAGGTGCTGCACATTTTATATATGATTTAAATAAAGCTGAAGCATTAGAAGATAGTCTCAAGATGGCCAAAAAAATGGCAGATCTAAAAGCGCTTACTGATACAGCAAAGAAAGCTGCGACGGATAGTTCCAAGAAGTCTATGGCCAAGAAAGAAGATCCATCGTATGCGCCTGAAGAGACTTGGGTAAAAGTCTATTACAAAAAAGATATTCCACAGTCGGTAATCTTGTTAAAAGGTGCTCGTATCATTACCATGAAAGGCAATGAAGTACTTGCAAAAGGAGATGTATTGGTAGTGAACAACAGAATTAAAACGGTTGCAAAATCAATTGCTACTCCTAAAGGAGCAAAAGTGTTTGATGTATCTGGTAAAACGATTGTGCCCGGTTTTGTAGATGTTCACTCTCACATGTGGCCAAGTTGGGGCATCCATAAAAACCAGGTTTGGATTTATGCGGCCAACCTTGCTTATGGTGTTACAACAACACGCGATCCACAGACAGCTACAACAGATGTGCTTACTTACTCAGATATGGTTGAAGCAGGTATGATGGAAGGTCCGCGTGTCTATTCAACCGGACCTGGTGTTGGTTATTGGGCATACAATGTAAAAGATTCTGCACAAGCAGAAAGCATCTTGAAGCAGTACAGCAAGTACTACAATACGCAGTACATCAAAATGTATTTAACTGGAAATCGTCAGACGCGTCAGTGGATCATCAATGCTGCAAAAAATCAGAAGTTGATGCCGACTACCGAAGGTGGATTGGATTTCAAATTGAACATGACCAACTTATTAGATGGCTATCCTGGTCATGAACACTCTATTCCTATCTTTCCTTTGTATAAGGACGTAACGAAAGTAACGGCTGATGCAAAGATGGCTGTAACGCCAACCTTGTTGGTTTCTTATGGCGGACCATGGGCGGAGAACTATTATTATGAAAATGATAATCCTTATGGCGACAAGAAACTACAGTTCTTTACTCCTTATGAAGAATTAGCAAGTAAATCTAGAAGAAGAGCTACTTGGTTCTTGCCAGAAGAACATGTATTCCAAAAGCATGCGCAGAGCATGAAGTCGATTGTAGAGTATGGTGGATTAGCAGGTATTGGTTCTCATGGTCAGTTACAGGGACTAGGTTTCCATTGGGAATTATGGGCGATGCAGAGTGGTGGTATGAGGAATCTAGATGCTTTGAAAGTAGCTACCATTCAGGGTGCTGAAGCATTGGGTCTCGATAAAGATTTAGGATCAATTGAGTCAGGTAAATTGGCTGACTTGATCATCCTCGATAAAAATCCATTAGAAAACATCAAACATTCTAATACCATCAAGTATGTGATGAAGAATGGTCGTTTGTACAATGGCGACAATGGAGATGAAATTGCACCAGCGCAAAAGAAGCTCAATAAGTCGGAATGGGAGAGTGTTGCACCAAAGAGAACAACTACTGTAAAAGAGTAGTCTATTGAAATAAAGCAGAGAGGGGCAAGAAATTCTTGCCCCTTTTTTATTAAATTCATTTTTCAAAATTGCACTGTATGAAAAAATTCTTGGGGTTCATTATGTTGGTTACTATAGTTGCTTGTCAGCAAAAAGAAAAAGATTTTACCCCATCATTTAAATTAATTCCTTCTGAAAAATTTGTGTTCAAGTCCTTCGTGGATTGCAATATGGCAGAAGCATGGATTGGGGATACTTTCAGAATATTCCCTGGTAAGTATGGAGAAGACCCAGTTTGGGGCTATTCCAACGAACTTGAGTTTGCCAGTGGTAAAAATGCCGATGAAGTTTTTTTAACACCACATGATCAATTTACCGATCCTATTATGCCTCCCAATACACCTCCAGGCACACCTGGCTTGCATGGTGCGGTATGGTTTGAAACTGTTTACCAGTCGCAAGAAGACAAATCCGGTAAAACACTCTACGCAGTTTACCACAACGAAAACTATCCTGAAACACTTCCTTACGATCCCAAAACTGGAGAGGGTTATATTGATACACTGTGGCCAGAGGGACTAACCGGTCCGCAATCTGTTGCAGCTGTTTGTCGCATTGGTATCATGAAATCAACCAATGGTGGCCACTCTTGGGAAAACAAAGGACTCTTTATTGAAGATCTTCAGCCAAGGATGATTCCTAAGCCACATAATACTTCACTCACTTTTGCTGGTGGTGTTGGTGATCCATCAGCTGTTGCATCAGGCGAGTATCTCTATTTATTTTACGGCGAGTATGGGTATCCTGGAGTATACGATGCAGCAACCTATGATTCTGTGTTTGAGGCAAGTGGACAATGTATCAGCATAGCAAGAATTAAAATCAAAGACTTGGATAACCCTCAGGGAAAAGCCCAAAGGTGGGATGGTAAAGCATTTGCTGCTGATTACAATGCTATAGGAAAACCTATTGCCTCTTTGCAAATTGCGAAAGAGGACAAAGGTGGTGCAGCTTCAAGAGCTGGAGGTAACTTCCATTGGGGTCCTTCTGTGAGTTGGAACGAATACTTGAATTGCTGGGTAATGATGATGGGAAGAGTAGAAGGTCAGAAATGGGTGGGCGATAAAATTTATATCTCTTTCAACAAGAACAAAGATCTAGGAGCTGGTGATAATGCGCAGCAATGGAGTAAACCGCAATTGGTCTTGCAAAAACCCGGACATATTCTTTGGTATCCTTCACTTCAACCCATGAATACAGAAGAAGATATCAAAGCTAAAAGAACATGTTTGAGGTTGGGAAAGAAAGCAAGATTGTTTGTGAAAGACATGGAAGGCCAGAACCATCAGTACATATCAGAATATATCATTGATTTCGAGAAACTACAATAAAGCATTTATTTGCTTTTTGACAATTCTTTCAACAATTGCCATTGTTGGTGGATGGTTTCTTTTAGAAAGACAATTTCTTGTTGCAATTGGCTAATTAGTTTTTCTTCTGGTCCAGCATAGGTTTTATCCGAATGCTCTGCTGGGCTCATGTGAACTTTATCATTCTCTAGTTCCTCAGGAGTTGTGTTCAAGAGCGTTGAAATCTCCTGTAGTGTGTACTTATTGATGTTGCCTGTCCGCTCAAAAAAGGAAACAAGCGACCTTGTCTTGCCTAAACTCCTGGCAAGATCCTCCTGAGTTAAGCCCCTATAAGCCCTCAGTCGCTTAATTTTTTGTCCTAGATGTTCCTTTGACTTTTTCACAAATCAAAATGACAAATAAATATATTGCCAAAATGCTAGTTAAATGTCGAAATGAAAATAAAAATGTATACCTTGAAACATCTAAATTATTTTAATTATTGTTATAAAATAAGTGGTATACAGCTTGCTGTATGATTAGTAGCATGCAAGCCTATACACCATAAAAGGACAGACCCGGTCTGCCCTTTTTTTCGTCTAGAATAGAACGCGAGATGACGAATATTGAGTAAATTGACAATTCAACGTGTCCATATGACAAATCTTTCACGCCGGAAGGCACTAAAACAGTTAGCCTTTGTTTCTGTAGGGATGGCCATCATCCCATCCTGTTTAGAGGATCGAAGTAAAGCGAGTCTATTACTAAAAAATATTTCAATTTCTGCTGCTGACGAAGCAATGCTTGCAGAGTTATGTGAAATCATCATTCCCAAAACCAATACGCCTGGAGCCAAGGATATTTCAGCTCATTTGTTTGTACTGACCATGGTTGATGATTGTGCTACTAAGGAGCAACAACAAAATTTTGTAACCGGCATGGAAGACTTTAATAGTCTTTGTAAATCGACTGCAGGTAAGGCGCTTGTTGATTGTGATGCAGGTGAAAAGAAGAAAATAACAGATGCGATACTCGCCCTTAAAGAAGAGGATACACCATTAAAACGTTTCTTAGGCATGGTGAAAGGCAGAACCATTCAAGCCTATACTAGTTCTGAATTTTTCCTCACCAAAGTACATGTGTATGAGTTGGTACCCGGCCGTTACCACGGCTGCGTTCCTGCCTAAACCTGTTCGCTAATCCCTATTCCCTTCTCCCTAACTCCTAAATTTCAACTATGCCATCAAATACATTCGACGTAATCGTAATAGGATCTGGTCTCAGCGGTGGCTGGGCAGCAAAAGAGTTTACTGAAAAAGGCCTCAAGACGCTTGTTTTGGAAAGAGGAAAGGAAGTCAAGCATTTGAAAGATTATCCTACTACCAATAAAATGCCTTGGGAGTTTCCTCATCGAAACGAACTAACGGAAGAAATTAAACAAGCAAACCCAGTCATAAGTAAATGTTATGCATTTAGAGAAGATGCTATGCACTTCTTTGTAAAAGATGCAGAACATCCTTATGTGCAAGAGAAGCCATTTGATTGGATCAGAGGTTATCAAACTGGTGGCAAATCGCTTATGTGGGCTCGTCAGGTGCAAAGGTGGAGCGCCTATGATTTTGAAGGTCCAGCGCGTGATGGCTTTGCAGTCGATTGGCCTATACGTTATAAAGACATGGCGCCTTGGTATAGCTATGTTGAAAAATTTGCTGGTATTTCTGGTAACCGAGATAATCTTGCCATTCTACCCGATGGAGAATTTTTACCTCCACTGGAAATGAGTTGTGTTGAGAATTACTTCAGTGATTTTGTAAAGAAAAATTATTCTGACAGACATGTGATTTATGCGCGCTGCGCACATTTGACGGTGCCGCAAAAAATTCATTTGGAGCAAGGTCGTGCGCAATGTCAGAAAAGAAATCTTTGTCAGCGTGGTTGTCCCTTTGGAGGATATTTCAGTTCTAATTCTGTTACACTACCATGGGCAGAGAAAACAGGTAACCTAACCATGATTTCTAATGCAATTGTTCATTCTATCATTTATGATGAAAAACAAGGAAAGGCATCTGGCGTAAGAGTAATTGATGCCAATACCAAACAAGCGACTGAATATTTTGCGAAAGTAATTTTCTTAAATGCTGCTGCATTGAATTCAAATTTGATTTTATTGAACTCAACTTCTAGTCGTTTCCCTAATGGCTTAGGAAATGATAGCGGATTGCTTGGTAAGTATGTAGCTTTTCACAATTATCGATCAAGGGTAAGCGGAAAGTATGATGGCTATTTGGATAAAACAACAGATGGCAGATCGCCAACAAGTGGTTATATTCCAAGATTCAGAAATGTAGAAAAACAAGAGACTGATTTCTTGCGTGGTTATGCAGCTGGATTCTATGCAGGTAGAGGTTCGCACACCAACACTGACGGCTTTGGCGAATCGCTGAAGGAAAATTTGGGTAAAAAAGAACTGGGTCCTTGGTATGTAGGATCTCACATGATGGGAGAGACTATTCCTAAGGAAACCAACTATGTTACTTTGGATAAAGACAAAAAAGATGCTTGGGGAATGCCATTGTTGAGTATCAATGTTGATTACGATACCAATGATGATAAAATGGTGAAGGATTACCAAGAACAATTGGTAGAGATGTTTGAGAAAGCAGGTTTCTATGATATTCAAACTTCTGATTCTAAACAACCTCCTGGTTTAGACATCCATGAAATGGGGGGTATTAGAATGGGACATGATCCAAAGACTTCACTGTTGAACAAGTGGAATCAAATGCACCATTGTAAAAATGTATTTGTAACAGATGGTTCTTGTATGACATCTACTTCTACACAAAATCCATCATTAACGTACATGGCATTTACAGCAAGAGCAGCTGATTATGCAATGAATGAAATGAAAAAAGGAAATATTTAAATGAAACCAATTTACGCTGGCATTTTGAATTTGTTGGGCTTTGCGCTTGTTTTGACAATGAATGCGCTGGCCAATATTTTACCCATCAACGGGTATAACACTGGACAAGTATCTGCTTTTTATCCTAATTATTTTGTGCCAGCAGGATTCACATTTGGCATTTGGGGTATTATTTATTTGCTGTTGATGGGGTATGTGATATGTAGTCTTCTATCTCCGTTGCCATCTTTTCCAGATAAAGCAAGAAAGTTTATTATTACAACCACACCCTATTTTCTAGTTACTTGTGTGTTGAATGCAGGTTGGATTGTTGCATGGCATTATTTGTATTTAGGACTATCCCTCTTTATCATGTTATGTTTCTTGATAGCATTAGTTGCTTTATTTCTAGCCATCAGTAAAAGCAAATTTGAACTTCGTCCTTTCTATCGTTTTTGGATCTACCATCCATTTATAGTCTATCTGGGCTGGATTTCAGTGGCTACAATCGCTAATGTTACAGCATTGTTTGTTGGTGTTGGTTGGCAGGGAGAGCCATTGGCTGCCACCTCTTGGAGCATCATATTAATCATCATTGCTTTGCTACTTGGAATTATGATGGTTGGAATCAAGAAAGAGCCTGCTTATGGTTTTGTTTTGGCATGGGCATTTTTTGGTATTCACAGTAGTCAGCTTAAGGATGCTCCTTTCGTTGGATATACTGCTGCAATTGCTTCCTCATTTATATTGGCACTCACGCTTACCATCTTGATAAAATACAAGAAAGCCTTGCGATAGAAGTTGATTGTGTAACTTTGCAACCATGAATATCAGTAAGCTTTGTATTGATGTATTCCAACAATGTGTGAAGGATTATCATGTGCATGATCATGTAGATCATCCAATTCAAAATCCTCATACTCCTCAAACTTTCGAACATTTACTTTATCTCAAAAATCATATTGATACTGTTCAATGGCACTTGGAAGACATCGTAAGGGATCCAAACATTGATCCAGTAGAAGGGATTGCTTTGAAACGAAGAATTGATAAATCTAATCAGGAGCGTACGGATTTGGTGGAGAAGATTGACGATTATTTTCTGCACCTATTTAAAGACACTGTTGTATCACAAGAAGCAAAAGTGAATACAGAGAGTCCCGCTTGGGCCATCGATCGTTTATCAATTCTTGCATTAAAGATTTGGCACATGCAGGAAGAAGTAAATAGAAAAGAGGCAGATGAATTGCACAGGCAAAAATGTCAAACCAAGCTTACTGTTTTATTAGAACAGCAGATTGATCTTTCTACTTCCATTGATGAACTACTATCGGATATTGAAGCGGGAAGAAAAAAGATGAAGGTTTATCGTCAAATGAAAATGTATAATGACCCTTCATTGAATCCGGTCTTGTATCATCTTGCACAAAAACAATCATGATTGATTCTAAACAGCGCATTTTAGTCGTTCGGTTTTCTGCACTTGGTGATGTTGTAATGACTGTTCCTGTCGTTAAAGCATTTTTATCAGCACATCCCCAAGCTGAAATAATTATGTTATCAGATGCTAAGTTGGCAGATTTGTTTCAAGGAATAGATCGTTTGATTTTTGTAGGAGCAGATTTAAAAAACAAGCATAAAGGGTTAATTGGCATTTATAAACTTTTTCAACTGCTCAATAGAACATATCAGTTTGAACTTGTTGCAGATTTACATGGCGTAATTCGTTCACATCTGTTAAGACTGCTGTTTCGTATGAGCAAGAAAACGACTGCTGTTATAGATAAAGGTCGTTTTGAAAAGTTTGCCTTGGTGAGAAAAGAAAACAAAATTTACCGGCCGCTCAAGCACAGTACAGAAAGATATATTGATGTTTTTAAAGAACTGGGGTTTAGGGAATTTGCTAAAAAGGGTTTGCAGCAAGAGACTATTGGTTTAGATAGTCATGCTGAAAGAAATACACAACCGAAAATCAATATAGGGTTTGCTCCATTTGCAAAGCATGTCCCCAAGATGTATCCCTTAGATCGATTTATTGAGGTAATGCGTCATTTTGATCATGAAAAATATGCGCTTCATTTTTTTGGAGGTGATCCCGTTGAAATGGCGTTTATCAAAGAGTGGGAACACACATTTAAGCATGCAATTTCATTCAACCATCAAGTGGGTTTAAAAGAGGAATTGGTTTTGATGGGAAAGATGCAGGTTGTGGTTACGATGGATTCTGCTAACATGCATTTAGGGAGCTTGGTTAATGTACCTGTGGTTTCTGTATGGGGACCAACGCATCCACATGCAGGATTTTATGGTTTAGGACAAAATCCATTGAATGCAGTCCAGATAAGTCTTCCATGCCGACCCTGTTCTGTATTTGGGAATAAAAAATGTTGGCGCGGAGATCATGCATGTATGCAACAGATACAACCAGAGATGATTATTGAAAAAATTAAACAAGTTCTTGGCTAGCCTTTTTTACCTAAAACCCTTTGCACCAATTGCATATGTTCTGGTCGGATGAAATATTCAAAGCTCCTCTTATCAAATTCTGATCTTTGTTTGTCGATAACATTGTACTTGCTTTCGGCAATAATTTCGAGCTTATCATTAATTGTACCAATCAAATCACTTCTTAATCTCTTTTGTATTTCAGGATTTCTTTGTGATGCTCCAATTACTCTATTGATTTCCTCAATTGTTGTAAGTCTTTCATCTAAAGAATGCTCATAAATGTAGTCCAAGAGTATTTTTTCTCTTTCATTGAGCAACTCTAATAGTTTTCCAGATTTAAAAACAACTTGATTGTGGTTTTCTTCAATAGTTATATTATTTGAGTCGTTATTACTTGCGAAGCTAGAAACTTGAGGAGTTTTGTTCTTCTTAATTTTATAAAAAAGAAAAGATGAAATTAGTCCAAGGCTTGCTATAAGACCTATGAATACATGTCTTTCTTTGATGGGTAATTCTTTATCACTAGGGGTATAAAAAACCTCATCTGTTTCAATTAAATCTTTTTTCCTAATAAGGACTGAATCAATAAAATTAAATCTATCCCCCATGTAAAGAGTTGAGTCAATACAGAAAGCATGGGAAATATCTTTTGGTTTTGATGCATTTCCAACAATGCTAAAAATTCTATCTGTCAATTGTTGAGATAGTCTATAAATTTTATTTGTATTTAAATCTACAATCATATTAAAATTGACCAAAGTGCCAAAACTGGTTTCCCCTACAGTCGACAATTCTTTGTTGATTTTTCCTAGTTTGATCCATTCCCCAGAATCAATATCTAATTTCCAGAGTATTTTATACATATCAGGGACAATTCGCTCTTTCAATGCATGATCCTGTTTGAGTGCTAAAGCTTCTATATACAATTGCCTTTTTGCAGTATCTATGCTTTCAAATAAATTTTGATTGGTAAGCCAAAAAATGCTTTCAGAAAGGTTTTTTGCATTCCATTCGCTGCTTGCCTCATTAAAGTATCTCAGGTTACCATTATGGTTAAAAAAACCTTGCCCAGCAAAAGAGTAGAGTGTGGTATCTAATGAAAAAAATAACGACCCAAAATTGTAACCAAAAAAAATGGTCGAGTCTATTCTATGCCAAACAAGACTATCATTGATGCTTTTAAGCTGATAAATTCTTCCCGTACCCAATGGGTTAACAAAAACACCTTTTGATGTTTTAGTTATGGACTGGCCGGAATTATTATAGGAGTCAGGAAGATCTGAAATAGTAATAATATCTTGATTGATATAGGTAGAAATTTGAACTCCCCTAGGTTCTATATAAAGTCTCTTTAAAATTGCAGATACATGCTGAGATTGTACTTGACCTAATTTAAACAAAAAAATAATTAGTATTATATATCGCATGCTCATGCAATATCTATACTACGTGAGGGACCAAAATGAGAAAAACACCGGTTTGAGTAGTTGATTTAAACAATTAAGTATATCACTAATATGTTTTTAATTGTTAATTAATTAAATAAAATGGTTTATCACCAATAAATTTGGGTACCAATAAGCCGACCAAAAAATTACTTCAACTTGGTTTTGGTAGTGCTTTTATCTAGATATTCGTTTTTGTCATTTACGACTTCAGCTCTTTAAATTGAGCATAAAATGGGAATATATTGATGGCTAGTTTTTCCAGTTTTCTCAGTCGTTTCTAACCTAACTAAAGACCATATAGCTTTAATCTACCTTTTAGAGGGGGTTTAAAGCTATTTTTTTATTTTTTCGGTCATATATAGTGATTTCCGATATTGGGAAAATCTTTCTTCTTATGTTTTAAAAATCTGATTATGGTATTTAAAAAGTAAGAACTTAGGATAGTTCTCGCTAATTTTGTACCTCAATCAAAATTATGATCAAGACAGGGAATATTACAGTGAGTATTTACACCGAAATGACACCTAATCCGGAAACGATGAAGTTTGTAGCCAATAAACTTCTTTATCCAGGTAAAAGTGTTGATTTTCAAGATATTGAGTCGGCAAAACCTTCTCCTTTGGCTTTGGAATTGTTTAGTTTTCCATTTATCAAGAGTGTATTTATTGCCAGTAATTTTGTGACCCTCACCAAAACACCTGAAACCGATTGGGAAGACGTTAAGCCTTCTATTCGTCAGTTTCTCAAAGATTACTTAGAGGATGGTAAGGTAATTGTGAATGAGGATGAATTACCTGCTGCAAAGGCCAATGATGGCAATATTGTCTTATCTGAAGATGGGGATGTAGTAAAACGCATCAAAGAATTGCTTGAAAACTATGTGAAGCCTGCGGTTGAGATGGATGGAGGTGCTATACAGTTCAAGAAATTTGAAGATGGGGTTGTTACCTTAATGCTGCAAGGAAGCTGCAGCGGCTGTCCCTCTTCTATGATTACTTTGAAGTCGGGTATTGAAGGAATGATGAAGCGTATGATACCAGAAGTGACTGAGGTGGTCGCTGAAGCTGAATAATCAAATCCGATGAATGGACTTGATTGAATATCTTGAATGGACTGCAATTATTTCTGGAATTGCTTCAGTCTGGTTCTCTAAAAAAGAAAAAATCTGGGTTTATCCAACTGGGTTGGTTGGGACAATACTTTATGTTTACTTGAGTTTTAAAGGAGATTTATATGGAGAG
Source organism: Bacteroidota bacterium (assembly GCA_041162625.1). Taxonomy (GTDB): domain Bacteria; phylum Bacteroidota; class Bacteroidia; order Chitinophagales; family Chitinophagaceae; genus Pollutibacter. The sequence continues at coordinate 3,612 of JBEASE010000033.1, read as the reverse complement.
GCTTTTGTCAATCTCTACTACACTGTCATGAGTCTATATGGCTGGTGGAATTGGCAAAGGAGAGACCACTATAATCAGAAGATGGTGAAGGTGCGTTTTTCATCACGTGCAGATTGGGTTCAACAAATCACCTTTTTTCTTATACTTTTTACAGTAATCTATTTGTCTTTGTTGTTTATTAAAAATGCTTTTGCACCTGATGCAATTCCTTGGGCAGATGCATTTGCATCAGCTTCTGCATTGACGGCTATGTGGTACATGACAAAGAAAAAAGTAGAAAGTTGGATTTGGTGGATGATTACTAATATTGCGTCTATCCCTCTTTACTATGTAAAAGGGTTTGCAGCTACGGCCATATATTACGCCATTCTATTGGTCTTGGCTGTATTTGGTTATCAGGAATGGAAAAAAAGAGCATATGCAAATCTGCAAGCCAAATGATGTTATCAAAATTGTTGCCATTGGTCCTGAATCGACTGGCAAGAGTACACTTTGTGGCAGTTTAGCAAATCATTATTCTACCAATTGGTGCAAAGAGTATGCAAGAGAATACCTATTGAAAAATGGCACTGTATATACTTTTGATGATTTAATCACCATTGCCGAGGGGCAATTAAGATTAGAGGAAGAGGCTATTCAGGCATGTATTCAGCTACACGCCGAACAAAAAAAAGAGGGTAGGCCCATTTTGTTTATTGATACAGATATGTATGTGATGAAAGTATGGTGTGAATTTGTTTTTGGGAAATGTCATCCTAAAATTCTAAATCAAATCGTTTCAAGGAAGTATGATGGGTATTTGCTCTGTAAGCCTGATCTGCCCTGGGTGAAAGATGAGTTAAGAGAATATCCTGATTTGGTAACACGTGAAACACTATACCATCATTACAAGGATTTACTTGTACACCAGTCAACACCTTGGTTTGAGGTAACTGGTAAAGATCCGAAACGTGTGTCTAACACTGTGAAATGGATTGATGAATTTATAATCCTATGAGCAGTATGGGAAAACTTATCTCTAATCGTTTACTTTTTTATAGCTGTTGGCTGTTGTTGTCATTGGTGCAAGCAGCAGGGACAGAACTATTTGATGATGAAGCATATTATTGGGTATATGCTCAATTTTTAGATTGGGGCTACTTTGATCATCCACCCATGATTGCAGTCATGATTAAAGCTGGCACAATGCTTTTCCCAGGAGAATTTGGTGTGCGTTTTTTTGTTGTGATCATGGGGACTGCAACTCTGTATATCATCGAAAAACTTACTCGTCCAAACGACCTACAACTTTTTTATGTAATTGTATTAAATATTGCAATACTTCAAATAGGAAGTATAATTGCTTTCCCCGATATACCATTACTTTTTTTTACTGCTTTGTTTTTTTGGGTGTACAGGCTTTTTACAGAAAAGCAGCATTGGATGAATGCATTATTACTATCAATTGTAATTGCCTTCTTGTTGTATAGTAAATACCATGGTTTACTGATTATCTTGATAACGCTGATTTCTAATTTGAAAATGCTGAAAAAGCCGCTCACTTGGTTGGTGATTAGCTTATCTTTTTTCTTTTACATGCCTCATATCATGTGGCAAATCCAACATGGATTACCCTCTTACTACTACCACTTGTTTGAAAGAGTTTCTCCACCTTATTCAATTTCATTTATATCAGATTATGTAGTTGGTCAATTATTAATTGCTGGTCCGTTATTGGGATGGTTAATGATTTGGAGTGCCTTCAAGCACAAACCAATCGATCAAGCTCAAAAGGCTATGAAATGGTCTTTGGGTTTTGTTTATGTATTGTTTTTGATTTCTTCATTTACAACCAGGACAGAAGCCAATTGGACGCTTCCTCTAATCGTTCCACTCATTGTTCTGGCATACCAATATCTTGAAACTCAAGAAAAACTTAAAAGATGGTTCTATAGAGTGCTTCCAGTCTCATTGGTTTTGATTTTAATGATGAGAATTTTTATGCTGTTGGATACTCCTTTCATTAAGAATTTTCCAAAAGATGAATATCATTTCAACAAGACGTGGACCAGTGCTGTAAAAGAAAAAGCGAATGGCATGCCGGTAGTATTTACCAATTCCTACCAGCGGGCATCAAAATACTGGTTCTATACTGGTGATACAGCTTTCTCCTTGAATAGCTATTTGTATCGAAGAAGCAATTATAACATCTGGCCGCTTGAATTGCAATTGCAACAAAAACCTGTTTTCATTGTGGGCTCAAAAGGGACTGCTGGATTGAGTGATTCGCTTATTTCTGGGAATAAATCATTTTCAGTTGGTGCCGATTCAACCTTTCAATCCTACTCACAAATAGTCCTGAAGCAAGTGGGCTCGAAAGTGGCTGCAAAATTAAGGTCGATTTCAGTTACACTTCAAGTAAGTGCACCTTCAGATGCTTTACTAATAGATGCAGAACTTCATCAACCTGAAATTATTTTAATTCTTTATCCCGGTAACAAGCAACTACCTTGGCTAGTACCAACCGGTAAAAAACTAGTATTGAGTAATACGAATGAAGTGAAACTGAAATTAGTGATACCTGAACTTGATTATAAGAATTATCAAATTCGATGGGGTTTGCAAGGGAGCTATGTAGAGCCAAGTATCAACAGCAGCGTTTATACTTTGTCTAATGAGTTGTATTGATGATCTTTTGAACATCCGGATCAGCTCCAAGATTATTCATTTGTCGCATAACCCATGGATATTTTTTGGATACATACCTGGAAGTTGGTTTTACAGTAAACCTAACAGGGTTTGGTAATGATGAAGCTATCATAGCAGCTTCAACTTTCGTTAATTTTTTTGCTGAGTGTTTGAAGTACTGTTTTGATGCAGCCTCCATTCCAAAAATACCTTTACCCATTTCTGCTTCATTGAGGTATACTTCAAGTATTCTTTTTTTGCCCCAAATTAATTCTATCATGAAAGTAAAGTAGACTTCAAGCCCCTTTCTGATCCAGCTTCGGCCTTGCCACAAGAATACGTTTTTTGCTACTTGCTGACTTATCGTTGATGCGCCTCTTATTCTTCCTGGTTTTCTTTTATTATAGTCCAATGCTTTTTTGATAGTCTGGAAATAATTGATCTTCTGATGCTATTACAGCTAGTTTTCCATGTATGGAGATTTCATTGAGAGCAACATGTGTTCTCTTGAAGCCATTTCCATTGAAAATGCTATTCAGTTGTGTAATGGTTATAGGTGCATCTACAAATTTTAGAAGTACTAAATAAAGTAGATGTGAAATGAAAATCCCAATGATGATTTTTTTAATCAGTCGAAACAAGGGAAATTATTTTAAAGGGATGTATTGTAGATAATGTTTCTTGCCCAGTCTGACTGTATTTTTATGTATCCTGTTCAACACAACACCCGTAGCTGTAATTCCTCCTGCTACTGCAAGTTGTCCTGGTATAATGGGCTGATCTAATATAGGTGCATTCACTACATGAAGAATAGCATAAGAAATACCAGCAACCATGAATAAATATCCATTCTTGATAAAACCAAAGCCCGATCTTGGTTTGATAATTTCTCTTATTTCTGAAATATGATAACGTGAAAGACTTACTGAAACCGTATCCCAAAAA
>JBEASE010000152.1:0-3693 GCA_041162625.1 Bacteroidota bacterium | reverse complement strand
GTGACCCTTGTAGCCAACCAGCAGGTCAACTGGTAAGCCAATAATCCAGACGTATGCGCCAGCACCACGCAAGGCAGAAACTATCTGGTCTTGGTTAGCATCAACCCTTGCTGCTCTCCTCATTTCGTAACCTCGTCATTCTGTCCCTCAAAAGCAAAGTATCTGACTTTCCTCTGATTCGTTCCAAGTCCACGCACACTTCCTGCCACCAGAGCAATGCTTTGCTTGAGCCAATCGTCAATTTCTTTTTGTTGAATCTTCGTATCCACTCTCTCGCTTCGCAGTTTTTGAAGTGTTCTAGTTCTTTGTTTGTCATTTGTAGGCCATTGAAAGTTGTTCATTTGTTTATCTTTGAAAGCCATTGTTCGTAAACTTGTTTAGCAACTTGAGCAGTCATCACTGGTGGAACACTCATACCAATTAAATAATGATATTGACTTTTGCAAAAGTTATAGTCTTGTGGATAACTTCCAATGCAAGAACTTTCAAATTTATTTGGTTTTCTATATTCGTTAAACAGATATAAACAATCACCATTGGCTGTGTATGTTGGAGACACATCATCCAAATGCAAATAACAAAGGTTAAAACAAGAGTTCCTACCATACTCTCTAATCAAAGCATCAGAAAAAGATTTATCACCTTCTTGCTTTAGATTCCAATAGTCATGTATTTTTCCTTTACCCAGTGGCCTATCATCAATGCCCGGTTGGTAAAACTCATTAAATTTTATTTTTGTCTCATTAAATTTAAGTTGTAATTTAGGCGCAACCGTAAACATATCAATTGATTCTAAAAACGGGTCTGCCAAATCTTTTCTCATAGCTACAAAAAAAACTCTTTCCCGTCTTTGGGGAACACCCATAGTTGAACTATCTAGCAACCAATATTGAACAATGTACCCAGCAGCATCAAATGCTTCATAGATTTTAGATACATAAGACCTAGCTTCACCTATTAACAAGCCTTTTACATTTTCAGCAATAACTACTTTAGGCTGAAGTTTTTTAGCTAAATCTATAAAGTCAAAAAACAAAGTATCCAAAACTTGTTCAGCTTGGCCTTCTCTAAATTTCTTTTCTTTTCCCCAATCTTCTTCCCTATTGCCTGCCATTGAAAAGCTAGAACATGGAGGAGAGCCATCAAGAATGTCTAAGTTATAAAGTTCTTCAGGTAAGTCATCTCTATTTTTAAAAGTTTGAATAGGCTCAAGAAAAGCATATTTAGGGTTGTGGTTTGTCTTATAGGCTTCAATCATCTTGGGGTCAATTTCATTGCAACCAAGAACATCAAATCCAGCTAACTTGTAGCCCATTGTTGAACCACCACCACAAGCAAAGCATGAAAACACCTTACCTTTGTCTTTTGTAAAATTTGCTTCTGCAAGAGTCCATTTATATGGAAATGTATGTGTCATGCTTTTTTCCTTAATTGAGCCATTCTTTCCAAATCCGCAAGGCTTGGAGGTCTGGTTAGTTTTTCATCTGCTTTTATTTTTTCAAGAGCAGCATCAGGCTCATTTGATGGCGCAACTGTGAGCCTCACAATGTCAGCAGGGTTTTGTTTAGGTGCATTAAGCAGGGTTTTGTTTAGGTGCATTAGTGCTTCTCACCCAATTACGCCAAGTAGCAAACCAATCCAGTTTCACGCCCTTCTGACCTGCTTGGGCTATCCAATAATCCTTAAACTGGTCAAAGGTTTTAACAGGGCTAAGTTCTGGGCGTTCTGTTTGACAGAATTCTTCCCATTCTTTTGGAAAACTAAAATCAGAAGCGAGGCGTTTGCCGAGTGTCTTCTTCTCTTTTATGTTATGTGTAGTGTGTTCTGTGTTCTGTGTAGCATTGCCTTCGGATTGCGTTGGCAATGCGTTCGCATCCTTAACCTTATCCCATCTAGCTTTTGCACTCTTACTTGCCTTAGTAGATTTCTCGCCAACCTTCTCAATTTCCTTGTCAGCACGATGGTGAACCCATCCGTCTGGAGTACGCTCAAAATATTCTAACAATACAGTCGTAATGCAATCGCTATGCGAACGCATCCTAATCTGTCTAGCTACTTCATTTAAATCGTTAGGAATTGGAGATTCATGTAGGTAGTACCAATCAAGCAATCGCCTGTAGGTCAAGTCCTCAATCTCGGAAAGGTGCAAGGTGTGACTGTGGTAGTCACCAATATTAAACTGGTAATAGTGCATAGCTGTCTCATGTTCCAATTCTCCCAAAAAGAAACAATCGGCAGGAGGGGAGACTTCTCTTTTCGGCAGGATAATTACTCCCTGCCTAGCCGTGTTTCAAAACATTGTATCAAATAAACTGATTGTTGGTAATATCTTCTGAAAACGATTTACCAAACAATCTTGTAGCTTGTGCGTTCATTACTGCATATTCAGCCTTAGAAAAGATACCCTTGGCATTACGAATGTCGAATGGGTTTAGCTTGTCGTAAGGCTCATCATTGGCAGCCTTTTTAGCCTCAATCATATGCGGTGCTAGGGTGTACTGAGAAACCCAAGACCTACCCATCTTAATTTTTCCGATTTTTAGTTTCTTTTTGTAACTCATCTTGGTGCAACAAGCTGCAATGGATAGTCTTGGTATGCCTGTTAAATCCTCTAGTTGGTAAGAGGTAAGTGGGCCGTTTGATTCTTGTGTCATAAAATCATTAAAGTGTGGAGTGTTTCTCTGTCATTGTGAGACATAGAAAAGTATTGTGCTTGTGCGTTTTCTTTGTAAAAGTGGTATTTTAGCAATTGATAGATTGAGTCTTCCAAAGATTGATTCTCTGTAGCAAAAGCTAGAGCCATCATCATGCAAGACTTGTTATAGAGATATTTGCTCATTTGAACCACTCTGGTCTGAGTTCTTTTAGTTGATAAATGCGTAATTTTGGGATTGTCTTCCAATGAAAGACAGCAGCCCTAGTTATGCCGAGGATACGAGCAAGCTCACTCTGTGAGCCAGCAAGTGTGGTAGCGGTTTGTTTATCCATCTAAACATTGTAGCAAACAAATTATTTGTTGTTTTTAGGGTAAACACCTAGATAAATAGCTTGTTTAGTCTGTTTACTTTGCTATACTGCACTCAGCCCATAACACTTTGTAAGTGGGTAATTAAGGAAATCAAGATGACACAAGTTTACAAAGCCTACGTTTATGAAGAACTTTGCGGACGCTTTATGGGAGAGATTGATGGCATTTACATTAACACCAACATTGGTGAGATTAAAAATACACCAATTGAGTTTTATGCAAGTTCTAAACAAGAGTTGCTTGCTGACATGATTAAGTTTTTAAAAGGAACTAAACGCACAGGTGTTTTGCGAGTTGCCAACTAAATCAACAGGGGGCTTAGTCCCCCAATTAAAGGAGAACCAAATGAAAAGTAAGATTATTCAGACGCTAATTGAGTATGTGTTAGCCATCGTTATCTTTGGCGGTATTGGCGTACTCTTGGCTTGGAGAGGATGATGACAAGACAAGACGCTATTAAAGACTTGTCGCATGGCGAATACTGCTGCTACTGTACTGAACCTAAAACATCTGGCTCATGCTGCGGAGAAAATCATTTCGTACCTTTCGAGGATTTATACGATGATGACAAAGAAGCAATGATTGAAGAATATTTAAGTAAAGGAAAATAAAATGGTACACAAGAAACTAATGGCAGCAAGAATGAGTTTGCAGGAAGCAACACT
>JBEASE010000090.1:0-5715 GCA_041162625.1 Bacteroidota bacterium | reverse complement strand
ACGCATGTTCAACATTTCTACACCAAAGGAGAAAGCCATAGCAAAGTAGATGTATCCTTTATCGATATGACTTCCATGAATTGGTTGAAGTCCTTCAAAGAATAAGCTAAATCCTACCATGAGTAAGAACGACAAGGCTAACATCTTGAGCGTAGGATGCTTGTGAATGAAATTTGAAATTTTATCAGAGAAGAAAAACATCACAAGCATTGCGATGATGACTGCTACAATCATGATTTCTACATGTCTAGCCATACCGACTGCTGTGATGATGCTATCAAATGAAAAAATCATATCAATTAATACTATTTGAGACATGATGCTTGCAAACGATGCTTCTTTCTTTTTTTCTCCTCCATTGAATTCTTCTTCACCTTCTAATTTGGCATGAATTTCTTTTACAGTTTTGTATAGTAGAAATAATCCACCTGCAAACATGATGATATTTCTTAGATTGAATCCATAATGTTGTCCTTTTATATCCAATCCAAATAACTCATTATTGCCATTGGCTACCAGCCAACCTAATGCAAGCAACAAAAGAATTCTAACAGTGATGCCTAATATCATCCAAATTCTTCTGGAGAGTAATTTTTGTTCTTCTTTTAGTCGTCCCATTAAAATGGATACAAAGATTACATTGTCAATACCCAATACTATTTCAAGTAAGGCAAGTGTAATGAGACTGATTAGTGAGTCGACTGTCAACAAGCTTGAAAAGTTCATCTATATAGTTTTACAAATATTTTTCACAATTCCAGGCCCTTCATAAATAAATCCAGTCCATACCTGAACCAGACTTGCACCTGCATTCATTTTTTCTTTTGCATCTTTCCCTGTGTAAATGCCTCCACTTCCAATTATGGGTATGTGATTACCTGTTAGTTGGTGTAATTTTTTCAGGACAGTATTTGATAAATCTTGTAAGGGTAATCCACTTAATCCTCCCATTCCAATCTTATCTGCACTGTTCTTAGATGTTATAGACAGGTTATCCCTTGAAATGGTTGTATTGCTGGAAACAATTCCGTCTAGTTTTACAATGCTTGTGATTTCAGCAATATCATGTAGTTGCTCATCTGTCAGGTCTGGAGCAATTTTCAACAACAATGGTTTAGGATGTGGTCGTGAATGGTTGTTTTCCTGCAATACACCTAGAATCTTCAATAATGCATCTTTGTCTTGTAATGCCCTTAACCCTGGTGTGTTTGGGGATGAAACATTCACCACAAAATAGTCAACAACATCAAAGAGTTCATTGAAACAGATTTCATAATCTTTCCAAGCATCTTCATTGGGGGTTACTTTGTTCTTTCCAATATTCCCTCCAATGATCATTCTCGCTACTCTATAATCTCCTAACTCCCCTCCTGGTTCAGGAGGGGCTCCGAGTCCTGCTTTACGGGACGAGTGAGGGGTGGTATTTTTCTTCCATGCTTCCAACCGCTTTTTTATCTCCTTCACCCCATCATTGTTGAATCCCATCCGGTTGATCAAGGCTTTATCTTCGGGTAGTCTAAATAATCTTGGTTTATCATTACCAGCTTGCGGCAATGGTGTTACAGTTCCAATTTCTACAAAGCCAAAACCAAGTGCTTCAAGTTCTCTTAGATAGATTGCATTTTTATCGAAGCCTGCGCCTAAACCAACGGGATTCCTGAAGGTTAAACCAAATTCCCTACGTTCTAGTGAAGGGTCTTTAGGAGTGAACATCGAGCTGATTATTTTTCTAACCGGACCAATCCCGCAGACAGTCCTCAAGAGGTTCATTGAAAAATAATGTGCCTTCTCAGCATCAAGGTTAAAAAGTAAGTTCCTCAATAAACTATACATGCTGCGAAGTTACTTACTCTTTACTGATCTTAAAGCGTAGTAGTATTGAGGACAGGTGAAACAGATTTTTCACCACAAAGCACAACCATCAAATTACTTACCATGGCTGCTTTTTTCTCATCATCCAGTTTTACAATATCTCTTTCAGATAATTTATCAAGTGCCATTTCAACCATCCCTACAGCACCTTCTACTATTTTAGATCTTGCAGCAACAATGGCTGTGGCTTGTTGACGTTGAAGCATGGCGCCAGCAATCTCAGGTGCATAGGCAAGGTGACTGATACGTGCTTCAAGAATAGCTATGCCTGCATTGGTTAAACGATTGTTCAATTCATCTTCCATCAGTTGTGTAACCTGATCACTGTTGCCACTGAGTGTAATTTGCGGGTGATCACTTTCAATATTGTCATAGGCATAGCTCGTAGCAAGGTGTCGTACAGCTGCCTCGCTCTGGTTTTTTACATACTCACGGAAATTATCTACTTCAAATGTGGCTTTGTAAGTATCACTGATTTGCCAAAGAATCACTACGGCAATCTCAATTGGGTTTCCGAGTTTATCATTCACCTTTAGCTTGCTCGACTCCGTACTTTGGGTTCTCAAAGTGACCTTCGTTTTTTTATAAAGGGGGTTGACAAAAAGTAATCCGTTTTGCTTGATGGTTCCAACATATTTTCCAAAAAAAGTCAAAACAGTAGCATAATTAGGCTGAACAACAGTAATTCCATTGATGATAAATAGATCAAGGATGCCAACTAAAATCAACAACAATACCAAAACTCCTGAAACAGAACCATTGGAGTTTACCAAGAAATAAATAATAATAACTGGCAACAATAAGGCAAGAAGTAAAGCTTTGAAACCCGATGGGGCAGTAGAATTTTTTTCCATGATAAATTGATATATAATGCAATTAAGATATTATAAAGGTTATTTGGGTTGCCTGCTTTAGAAAAAAACCAAAAAAATATTTTGATAACTAAAACTTTAGTCTTAATTTAGACTAAATATTTAGTTATGAACAAAACCTTGACTAGAGCAGAAGAGCAAATCATGCAGGCGCTATGGCGTTTGGACGAGGGTGGGTATTTAAAAGACATTGTTGAGGCAATGCCCGATCCAAAGCCTCATCACAACACCGTTGCAACTCTTTTGAAAATTTTAGTGGAAAAAGAGGTGGTGGGTATCAAAACGCCCAATAGATATAATTTTTATCATCCGCTAATGTCGAGGGATGAATATACATCAGGGTCAATTGCTGGAATAACCAAGGGGTATTTTGAAGGATCGTACCGTGAGGTTGTTTCTTTTTTAGTCGACAAGAAAAAATTGTCGGTCGAGGATCTTGAGTTCTTACTAAAACAGATGAAAAATAAAAAATAACATTATGCTACCACTATTTATTTACATCTCAAAAATGATGCTGGTATCAGCAGTTCTGCTTGGATATTATTGGATCAGTCTTCGTAATACACGCTTTCATCATTATAATCGTTTCTATCTAGTAGGATCAGTTTTTCTAAGTCTATTACTACCATTACTTGATTTGAATTGGTTTACTGTGAGTCCCCCTGAAACTCCAGAGGTTCAGCAAGTAATTGCATTCATCAACCAACCAAAACAGGTTGTTGAACAGTCAATGTCTTGGGATAGAATATTATTTATTGCTTTACTGTTAGTATCTGTTGTCTTATTATTTGTATTTCTTCATGGTATTTATAATGTATTCAAATTAAAATCGAATAGTAAGATAACGGTAACAGAACATTTCGATTTTGTTGAAACTTCTTTGAATGAAGCGCCGTTTTCTTTTTTTAGAAATTTGTTTTGGAGGAATGATCTTTCGCTAACAGATGAAACGGGACAAAGAATATTGAAGCATGAGCTAACACATATCCAACAACTTCATTCTGTTGATAAAGTATTTATTTCAGTTGTGGCTTATTTGTTCTGGATGAATCCTGTTTTTTGGCTGATTCGAAGAGAATTAGAAGTAGTTCATGAGTTTATAGCTGATGAAAAGGCCATTGCAGAAGAAGATGCTTCACTGTTGGCTGCTATGTTATTGAATTCACATTACCCTTCATCTATTTTGTCGGTTGGACAATCATTTTTTTATTCATCAATCAAAAGACGCATCATTATGTTGACCTCATCAAAAAATGTAAGTTACAGTTATGCAAGAAGAATCTTAGTTCTTCCAGTTGCTATTGCAATTGTTGCATTGCTTTCCTTCACCATCAAGGATCAATTCAATCAGAATGATCAAACTCAATTAGCTAACCAATCAATTTTACAAAATCAACTTGATTCTATCCCAGCAAAGTACCGTGATGCTAAGACAGGTAAAATCAAAGGAAGTTTTCAAATTGATATCGATGGTGATATTGCCATTTTTAAAGATGTGAAAACAAAGAAAAAATTATTTGAGGTTCCACTGAGTGAACTAGGTGGAAATAAACCAGCAGATCAAATTGAACTTATGAAAGCATATGCAATGGCATCTGGACTACCTATGGATAATTCGAGTAAATTTATTTTCATCGCTGATACTTCGGCTTCCGGAAAGCAAATTAAGGAAGAGAAGAAATTTATTTTCATCGCTGATGGAAACGCTTCTCTTGACACCGTTCTTCTGATGAAAGAAGGGTTTCCTATTCCACCAATACCACCAATTCCTCCTATTGCGCCTGCAACACCAGTAATCGTCATCAATGGTAAAGAAGTATCTCCTGCTGATTTTAAAACCATCGATCCGTCATCTATCAAAACAATTGATATTAGAGAAGGACAGCAGGGTGCTAAAAATTCCACTACAAAAATTGTTAGAGTTGATGCAAGTGGAACCAAAGCAGAACCAGGGAAACAGGTTTTAACAATTACCATCGATAGTACAAATTATAAAGGGGGTCAGGTAATCATGAAGACCAGCGATGATCCAATTGTTGCTATGGCTGAAAAAGATCCGAGAACGATTACCATTAACGCTTCTGATGAAAAAGGTAAAAAGGTCTATACAATTGTGAGAACAGAAAAAAATTCCACTGAACTACCTAAAGATGTTTTGTATATCATGGATGGGAAGGAAATTTCTGAGAAAGACATGAAAGAGCTTTCTCCCAATATGATTCAGTCGATCAATATTTTAAAAGGTGAATCTGCCAAAGCTTTATATGGTGAAAAAGGGAAAAATGGGGTGATAGAAATTAAGACAAAAAAATAATTAGAGTCTATCGCCATCTTTTCAGATGAGGAGCTCATGGATTTTTGTTAGGTTTAAATATAAGCGGCTCTTGGGCCGCTTTTTTTATGATCATTTACTACAAGTGTAGGCTAAAGATGCTTTTTCCGTAAATTTGGGAAAGCACTAAAATTTTACATCATGCAAGAAGCATATATAGTAGCGGGATTGAGAACTGCAGTGGGTAAAGCAAAGAGAGGTGGTTTCAGGTTCACTCGACCAGATGATTTGGCTATTGAAGTGATTCAGGAATTGATGAAGAAGGTTCCTGAATTGGATAAAAATAGAATAGATGATGTAATTGTTGGAAATGCAGTACCGGAGGCGGAACAAGGACTTCAGGTAGGACGCATTATTGCTGCACGTGCTTTGGGGGAACAGGCACCAGGTATAACAGTCAATCGTTATTGTGCTTCTGGTTTGGAGACAATAGCTATGGCGACTGCCAAAATCAGGGCAGGAATGGCAGAATGTATCATTGCCGGTGGGACAGAAAGCATGAGTTTTGTTCCAGCAGCTGGTTGGAAAACAGTTCCTTCATATAACATTGCATCAGATGAGCCTGATTATTATATCAACATGGGTCTTACTGCGGAGGCTGTTGCAAAACAGTTTAATGTAAGTAGAGAAGCTCAAGAT
>JBEASE010000089.1:0-5747 GCA_041162625.1 Bacteroidota bacterium | reverse complement strand
AATGATGAAATAATTTCAGGTAGAATAACCGATATATCTACAAGCGAAAATTTCAAAAGTTTAGCTAATGAAACAGAGGAAAGATTTAGACTAATTACCGAATCAATGCCTGTCATGATTTGGGTTTCAGATGAAGAGAATAAAGTAGTTTACACTAACCAAGCTTCTAAAGATTTTTTTGGATTTGACTTAAAAGATCTAAAAGGCCAGCATGAGTTTGTTGATATAGTACATCCTGATTACAGAAAGATTGCAATTCAAGATTGGAGAACGCACATAGATGCAAGGCAAAAATGCGAAATTCAATATCTCGCAAAAAACAAAAAAGGCATATATAAGTGGATGTATGAAATAGCGGTTCCACGGTTTACCAACGAAAATAGATTTCTTGGTTATATTGGATGCACCTTTGATATAAGCAATGAAAGAAATACCTATTATCAGCTGGAGGAAGAGAAAAAGAAGTTTGAAATGATTTCCAATAAATCAGCAGACATCATCTTCTTAATCACTAAAGATGGTATTATAGAATACGTTTCCTCTTCAATAAAAAGAATTTTAGGAAGAGAAGAAAAGGATATTATAGGAACTTCATTTTATAAACTAATAGACGGCAATAGCGCTTTAAGGGAAATTGATTTCAACAATAAAGAAGAAAATAATAGTAGGGTTTTGAGTTTTAGGATGCTTGAAGTTTCAGGGGAGGCAAGATGGGTGGAGGCCGTTTATAGTAATTTCACTGAAGACGAATTGGGTGGAGAAAAAATATTGATTCATGTTAGAGATATCAATGAACAATATTTGGCTCAAAACATGCTTATTGAAAATGAAGCTAGGTATAGAAGACTTTTTTCGAACATGAATCTAGGAATTGTAGAGGTTGATACAGAAGAAACAATCCTTTATGTAAATAGATCATTTGAGAGAATTTCTGGATATGAAGAAACTGAACTTATTGGTAAAAATGCTTCAGATGTATTCATAAAAGACAAAGATTCACATTTAGTAATTCTTCAAGAAAGTAGAAATAGAATTTTAGGTAAAGAGGGGCTTTATGAAATCAAAGCAAGTAAGAAAGATGGAACATCAGCAATATGGGTAATCAGTGGTGCTCCAACTTTTGATATGAAAGGTAAAGTAAGAGGATCAATTGGTATTCACTGGGATGTAACGGAAATAAGAGCTTTGGAAAACAAACTTTTACTAGATTCCGTAAAGCAAGAAAAAGAATTGATGGAAACTAGACTACAAGCAGAAGAAGAACAACGTGAAATGATTGGAAGGGACCTTCATGATGGTGTTGGTCAAATGCTAGCATACCTTAGTCTTTATTTTAATGTATTAAAAGAAAAAACATCTATCAACCAAGATGATATTGATAAAGCACAATCAACGCTTAAAAGCACAATTGATGAAGTAAGACGCTTATCAAGAAATCTTGCTCCACCTGCTATAAAAGATTTAGGTTTTAGAGAAGCAGTGATTGAATTGATAAACAGTTATAGCATCATATCAAAACCAAAGTTTCAGCTAACTATCTATAAAGGAATAGACCCTAATCAACTTTTACATGAGCATAAATTAATGTTGTTCCGTGTAATTCAAGAATTAAGTAGTAACACATTTAAGCATGCAAAAGCAGAAAACGTAATAATCAACATTGACTATTCTAATGAATATTTGGAAATGCAGTACAAAGACGATGGAATAGGTTTCGACATCAACAATTCAAAAAAAGGCGTAGGCATAAAAAGTATTTTTTCTCGACTTGAATTCTATGGAGGAAAAATAAAATTCATTGCTGAGCCTGGCAAAGGAATGGAAGTAATCATTAAATTACCGTATCAATGAATATCATGAACAAGAAAATTCGTATTGTTATAGCAGATGACCATCTTTTGATAGCAGAAACCTGGGCTACACTTATCAACATGGATCCAGATTTTGAAGTGGTTAAGGTATTTGATAATACGCAATCCCTCATAGAAGAGATTAGTGAAATAAAACCTGATATTGCAATATTAGACATCAATATCAATCCTTTTTCAGGTATTGAAGCCACAAAAATGATTAGGCGACTAGCTCCAGGAACAAAAATCATTGGTGTATCTATGCACAATCAGCCTTCGTTTGCAAAAAAAATGATGAGAAATGGAGCTATGGGTTACGTAACAAAAAGCTCAAATAAAAATGAGATGTATGAAGCCATCAGAGCAGTAATGAGAGGTGAAAAGTTCATTTGTGCTGAGATACAGCGAAATATAACCAATCAGGTATTGATGGATGATGATGATAATAAATTGAGTCGCCTTACTGAACGAGAGATTGAAATCATCAAGTTGATAAAAAATGGTTGCACGAACAAAGAGATTGCTGAAAAGCTATTCCTTTCACCAAGAACAGTTGAAACCCACCGAGCAAGAATTTTGAAAAAACTTGATTTAAAAAATTCGTTGTCACTTGTGAAGTACATCAACGAATCATTTATGGACTTATAACCAGATACTATTCACCCCAAATTTGTCCCTTACCATCAATCCATTCTTTAACGAGTTCGGTTGTGACTGACTTAGGACGCTCCAATGGCATTCCTAAAGCCCTATCCCAGCAAATACTTGCTAGCACACCTAGAGCTCGGCTAACCCCGAATAATACGGTGTAGAACTCATATTCTACCATACCATAATGCACCAGAAGTGCTCCAGAATGAGCGTCTACGTTTGGCCATGGATTCTTTACCTTTCCTAGGCTATTTAAAATTTCGGGTACAGTTTCGTAAATTCTCCAAACTGTTTGAACCAGTGCATCATCTGGCATATGTTTCTTACCAAACTCCATTTGTGCTGTAAACCTTGGATCCGTTTTTCTTAAAACGGCATGACCATAACCAGGCACTACCTTACCTTCTGCAAGAGTTTTCTTTACATAGTCGGCTATCTGTTCTTTTGAAGGAAGATCAACACCTAGAATTTCTCTCATTTCAAAAATCCACTTGATAACTTCTTGGTTCGCAAGTCCGTGCAATGGCCCAGCCAATCCGTTCATACCAGCAGCAAAGCTGAGGAATGGATCGCTCAATGCAGATCCTACCAAATGGGTAGTATGTGCAGAAACGTTTCCACCTTCATGATCAGCATGAATGGTCATGTACAAACGCATCAACTCTTTGAAACCACCATCATTATAACCCATCATATGGGCAAAATTTCCAGCCCAGTCTAAAAGTCCATTGGGTTCTATATGTTGACCATTTTTATATTTTCTGCGATAGATATAAGCGGCAATTCTTGGCAGGCGAGCAATCAAGTCCAATGCATCATCAAATGTTGCATCCCAATAATCTTTCTTATTCATACCTTCTCCGTAGGCTTTCGCAAAATGACTACCATTTTGCAACGCCATAATACCCACGACAAACATTGTCATAGGGTGGGAAGTTATTGGTAATGATTCGATAGTATCAAACACATAGTTAGGTACATGTGATCTTCTTTGAAGTGTAGAAGTAATTAATTCTGCTTCTTCTTGGCTTGGTAACTCACCTAATAACATCAAATGAAACAATGCCTCTGGTAGTGGCTCATTACCACCCTTTGCTTTGGGAAGTTTATCTTTGAGTTCAGGTATAGAATAACCTCTGAATCGTATTCCTTCGTTTGCATCAAGAAGAGATGTTTCGGTTACCAGACCAGTCATCCCCCTCATTCCTTGGTAAATTTGTGAAAGTGTAACTTCACCAATTACTTTATTACCATGCTCTTTGAGCATTTGCTTTATCTCTGCACTTACTAAATCCGCTTTTGCTTTGAACCGCTCTTTTATCTCTTCCATGGCTTAGAATTGAAACTGAATTTTTGGATGCGTAAAGTTAAACAAAGACAATGAGGGGATAAAAGAATGTTAGAAATAATTAACACTATTTTGGAGCCTTTTTATAGAGAAACCAAGTAAGGCTTCCAAAAAGCAAATTGGGTATCCAGGCAGCCAAATATGGATTTAGATCCCCTTTTGTAGAAAAAATCGTTGAGAATCTATCGGTCAGAATAAAAACAGCACAAATAATAAAACCCAATGCCAAATGGGCGCCACTCCCCCCTCTAATTTTTCTAATCGCTAATACAGCACCTATTATAGTAAGTAAAATCACAGCAACTGGGGAGGATGTACGATGGGCATTTTCCATCTCAAGTTCTTTTACTGTTTCAGAGCCTCTTAAACGTTCCTTTTCAATTCTCTTCTGTAGATCAGGTGAAATCATCCTTGATTGAAGATATTCATCCCGATTTAAGTCTGAAGGTTCAAAGGGTAACTTTCTATATAACTCGAATTGAAATGTTACATCCTCTTTTAGACCATTGATTTTTCTTTCAACTGCTCCGTTCATTTTCCATGTTTTTCTTGCTGTATCCCAGGTAATGTTATCTGCTCTAAGATTATATATAACATTATTCCCTTTGATGGTTTCCATAAAGAATGAACCCCCTACTTTAGTCAGTGTATCATAAAATCTCATGCCAGCATAACTGAAAGAGTCTGTCCTCATATAGATTCCTGTACCAGAGGCTTGCGGCAAAGAAGTTCTTATGTATTTTGCTTCAAAGGTTGTCCTTATAGTATTTGCCCTAGGAATGATGAAGGCATTGCCATACCAAAGCAATAAGGCAAGAAATATACCACCAACCCAATAAGGCCTTAGAATACGTCTCAAACTAACACCTGAAGAAAGTATGGCAATAAACTCAGAACGGTTTGCCATCTTTGAGGTGAAGAAGATAACAGAAATGAAAACGAAAAGTGGGAAGAGCATTGCAACTATATGTGGTATGAAGCCCACATAATAACCATTAAAAATTTCGCTTGCAGTTAGTCCTGAACGGGCAAAATCATCCGTATGCTCACTGACATCGATCACCGTACTGATTAGGGTGAGCAGAATAAGTGAGAAGAAAAATGTGGTAAGAAAATTCCTTAGGATATACCAATCAATCTTTCGCATATCAACCTTGCAAAAGTATCATTTATTATTTACCTAACCATTTAGCATAGTTCTCCAAACATCTTTTCCTTGCAAACTCATGTTGAACCATTGGTGGAGGATAATTTAGCGTATTGAATTCAGGAACCCACTTGTTGATGTATTCAGCTTTTTTATCAAATTTTTCTGTTTGCAAAGCAGGATTAAATATGCGGAAATAAGGTGCCGCATCACAACCAGAACCAGATGCCCACTGCCATCCCCCATTGTTTGCTGCCAAATCAAAATCAAGCAATTTTGAAGCAAACCAAGCTTCTCCCCATCTCCAATCAATAAACAAATGTTTGGTCAGGAAGCTAGCCGTTATCATACGCACCCTGTTGTGCATATAACCAGTCTCCGCCAATTCGCGCATTCCAGCATCTACAATTGGATAACCTGTTTCACCCTTGCACCATTTTTCAAAATCGGTTTCGCTATCTCGCCATTGAATCTGATCATACTCTTTTCTAAAAGAATGACCTTCTCCTACATGTGGGAAATTGAATAAAATCTGATGGTAAAAATCTCTCCAAATCAGCTCATTGAGATAGGTCTCACTTTTGTTCATGCTGTTTGTCACCAGTTGTCTAACACTGATTGTACCAAAGCGAAGATGAACACCCAATCTAGAAGTACCATTTACAGCTGGATAATCTCGTTGTGCAGCATAATTACGAATGATTTCATCCATTACTTGAGTGGATGGGTAACTCCAATCTTGATGAGAGAA
>JBEASE010000088.1:0-5912 GCA_041162625.1 Bacteroidota bacterium | reverse complement strand
GCTGAGCCTTATTCTCGCTGAATCTGAATTAAGTTTGCTTTCGTAATTCCCAAAACTACTGACGGATAAAAAATACTGGTCTGTATTTAACCAACGCTGATCAAATCCAGCAAAGAGACGAAGATTATCATTGAAACGGTAATTGCCATAGACTTCTGCAATCACTGAACGCCCTGTGTAATCATTTCTAAGGAACTTGGTAAAGCCGTTTAACGCGATTGAATCATCAAGATAGTTTCTGATACTGTTGTTCATGCTGATGTTGGCATGGATGGTTGCTTTTGTAAATCTTCTTGTTAATCCCCCACTTAACAGTAGATTTTCATTGGCTGCAGTAAAATCTTTTGCATCTTCAAATCCAGTTTGATCAACACCATTGGTGTACCTGTTCCACTGTGCACTAGTTCTCCATCCCCATTTCTCATCACTCGCAGAACCAAGCTGTGCCAATAAAAAATTTTGAGTAAAACCATCTTTATCAAAGCCAGCGCTTTTTGTACTGTCAATAGCAGAAGAAAAGCCATCAGCAGTAGAGCGCATGTATTGAAGTTTGTATTTCAACGTCTTTACCTTTCCTGAAGAAGATAGGTCTACTGTATTAGCGTTGTAAGAGCCATGCTGCAAATGCACTTGTGCATATGGTTTCTTTTGTTCGTTGTTTTTTGTAATGATGTTGACCACACCCGCAACAGCATCTGATCCATATAGTGTGGATTGACCACCTTTTAAAATTTCAATTCTTTCTATTTCACCTAAAGGGATAAAATTAATATCAAAAGTTTCCCTAATAGTGGATACATCATAAGCTGGGAGTCCGTCAATTAATATTAACATATTGCCTGTTCCAGCACCACGCATGTACACATCATTATTTGCACCAGGGGAATTGTTGCTTCCAATAATAGTAATACCTGCTTGCCGGCTTAGCAGCTCACCAATTGTAACGAAAGGTGAGTTTTCAATTTCTTTTTTCTTGATAACGGTAATGACTTTTCCCGTATTGATTTGTTTTTGAGTGAATCGGTTAGCAGTCACTACTACTTCATCTAATGAGTAACTTGAATCGAATTGTGCAGTTGCGCACATGCTGAACGATATCAGCAGACATGTCATGAAAATTTTGGTCATAGTATTTCGTTTTACTATGAACCTTCGGATGGAACAGAAATGAATCGCTGCCTGAACAGTTTTACATCTCCGGCTTTTCTCCCGAAAGCTCGTGATTAATAAATGTGCATCAGGCAGGTCTTCTGGCTCAATCTCCATTTCTGACCTTCCCGTTATTACAGTGGTCTGAAGAAGAAATGGATTCCGCAAAGCGGATTGATTTTTACAGCTACGGGGATAGCGCCGGGATGAAGTTTTGCAACTGGTAACCGGACTTCCCTTTTAATGATTCCCATAAAGGAATCAACCAAATGCAAAACAAATGTAGAGTTAAGTATTCATTACTTGCAATTTTGATTTCCACAAGTTGTTAATTAGGGACATATACTATTGAATGCAGCAGGAAATGCTTAACTTTTCAATCTAAATTTTTAAGCATCTTGAAGACTAAGCAAAAGCAGTTGCTCAATCTATTCGACATCACTATGATAGTGATTGGCTTGGTGATTGGCATGGGTATTTTTAGAACAGCATCTGATTCTGCTAGAGCAGCTTTAACACCGAGTGTTTTTTTTCTCAGCTGGATAGTTGGTGGCTTCATTGCACTTTGCGGTGCACTTACTTATGCTGAAATTGGCTCCAGGTATCCCATAACAGGGGGTTACTATAAAATATTTGCAACCTGCTATCACCCTTCCATTGCATTTGCAATCAATTGCATCATCCTTATTTCAAATGCAGCATCTCTTTCTGGGGTTGCACTAATTGGCAGCGAGTATTTAGCGATTGATGTGCTGAAACCATTATTTGGATGGGAAATTTCTGACATTGGACAATCGTTTATTGCCATGGGTGCTATCATAGCATTTTATGGAGTCAACCTGATGGGACTTAGAATGAGTTCAACAACGCAGAATATTTTGATGATGATCAAAATAGGAATGATTCTATTGATAGTTGCTGCTATCTTTTTTCCATCCTCTCATGTTGCTGCCGTAATAGATATTCCTAAGGGCGATTTTACATTTATGGATTATGTGAAGTCGTTTGGTATAGCACTAATTGCAGTTTCATTCACGTATGGAGGATACCAACAAACCATCAACTTTGGCGATGAGGTGAAAGAACCACAAAAGAATTTACCCAGGGGGATTTTCATTGGCATCCTGGTCATCATCCTGCTTTATTTATCTGTAAGCTACGCCTACTATAATGTTATTGGGTTTGAAGAACTAAAAACAACCAAAGGTATCGCTGCAATTGTAGCAGAGAGAATGTTTGGGCCTGTTGGTAAATTTGCGTTTTCAATTTTATTGTTTATTGCTGTCTTGGCTTATGTCAATGTTTTACTCCTCAGCAATCCAAGAGTCATGTTTGCGATGAGTGAAGATGGTATTTTGCCAAAATCGTTTAGCAAGAAAGATGAGAAGAGGGATGTACTTACAGTCAGTCTGACTGTTTATGCCCTCCTGAGTGTAATCATATTATTTTTTGCGGATACATTTGATAAGATTCTTGGATTTACCATATTCCTTGATTCAATTGGAATGGCTTTTTCAGCTGCTACTATTTTTATCATCAGAAAGCGAACCAAACACTTGGACAAGTCTCAGATCTATTCGATGAAGTTTTTTCCAGTGATGCCAATCATATTCATTGCAGCTTATGTTTTTGTAGCAACGAGTATTGCTATTGATAAACCAGAGACGGCATTAACAGCGACATCTGTTTTAGCAAGTTTTTTGATCATTTATTTTGTTACAAGAAAAAAGAAAAACAACAATGGCTGATCAACACCAAGATATTTCTTACATCATCAATCATTTAGGGGAAGACCATGCATCCTATTTCAATGCGATTGCTCCTCCGATCATTCAGACCAGCAATTTTACATTTGAAACTGTTGATGATTTGCGCAAAGCATTTGAAGATGAAATGGGTGGCTATCTCTATAGCAGAGGTTTGAATCCAACCGTGGATATCCTTAGAAAAAAACTTGCAGCACTGGATGGAGCAGAAGATGCCCTTGTATTTAATAATGGTGCAGCAGCAGTTTTTGCTGGTATTGTTGCCAATGTAAAAGCAGGAGATCATATTTTATCGGTACATCACCCTTATACCTGGACTGCCCACTTGTTTGATCAAATTTTATCAAGGTTTGGTGTTAGTGTTACATATGCTGATGGCACTGATACAGCACAATTCTTGAGTTGTGTACAGAAAAATACAACACTTATCTATTTGGAGTCTCCTAATTCTTGGTGGTTGGACATTCAAGATTTAAAAGCAATAGGTGATTTTGCCAGGTCGAGAGGCATTGTCACAATGATTGACAATACCTATTGTACACCGCTATACCAAAGAACAGTTGATTTTGGCATCGATATTGCTATGCAGACTGCTACAAAATATATAGGAGGACATAGCGACACCTTAGGAGGAGTATTGACAGGTTCAGCTGAAATGATGAGGAAGATTTTCTTGAGTGAATATCTCTGTGCAGGAAATGGGATTCAGCCGTTTAATGCTTGGTTGTTGTTACGCGGACTAAGAACACTTCCTGCAAGACTAGATAGAATAACAAGATCAACGTTAAAGGTGCTTGACTATCTAAAAACTGTCCCACAGATTGAATCCCTTATTTTCCCACTAGATCCCAGTTTTCCTCAATATGAACTTGCTAAAAGACAGATGAAAGGAGCATCAGGACTCATCACTTTTTACATTAAAGCAGATAATATCGAAAAAGTTGAAAAATTCTGTAATGGACTAAAGGCGTTCAGAATGGCAGTCAGTTGGGGTGGACATGAGTCTTTGATAATTCCAAAATGCGCAGGAATGAAGCGAGAGGCCTTTGATTCCACTAATCCAACCCATCGGTTAATCCGACTTTATATTGGGTTGGAGGAGCCTGAATTTCTGATTGCAGATCTCTCAAATAGCTTTAATGGGATATGACTGTTGTAAGCGGTCGTTTCAAGGGACGAGTGATTTTGTGAATCCCTCATTTAGTTGAATCTTTGCAGGATATTTCAGGATTTTCCTGAAACAGCAAGAATCAACTTAATGTTATGGTAATGAGGGCTTTACTTATTTTGTTTTTGTCAGTATCAACCGGACTGGCTTTCGGTCAGCAGGGGTCCTTTTGGGACTTAAAACGTTGTGTGGAGTATGGAATGAATAATAATATAAGCGTTAGACAAGCTAAGATTCAAGCAGATCAGTCTGAGATCAATTACCAACAATCTAATCTTCAACGAATTCCTAGCCTTTCATATGGCTTGACGCATGGTTTTTCATTCGGAAGAACCCTTGATAGAACAACCAACGTTTATACCAGCAGATCTGCTATGTTCCAGCAGATGTCCATTTCCTCAAATGTACTTTTGTTCAATTTCAATAGTTTAAAAAATACTGAAGCAGCAAATAAATTTACCCTGGAGGCAGATAGGGCAGCTGTTGATAAAGCAAAAAATGATATTGGTCTAAACATTGCGCAACTCTATTTAAGGGCCTTGTTGAGTTACGAGCAAGTTGAAATTTCAAGAATAGTTTTGGATCAAACAAAGGCACAATATTTCAATACACGCAAATTGGTGGATGCAGGATCTTTGCCAGAATTGAATGCTGCAGAATTAGAAGCGACAGTAGCTCGTGATAGCGCAACCGTAGTTCAAGCTATTTCACAAGCAGAACTTGATAAGCTCGCATTAAAGGCTTTGTTGAATCTTCCGGCCGACCAAGATTTTGAATTGGTAATTCCACAAGTGGATAAGATACCAGTTGATGATTTACTTTCTATTTACCCTGAAGATGTATATCAATTGGCTTTGAGTTCACAGCCACAAATCAGGTTGAATGACTTAAGAAGATCAGCCTCTGAAAAGTCTTTGCTTTCTGCAAGGGGACAAATGAAGCCTACTATTACAGCCTTCGGACAGCTTGCATCCAATTTCAACCAATTCTTGCTTAAGCCTAATGGTGTTTCTATCAATGGTGAAAGCATGACAGGTACATATGTTAAGCAGGGCACTACCCAAATTCCTGTATATGCACCTAATGTGGATGTGAATTTTACAAATAGAAAGTTTGGTGAGTTTTGGAATGGTTATGGTCAGCAGCTAAGGGACCAATTTGGTCAAGGAGTGGGAGTTTCGATTAGTGTGCCTATTTTCAATGGGGCCCAAGCAAAATCGAATGTAAAACGAGCAATGTTGGATGTTAAACGAAGTGATTTGAATATTGAGCGTGATAAGTTGCAATTGAAACAGGATGTTTACACTGCCTACTTTAGTGCCTCTGGTGCTTTCCAAACATTTGTTGCAAGAGAAAAAGCAATGACTACCGCACAGCGATCATTTGATTTGGCTAGCAAGAGATATGAATTAGGTGTAATGCAAACAATCGAGTGGTTGACCAATCAAAATAATTTGACTAGGGCTAAAATCGATAAGGCATTAGCACAATATGAATATATTTTCAGAATGAAAGTACTTGAGTTCTATAAGGGTCAGGGACTTCGTTTATAAACAAGAAAAAGAAAAAGAGATGAACAAAAAATGGATCTGGATTATTTCCGGAGTAGTTGTACTGGTGGCTGCACTTTTGGGTTTGAAAAAAGCAGGTATAATCGGGAAAGAAGAGGCTACCAAAGTTGCTGTTGAAAAAGTAATGAAAAAAGACATTACTGAAGTAGTAACAGCAAGTGGTAAAGTCTATCCTGAGTTAGAGGTAAAGATTAGTCCAGATATTTCAGGTGAAATTGTTCAACTTGAAGTACTTGAAGGTGATAGTGTTACTAAAGG
>JBEASE010000032.1:0-25147 GCA_041162625.1 Bacteroidota bacterium | reverse complement strand
CACAGAGAACGCAGGAGAGCATATTGGTTACGACTTGGGACTTAAAATGGTTAAAGACCATTATGATGCATTCGGAGAGGGAAATGCCCAGTTTGTAGGAAAAAATATACTTGAGCAAATTCTTGCACAGCCAGACTGTATAGGAATCAATATCTATAAGGCATTAAACGAAAAAGGAGAAAAGACCTATGTACTAGTAGGTTTAGACAAAACCAATCAGCCAATATTAGAATACTCAATTGTTAACTCTGTAGGACAATTGAATAAATCTGAGGGAGTTGTAGCTGATAGAAGCAAGGTTGTTCAAGGTTGGTTTGATTTCTAATAACTTGCATTTCAATTTTTTAATGTCTATATTTGTTAAGCAAAACTTAACAGTATAACTCCTTATTTAATTTTATTCTCTATCTTATTGGCAATCATGCCTTTAACTCTCTTTTTTTTCACCAAAAAGAAGCAGGGAGGCTTATGGTTTTTAGCCTTCTATCTATTTTACAGTATGTTAACCGACTTAGTACTTAATAAACTAAGTCTAAAATTCTTTAATTCAGAGATTTACAGTTATAGGCTATTCACCATAATTGAATTTATTGTTTTATCGGCTTACTTATTAAAGGAGTTAAACTCTGATAAATTTAAACTTTTCATAAAAATTTCAAGTTTAGTATTCGGAGCATTTGTGTTGTTTGATTTATTGACAGGCACATTAAATGAATTTGACTCTATACCAACAGGAGTTGAATCCATTTTAATATTATGTTCTTCACTTTTAGTGCTCTATGAAAGAATTATTAAAAATGAAGAATACAATGTCTCCTCAATTTGGATCTCAATTGGATTAGTATTATTTTTTTCTGGAACATTCTTTTTGTTCATATTATCTGAATCAAACTTCAATGATTCTGCATTTTCAGAAACATACAGCCTCATTTTAGCCTCTTTTAAAATTATCTCATATATTCTTTCACATAATCTCCAAAAAGCCTAAATGTATTTTCTTCAAACCATAGGATCCCAGTCGAATGTTTCAACAGTGCTATTTTTTGGCACCTTGGGAATGTTGGTTTTGGCTATTGGCTTAATCGCTTTCATTGTTTTTCACCAGAGAAAAGTGATCAAGTACCAGCAGCAATTGCAAAGAATGGAGGAAGAAAAGCAACAAATTTTGCTTAATGCATCCATCAGATGGCAGGAGGAAGAAAGACAGAGAATTGCCGCAGATTTACATGATGACGCTGGACCACTTCTAGCAACGGCTCGTTTATACTTAAATGACAATCTCGTCAACTTAGATGTACCAAGTCAATTGCAAAGTATCTCAAGTGCAAAGCAAATTATCGATGATACCATACAATTGATTAGAAATATTTCACACAGTCTAATGCCTCCTACCCTCAAGAATTTTGGATTGGAGTCTGCTGTAAACGATTTATTTCAAAAGATCAGCGGATCTGGTGCAATCAATGCCAGCTGCAGGTTTCATGATTATAAAGAACGCCTACTACCTCAGGTTGAACTACTCATTTTTAGGGTTTCACAAGAGTTGGTTAACAATATTTTGAAACATAGTAACGCAAGTTTCATTCACCTGACTCAGAACATTGCCGACAATAAATTTTACATCAGACTCAACCATGATGGAAAAGGAATTACTCAGCAGGATTTTGAAAAAATGAACAAGAGTTCTGTTGGCCTGGGTTTAAAGAACATTGAAAGCAGAATGAAAGTATTAGAAGGGACTGTTAATTTTGAGAAAGATCCTTCACAAACCTTCTATAAGGTGACCCTAGAAATGCCCCTCTCTATAGAAACTATTGTCTGATGCAGTATCTTTGTATAAGCCCAAAGGCTTAAACAAATTTTCCTATCATGAATACCATTAAGGTTGGAATTGCCGACGACCACAAAATTTTTAGAAAAGGCGTCATCTTGTCCCTAAGGCAGTACACCAATATTTCATTTGTTTTTGAGGCTGAAAATGGTGAAGAGCTGTTGAAAGAGCTGGAGACAACACAACCAGATGTTGTATTGATGGATCTCAGAATGCCAGGTAAAGATGGTATCGAAACAACTAAAGAGGTCAGCAAAAGATTCCCTGATGTTAAGGTTCTCATTCTGACAATGTTTGAAGATGAACGCTTTGTATCTCACTTGATGGAAAATGGAGCAAATGGCTACTTACTCAAGAATGCAGATCCAGCTGAAATCAAAAAAGCCATCATGGAAGTAATGGCAAGAGGCTATTACCTGAATAATTTTGTCAACCGCGTTTTGCTCAAAAAATCTGCCAATAAAACCAAAGCAATCCCTTCTTTGAACAGCGAAATCGTCATGTCTGACAAAGAAAAAGAAGTCGTTCGCTTACTTTGTATGGAATATACCGCAGCAGAAATTGCCCAAAAAATGGAGATTTCACCAAGAACGGTGGAGTCCATCAAAGATCGTTTGATGGAAAGATTCGGACTTAAAAATACCGCTGGATTAGTGTTCTTCGCTGTTAAAAACAACATGATTGATTAATCATTTTTTAGCTTTCTCCTTTCAAATTTAGCATTTCACCATATCGCCCCACCCCCATTTTGTTTTAACTTTGCTTAAAATGAGATCATGAGCAGGCACGGTAAAGTATTGGTGGCTATGAGCGGTGGAATCGACAGTACTGTCGTTGCCCTGATGTTGCATCAACAAGGCTATGAAGTGATAGGTATAACCATGAAGACATGGGACTATGCCACTTCTGGCGGAAGCAACAAAGAGACCGGCTGCTGTAACATAGATTCATTTAATGATGCTAGAGCTGCTGCTGTCCACCATGGATTCCCTCATTATATCCTTGACATACGAGACGAATTTGGCGGATTTGTAGTCGATAATTTTGTCGATGAATACCTAGCAGGAAGAACACCTAATCCCTGTGTAATGTGCAATACACACATCAAATGGAGAGCCCTTTTAAAAAGAGCTAATGCACTGGATTGTGAATTTATTGCAACAGGTCACTATGCAAAAATCAGACCTGAAAACGATCGCTTTGTCATTAGCAAAGCAATTGACGAAACCAAGGACCAGAGTTATGTATTATGGGGACTCCAACAAGATTTACTTTGCAGAACCCTCTTACCTCTTGGTGGATACAGAAAAACAGCAATTCGTCAAATGGCTCATGATTTTGGCTATCCAGAATTAGCTAAAAAAAGCGAGAGCTATGAAATCTGTTTTGTGCCAGATAACGACTACCGCGGGTTTTTGAAACGCCATGTAGACGGATTAGAGGAAAAAGTAGATGGAGGTTTTTTTGTAGACAAACATGGAAAAATTTTAGGGAAACACAAGGGCTACCCGTTCTATACAATCGGACAAAGAAAGGGACTTGATATTGCATTGGGTAAACCTGCTTTTGTTACAGCTATAGATCCAAATACCAATTCAGTTGTACTGGGCGATGAAGATGATTTGCTCAAAAAACAAATGATGGTTGGAAAATTGAACTATATCAAATATGATAGTATAACAAACGGACAAGAAGCAACTATCAAGATACGATACAAAGATGCAGGTAGCAGTGGCCTGCTTTATAACCAGAACAACCAAGTTCTCGTTGATTTTTATGAAAATGCAAAAGGTATTGCACCCGGACAATCAGCAGTATTCTATGATGGTGATGATGTAATTGGTGGTGGTATCATTCAAAATAGCACATCTCCTTTATGAGATTAAAAGCTACAGCAGGAATTTTATTGGCATTGTTTTTCATTGGATGTCAAAAACAAACCATTCAGCTTGAATTTGAAACAATTGAAAGTTACTTCCCAATCAAAAAAGGAACGGCACTAACCTATAGACTAGATTCAACAATATACACTGGAGTAAATAATGCTAAATCTATCAATAGTTATATCGTTAGAGACGTACTCGATTCCAGTATAACTGATAATCTTGGTAAAACTACCTATATCTATAAAAGAAGTATCCGAAGTAAACTGGATACCACAAAATGGGATCTACTGTTAACCTATAGAGTTTCAATGGATAGTTCAAAGTTGTATATCACAGAAAACAACCTAAGATTCATAAAACTGGTTAGTCCCATTAGAGAAGGACTTTCTTGGAAAGGAAATAGCTTCATCAATACAAATGAAAATACTGGTTTAGCATTTTATGAAAACTGGGACTACACCTATGGTAAACCTAAAGATCCACTCAACATCAATAATATTCCTTTTGTTTCAACAATAACTGTTTTGCAAAAGAATGACACAATCGGTAATCCAATCGATAGAAAACTTTACTCCGGTATTTTAATTTCAAAAGAAGTATACGCAACAAATATTGGCCTGGTTTACAAAGAATTTCTAAAAGAAACTTGGCAGCCCGCCAACAGCAATAATCCAAATGGTTATTTTGAAAAAGATAGCTATGGAATCAAACTAACAATTCTTAGCTATAAGTAAATTGATCAGCCTTCTTTTTTAAATAAGGCTGCAAAAAGATAATCCCCACCTTCTTCATGCAAAATCCCTTGTTTGATCAAACTCAATCCAGACGTGGATTTCAAAAAATCAGTTACCTCCTCATTCTCTTGTCGGTATACCGAACAAGTGATGTACAACAAATACCCCCCATACTTTAAATGTTGAGGTAGGTTTGCTAGAATTTTTTTCTGCCGACTCTGGTATGAATCAATTAAATCTAAATCAAATCCCTTCAACCATTCTGGACTTCTACCCCAAGTACCTGATCCAGTGCAAGGAACATCGGCAATAATTAAATCTACTCCACCAGCAGGTAATTGCGCATCAACCACTTGTTTCGATAAGCTCTGCTGCAAATCTGTACAGAAAAGTGACTTGGTTTGAATTGACGCAGTGGCAAATCTTCTTGATAACTCATCAAGGATATCTTCTCTGATATCAGAAACGTTTAAATGAACCTGTTTGTAAAAATCAACTGCCATAATCGACTTACCACCACTACCTGCACAAGCATCCCAAACATCAATTGTAGCATCTCCAAAATTTGGAAAATACTCAAGTGTCGATTGCGAACTGATATCTTGGACTACTGCTTCTTTATCAATCTCCACTACCGACTGCAAATCAATTCCAGAAGGAAGTTTTAAGGCCGATTCTCCAACAGCTTTAAATGGAATACTATGCTGAACAAGTTTCTTTTCGATTAATTTTCGTTTTCCAGGTCGAGTTCTTATAAAAAAATCTGGCTGATAAAAATGATGTTGAAGAATACTTTTAGCATCTATACCATCAGTCAAGTTTTCAATACCAGGAAAAAGAGATTGTTGATTAAATGCAGAATAAATTGATTGTACAATAGATAATTTTTCCTCAATCGCTAGCTGAATCTTTTCAACCCATACAGGCTGAAGTGTTGCCAAAAATCCATTGTCGAATTCATGCGAAAGAAAATATCCTATGATCATCTGATCCTGAAATGATAAGTCATTTGCAGCATCACCAATTCGAAAGAAACCAAAACACAAATTTGAAATGAGCTTTCGGTCGCGTGACCCATATTTTTTGTTGCGTTTGAAAAAGGATTTCAAATGAACATGAAATGGTTGTTCAAACTTATAGGATGTCAAGATGGATTCGGCCGTATTTAAATATGAATAAAAATAAGCCCCCATCAGGAAAACTGTATGTTATCAAAAGAATTAGAGTTCAAGAAGTGATTTAACAGGATCCTTACCAAAAAGCAAAAGTGCAGGATTCTCAAGCAATTCTTTAACTCGTACAAGGAAACCAACGCTTTCTCTACCATCAATGATACGGTGATCGTAACTCAATGCGAGATACATCATTGGTCTTGCAACAATCTGACCATTAACTACTACTGCTCTCTCCTCTATTTTATGCATGCCTAAAATAGCTGATTGAGGTATGTTTATGATGGGAGTACTCATCAATGAGCCAAATACACCACCATTGGTAATAGTAAACGTACCGCCTTGCATTTCTTCCAAAGTGAGTTTATTATCGCGCGCCTTTGTAGCCAATTCAACAACTTTTCGTTCAACATCTGCCATTGACAAGCTCTCTGCATTTCTAATAACCGGAACCACTAAACCTTTTGGTGCAGAAACCGCAATGGATATATCACAATAATCATGGTAAATGATTTCGTCATTACTGATATACGCATTGACTGCTGGCCACTCTTGCAAGGCATATGCACATGCTTTAGTAAAAAAGCTCATAAATCCAAGATTAACACCATGCAATTCCTTGAACTTATCTTTATATTTTGCCCTGATTTCCATGATAGCACTCATATCTACTTCATTAAAAGTAGTAAGCATTGCTGTTGTATTCTTTGCTTCCACAAGACGACGAGAGACTGTTTTTCTCAATTGCGTCATTTTTTCTTTACGCTCATTCCTTGAAAATAATTCTGCACCTGGTTTTCTTCCAGGATTTGAAATTGCATCTAATACATCTTGCTTTAAAATTTTTCCACCAGTTCCACTTGCAGCGATTCCCTTAGCATCAACTTTCTTATCTGCGATGATGGCTGCCGCAACTGGACTAGCCTTTACATCCGTTTTTGCAGCTTCAGGTGCTTTGGTAGCCTTAGCTGGCTTCTCTTCTTTTACTTCTTTAGGTAAATCAGCTGGGCGTTCAGCTTTATCATCAATTGAACAAACTACATCACCTATACCTAAAGTATCTCCCTCATTTGCAATAATCTTCAACAATCCGGCTTTTTCAGCATTGATTTCGAAAGTTGCTTTTTCACTTTCAATTTCTGCCAATACTTCATCACGCTCAACCCATTGACCGTCTTTTTTCAACCACTTCGCAAGACTTACTTCACTAATGGATTCGCCTACTGTTGGAACCTTAATTTCTATCATATGGTTTAGTTGTAATTATGATTTAGAAAGCAAAAGCTTTTTGTATGATTTCTTCTTGTTCTTTTGCATGAACCTTGCTGAAGCCAGTCGCGGTAGCTGCACTAGCCAGTCTACCAATCATTCTAAACTCCAATACATCAAGATTCATTTTCAAGAATGATGCAGCACCCATGTTCATTGGCTCTTCTTGCACCCAAACCCACTCCGCTTTTTTGTATTTATTCTTGAGTTGTTCAAGTTGAGTTGTAGCCAAAGGATAAATCTGTTCTAAGCGAACTATTGCTACATCTTCAATATTATTTTTTGTCTTGTATTCATTCAAGTCAAAATAAACTTTACCTGAACAGAACAACACACGTTTGGTTTTCTTTGCATCTGCAGCTTGATCATCAATTACTTCTTTGAATCCACCATTTGTAAATTCAGCAATGGAAGAATATGATCCAGGGTGACGAAGATTTGCCTTAGGTGAGAAATTGATCAATGGCTTTCTAAAATTCCATGTCATTTGTCTTCTTAGCGCATGGAAAAGATTTGCGGCAGTCGTGATATTGGTAACCACCATATTCAGTTCAGCACACATCTGTAAATACCTTTCTAACCTTGCACTACTGTGCTCTGGTCCTTGTCCCTCATAACCATGTGGCAACAACATCACCACACCATTCATCCTGTTCCACTTTTGTTCTGCACTAGAAATAAACTGATCAATCATGGTTTGTGCACCATTGGAGAAATCTCCAAACTGTGCTTCCCACAATACCAAAGAATCAGGATCGGCAAGTGCATAACCATATTCAAATCCAAGTACCCCGTATTCACTTAACAAGGAATTATAAATACTGAATTTCCCTTTTGCAGTTTCAACTTGATTCAATCGATTGTGCTCTACTTGTTCAAACTCATCAAGTAAAACAGCATGGCGATGACTAAAAGTACCTCTCCTCACATCTTGTCCGCTCATTCTCACATTCTTTCCATCTGCAAGCAAACTAGCATAGGCCAATAATTCACCAGTAGACCAATCTACTTTGCTTTCTTTTTCCAGTAAAGCAATTTTATCTTGAAGTAATTTCTCAATCTTTTTAAGTGGCTTGAAACCATCAGGCATCTTCATGATAGAAGAAAAAAGCGACTTGAACTGTGCTTCTTTGATGGCGGTAACAGGAGATTGCTCAAAATCTTTTTGAGTAGCCCTTACCATGCTCTTCCAAACCAACTCAGGTGCTTGATATTGATATGGCAAAGGATGTTGTTTAACCTCATCTAAACGTTCCTGCAAATCAGACCAGAATTTTTTCTCCATCTCTTTGGCCATCTCCTGGATTTCAGGATTTTCATTGCCCTGCAGATATGCTATATAATTCTCTCTTGGATTAGGATGCTTATCGATGATGGAATAAAGCTTCGGTTGTGTAAATTTTGGATCATCACCTTCGTTATGACCATGTCTTCTATAACACACCATATCGACGAAGACATCACTGTTGAATTGCTGTCTATAACGAATAGCAATTTCCATACACTTAACCACTGCCTCTGGATCATCACCATTCACATGCATTACCGGTGCCTGTACCATTGCAGCTAGGGAAGTACAATAATCCGCTGTTCTTGCATCTTCGAAGTTGGTAGTAAAACCAATTTGGTTGTTGATCACAAAATGTATGGTTCCACCAGTCAGGTATCCATCTAAACCCGACATCTGAAGAATTTCATAAACAATACCTTGTCCAGCAATTGAGGCATCACCATGAATCAATACTGGTAAAATGGCATCATACTGACTACTGTACATCACATCTGCCTTCGCCCTTGAAAAGCCAAGCACAACTGGATCAACTGCTTCAAGGTGAGAAGGGTTTGGCATCAATTTAAGTGCCACTTTATTTCCCTCTAACGTATCAACTTCACTACCATAACCCAAGTGATATTTAACGTCACCACTACCCATGGTTTGATCCGGAGTTGATTTTCCTTCAAACTCACTGAAGATATGCTCATAGGTTTTACCCATGATATTTGCTAAAACATTCAACCTTCCACGGTGGGCCATACCAATCACAACTTCTTTTACACCCAAGGAGGCTGCACTATTGATCATAGCATCCAAAGCAGCGATGGTAGTTTCTCCACCTTCTAATGAAAATCTTTTTTGACCGATGTACTTGGTATGCAAGAATTTTTCAAAAATCACACCCTGGTTCAATTTCTCCAGAATTCTTTTTTTCTTTTCAAATGGAAGTGGATTAGTAAATTTTTCTTCCATTTCATGTGTAAGGAAATTTATTTTTTCCTGATTGCTGATGTATTTGAATTCAATACCCACATGAGAAGCATAACATAACTTCAAATGTTCTTGAATAGCTCTTAGGGTAACAGTACCTAAACCAATCAAGTTGCCAGCATAAAATGTTGCATCAAGATCAGCTTCAGACAATCCAAAAAAAGAGAGATCCAAATTGGCGCCTCTATCCTTTCTTTCTCTAATCGGATTGGTTTTAGCAATCAAATGCCCCTTGTTTCTGTATCCCAAAATGAGGCGGTAAACACCAAGTTCCTTTTTCCAATCAATTTCTGACCCGGAGGCAATTGCTGCAGTTGAGGGTTTTCCCTCCAATTGTGTGACTGCAAAATCAAAACCCTCAAAGAATTTTCTGATGTCTGGATCAATGCTTTCTGGTGAACGGGAGAACTCTTGGTAAAGCTGCTCTATATACGAGGGATGTGATGAGGTTATATATGAGAAATCCTTCATTGGAACCTAGATATTAGTAAGTAGTCAAAACTATGGGCAAATATCGGTCATTTTGACCGAAAAAATAAGAGGAATCTTGCATGTTTATTCAATGTTTTTACGATTATCAGCCCATATTTTTGGTTGATTTAAGTAAGAGTATTACCTTTGCTGCCCGTTAAATAGAAAAAAACTAAGGATGGCAAATCATAAGGCAACCAAAAAGGATACCCGTCAGGTAGCTAAACGCAGAGAAAAAAACCGTTACCAAGGTAAAACAACCAGGAACGCTATGCGTGATCTTCGTGCAACTACAGATGCTGCTGAAGCCAAAGAAAATCTTCCTGCTGTATTGAGTAAGATAGATAAGTTGGCAAAGAAGGGAGTAATCCACAAGAACAAGGCTGCAAACTTGAAAAGTTCATTGACCAAGGCAATCGGCAAATTAGCCTAAGCCCCACTCACTTAAGCATATTGAAAGAACATCCTTGTGATGTTCTTTTTTATTTAAGCTAAACCTAAAATGCGAAATCTTTAACTTCGCCGGTATGACAGAAAAGATTTTAATACTCGACTTCGGATCACAATATACCCAGCTTATCGCTAGAGCTGTAAGAGAGGCTAATGTCTATTGTGAAATTGTACCTTATCACAAAGAGATCAGCTATACTCCCGATCTAAAGGGTATTATTTTATCTGGTTCACCCTTCTCTGTCAACGACCCTAATGCTCCACTGGTTGATATCAAAGCAATGGCAGCCCAAAGAAATGTTTTAGGTATTTGTTATGGCGCACAGCTGACAGCTAAAGTATTTGGTGGAAGAGTTGAACGTTCAGAAAAAAGAGAATATGGACGAGCGATTCTCCAAAAAAAAATAGAACATACGTTATTAAATGATGTACCTGAATCATCTCAAGTATGGATGAGTCATGGTGACTCCATTTTGGAATTACCGCCAAATGCTGAAGTACTCGCAACAACAAACTCCATACCTGTTGCAGCTTTTAAATTAGAAGCACCTGCTTGTTTTGATATTCTTTGTATGCAATTCCATCCGGAAGTTTATCATTCTGAGTTTGGTAAGAAAATGTTGCATAACTATTTGTTTCATGTTTGTAGGTGTACAGGTGACTGGACACCTGCGCATTTTATCACTGATACAGTTGAGGCACTCAAACAAAAAATTGGTGAGAAAAAAGTAGTAATGGCATTGAGTGGAGGCGTTGATTCCACTGTTGCAGCAACCCTCATTCATAAAGCAATTGGCAATAACCTATTTGGAATTTTTGTAGATAATGGTGTTTTGAGAAAAGATGAATTTCAGTCTGTACTTAAAACATATGAACAACTTGAATTAAACGTAAAAGGTGTTGATGCAAGTGCCACATTCTACAACGCTTTGGCTGGATTAACCAATCCAGAAGAAAAAAGAAAAGCAATTGGCAAAACTTTCATTGATATATTCGACCAAGAGGCTCATTTACTCACTAATATTTCATTTTTAGGTCAGGGTACCATCTACCCAGACGTAATCGAAAGTGTGTCTGTACACGGCCCTTCAGTTACCATCAAATCGCATCATAATGTTGGCGGTTTACCAGACACTATGAAACTAGATTTGGTTGAACCACTGCGTTTCTTGTTCAAAGATGAAGTGAGAAAAGTAGGTTTAGAATTAGGCATACCATATGATTTGCTTTATCGCCATCCCTTTCCTGGTCCGGGTTTGGCCATTAGGATTTTAGGAGAAATCACCGCTGATAAAGTAAAACTTTTACAAGAGGCTGATGACATATACATGAACGGACTCAAAAAGCATGGTTTGTACAACAAGGTTTGGCAGGCAGGCACCATTTTGCTCCCTGTAAAGTCAGTCGGGGTTATGGGTGATGAAAGAACATATGAGTTCACAGTAGCGCTAAGGGCAGTCACATCTGTTGATGGCATGACAGCGGATTGGGCACACCTACCCTACGAATTCTTGGGAGAAATTTCTAATGAAATCATCAACCAAGTAAGGGGTATCAACAGGGTTGTTTATGATATTTCAAGCAAGCCTCCTGCAACTATTGAATGGGAATAATGGATTAACTTTAATCCATGAACAAGTTTTTGCTGATTCTCTTTTTTCTGACTGGTATTCATGCTTCTCATGCACAGTTGGGTAAACGAACAATCAGAATTGGTTTGCTTACCTCACTCTACCTGGATCAACATTTTACAGATTCCCTTACCTTAAAATCTCCAAAGGACTTTCCAAGGTTGGCTGTACCCGGACTAGAATTTTATGAAGGGGCATCACTTGCGATTGATTCTCTGAACAAAAATGGGATATCTGTCAAAATGCAAGTCTTTGATCTCCAAAGTCAAAATGGAAATATCAATAGATTGATTCAAAATGCTACGTTCGAACAATTTGATATGATAATTGCCCAAACAAGTGGAGCTGAAATCAACCAATTAGCGATCATTGCCAAAGAATTAAAATTTCCTTTTATCAATGCTACCCATCCCAATGATCGTGGAATAAGAGATAATCCCTATTATCATATTGCTAACCCAACTTTGAATACCCATCTAGAGTTTTTGCAACAACAAATTGCCAATAAATGGTCAACCGCTAATATTCTTTGGATAAGTCGAAAAAACGCAAACGACCTTAAACTTGAAGAAAGCTTTAAAGAAGCAAATAATAGAAAAGGTGCTAGAAAAATCACTTTCAAAAGCATTTCAGTCTCTGATTTACCCAGCCTGCAAGAGATCAGTCCGTTTATAGATACTACCAAACCTAATATTGTTATTTCCGGCAGCCTTGACGATAAATTTGGCACTAGTTTGGTCGGCGCCCTCAACAACTACCCTAAAAAAGGTTTATTACAAATTATTGGGATGCCGAACTGGGAGAACTTAAAAGATATTCAATTGCCCAAATTTGCAGGTTTACCCATCTATTTTTCTTCCCCTTTTTACATTTCCCCCACCAACAGTTGGGCAAAGGAAATGGATGAACTTTTCAAGAATAATATTTACACAAAAGCCTCTTTATCAGCATTTAAAGGATTTGAACTCACGTATTACTTTGCATCACTTTTTTCAAAACATGGTAGAATTTATGTAGAAGATCCCTCCGATGCAATGTTCACGCCTTTAAACGATTTAGACTTCAAGCCGATAAAAACAAAGGGCCCTGAGGGCCCTGTTGATTATTTCGAAAATAAAAAGTTGTATTTACTTAGAAGGCTAAATGGCATGGTTATTAGCCAGTAGTTTAGTCAACCCAATCAGCAACGAAAATATTGGTATCTCTTGTACCCCCATTGTTTCTGTTAGAGCAGAAAACTACTTTTTTGCCATCAACACTGAACATGGGGAAAGCATCAAAACCTTTATCACGGCTAATTTTCTTAAGGCTGTTCCCATTTTCATCCATTGTATAGAGGTTAAAAGGGAATCCACGCTTGTATTCATGGTTTGAAGCAAAGATGATGGTCTTGCTATCAGGCATATAGGCAGGCGCCCAGTTGGCTTGTCCTAACTTGCTTACCTGTTTTGCATTGCTGCCATCAGCATTAGCAATCCAAACTTCCATTTGGGTTGGGGCTACTAAATTTTCTGCCAATAGCTCTTTATACTCTTTAATTGCTTCTGGAGCAGATGGACGAGAAGCACGCCAGATGATTTTGGTACCATCTGGACTAAACCAAGCACCTCCATCATAACCAAGCTGATTGGTTATTCTCTTGGTAGTGCCAGTTTTCAGATCCATAGTATATAAATCAATATCACCATCTCTTGTAGAGGTAAACAGCATGGTTTTACCATCTGGTGATATAGTTGCTTCAGCATCATAACCTGGATGATCTGTCAACCTTTTAGTGATATTACCTTTCAAATCAGCTACAAAAATGTCATATGAAGGATATAGAGGCCAAATGTATTTGTTACCGTATTTAGCCCTGTCTGGAACTGGAGGACAAGCTTCGTCAGCCAAATGAGTGGATGCATACACAACATGCTTGTTATCCTTTAAAAAGGCCCCACAAGTTGTTCTACCCTTACCTGTGCTCACCAACTGAGGCACAAATTTTTCCCCTGGTTTAGTTGGCACTTTACCCACATAAATCTGATCACAAGGGATATTTTCTTTAGGATTGGTTTTTTGGAAAACCAGCCATTTGCCATCAAAACTAAAATAGGCTTCAGCATTATCACCTCCAAAAGTTAGCTGCTGAATGTTTCTGAAATGAGGTTCATTTGCATACTGAAGACTGTCCTGGGCAGAAACACCAAATTGAGCAATAATAAACGCTAGGACTACAAAAAATGGCCTTTTAAGGTTTTGGAACATACTGATTAACTTTTTAAAATTAAGAGGGCAAAGCTAGCTATTCAATAGTCCGGAATTATCACCAAAATGTAATAAAAGCAGGCGAATTCGTAGTTTTGCCCATGATTTCGTTACAAAAACGTATTCTGACAAGTTTTATTTTATCCACTACCCTTATCTTTTCATGTAGCGAAGGGAAAATGAGCAAAGAAAGTGGTCGGTCAAACAATCCAGCAGATTCTCTATCGCTATTAGCAAAAAAATACCCTGACTCCATCCAACTTCAAATACTACTACAAGAAGCAATTTATAGTAGCGGAGATACCCTACAAGCACTGAAAAGCCTTCAACAGTTAATTCAGAAATTCCCAAATAATGTAGAGTTAAATAACGCAGTTGCTTTTATTCAATTACAAAAAGGAGATTCATCATCCGCTAAAGGATCTCTTCTACAATCCCTTGCCATTAATCAAAATCAGCCCAATTTAGAGTTTGAGTTAGCATTTTTAGAGGCGGCCAGCAAAAACAAAACTGCCTTAGAAATTGCAGATCGTATGATTACACGATATGCTGAAAGGGATATACAAGCAAAAGGACATTTTGCAAAAGGTATTTATTATGCTAATATTTCCCAACCTAAGAAAGCAATACAAGAACTAGATTCTGCCATCATTAAAAACTTCACCTTAATTGATGCCTATATTGAAAAAGCCATTTTACAGCTAGAAAACAACGAAGCATCAAACACAATCGCCACCCTATCTAAAGCTATCGCACTGGATAAGAAGAATGCAGATATTTTATTTTGGATGGGTAAGGCCTATCAACAAAAAAAGGAGTTTGACCAAGCATTGCTTTATTTTAGCGAAACAATAAAAGTTGATCCCAGCAATATAGCAGCTCAACAAGCAATAGATGAATTAAAAAAATAACATCAATATGGCAATTATAGCACCTTCCCTACTATCAGCAAATTTTTTGAAACTAGAACAAGATTGTGAAATGCTTAATGCATCTGAAGCAGAGTGGTTTCATTTAGATGTGATGGATGGAAGATTTGTACCCAATATAAGTTTTGGACTTCCTATAATTGCTGCCATCAGGAAAGCAACAAAGAAAGTGTGTGACGTGCATTTGATGATTGAACAACCCGAACTCTATATACAAGCCTTTAAAGATGCAGGTGCAGATGTGCTAACAGTGCATGTAGAAGCCTGCAGACATTTGCACAGAAACATCCAACAAATCAAGGCATTGGGTATGATGGCAGGTGTTGCTTTGAACCCTCACACACCAATTTCAGCAGTTGAAGAAATAATTGCTGATGTAGATCTAATATGCGTAATGTCAGTTAATCCCGGATTTGGGGGACAAAAATTTATCCCAGCTACTGTTTCAAAAATTAAACAACTTAAGGAATTGATCACTTCAAAAAATTCTTCAGCCTTAATTGAAGTTGATGGTGGAGTAACATTAGACAATGCAAGCAGTTTAGTGCAGGCTGGAGCAGATGTTTTGGTTGCCGGTAATACGGTATTTGCTTCTAGTACACCAATAGAGACAATTAAGCAACTGAAATCAATTTGATAACTGAATACTAGCAAGCTGCTTTACAGATATTTTACCCACACAGTGTTGATAATTAAGTTAATGATATTTCGTCACCAAAAGATTAAATTTGGTTAGAACGATACCAAAACCCATTAACACCTAAAATCCGTTGCTTTGACAGAAACCATCATCAACCTCGACTCCGTAAATCCTATAGAGTTTTTTGGAGTTAACAATGGCAAATTAGATTTACTCAAGAAAAGATTCCCACTTTTAAAAATTCTCAGTAGAGGAACTCAAATCAAACTGAGTGGTTCAGCTGAACAAATTGAAGCTGCAAAAGAAAAAATTGAAACCCTGGTTCAATACCTCCAACGAAATGGTAATGTGAGTCACAATTATTTCGAACAAATACTAGGAGGCGATGATGTAGAAACCGTAGATCATTTTGTTGAGAAAAACCCACATGATGTTTTGGTATTTGGCCCTAACGGAAAATCAGTCAGAGCCAGAACACAAAACCAGAAAAAGATGGTGAGTGCAGCCGACAAGAATGATATCATTTTTGCTATTGGTCCCGCTGGTACTGGTAAAACCTACACTGCTGTTGCCTTAGCGGTGAGAGCATTAAAAAACAAATCTGTCAAGAAAATCATTTTAACACGACCAGCAGTTGAAGCGGGTGAAAGTCTAGGTTTTCTCCCAGGTGATCTCAAAGAAAAAATTGACCCCTACTTAAGGCCGCTATATGACGCGCTGGACGATATGATTCCAGCCGACAAACTAGGATATTACATGACGACAAGAGTAATTGAAATTGCCCCATTGGCATACATGAGAGGAAGAACTTTAGACAACGCCTTTATTATTTTGGATGAAGCACAAAACACCACTGACCTTCAGATAAAAATGTTTTTGACCAGAATAGGTGCCAATGCTAAGGCTATTATTACAGGTGATTTAAGTCAGATTGATTTACCTAAAAACCAAAAAAGTGGCTTAGATAAAGCAACAAGAATTCTAAAAAATATTGATGGTATTGCCCACATAGAATTAGACGAAGAGGATGTAGTTAGACACCGATTGGTAAAAGCAATCATTAGGGCATATGACAAAGAAAAAGATCAATACAATGGACCACAATAAAAAATTCCTTCAATTCTTTTTTGGCATATTCCTTTTAAGCTTCATCTTTTCTTGTAATACCCCAGAAGGTTTCAAAGAACCTGAAGATCCATTAGATGCAGGAAGGGAATTTGTAAGAGCAGTTTTAGATGGAGATTACGAAAAAGCAAATTTATACTTATTGAAAGACCCAGAAGATCAGGAATTATTCAAAAGGTATCAATCCTACATGAAGAAAACCCCGAGAAATGAACTACTGCAATTGAAATCTGCTTCCATAGTTATCAATAAAGTTGAGTCGTTAAGCGATAGTGTTACACTAATCAACTATTCAAATTCCTATACCATGAAACCCACTGATTTAAAAGTAATTAAGGAAGGGAAAACTTGGAAAGTTGATTTCAGCTATACTTTTTCTGGCAACCTACCATTGGAATGATTGAAGTAAAGCATATAGCATTTGTAGTACTTGGAAGTGCAACTGGAGGTACGCTTCGCTATATGATGTCTTTGTATTTTGTCGCTAAGGGATTGAATAAATTTCCTTTGGCAACATTATCCATAAATTTATTGGGCTGCCTATTCATTGGTATTATTTATGCAATAAGTGAAAAATCTACTATAGGTGAAAACATCAAGTTATTACTTGCAACAGGCTTTTGTGGAGGATTCACTACTTTTTCTGCCTTTGCAATGGAGAACTTACAATTGATTAAGCTAGGGGCCACAACAACTGCAATTACTTATATTGCACTGTCAGTCGTGTTGGGTATTTTACTTGCTTTTTTAGGCTATATCTTATTCAAATAACGTGATGAATTCAAACAAAATCACCATGGAAATTTTTATTTACTTGCTCCTTATCGGGCTAGCTGCTGGATTTATGGGTGGACTAGTAGGAATAGGCGGTGGTGTAATCATCGTACCCGCATTGGTAATGATCCTGGGTATGAGCCAGCACCAAGCACAAGGAACATCCTTAATGATGATCCTCTTCCCTGTTGGAATCCTTGGCGTACTTAACTACTATAAACAAGGTTATGTCGACTTCAAATATGCAGGTTTACTGGCCCTAGGCTTCTTTATAGGCAGCTATTTAGGCAGTAAGTATTCCCTTAGTCTGCCACAGCTAACAGTAAAAAGAATTTTTGCAATTGTAATGATGCTTTTGGCACTAAAGATTTTATTTATTGATAAAAAATAATATGGATTTTTTTGATTGTAGCATCCTATAATCAAACCATCTCTTTACTTGTCGCGTTTAATTGAACAATATTCCGATGCAACACTGTTGGATCTTTATAAAAAAGATAAGGATACCAAGTGGT
The DNA here is from genome assembly GCA_041162625.1 of Bacteroidota bacterium. Lineage (GTDB taxonomy): Bacteria > Bacteroidota > Bacteroidia > Chitinophagales > Chitinophagaceae > Pollutibacter. The sequence goes on along the minus strand of JBEASE010000032.1, from coordinate 7,207 downwards.
TGGGTTATTTATTTGAACGATATTCTCTTTTGGTTTTTGGTGTTTGTATGAAATACCTCAAGCAGGTAAATGATGCGAAAGATGCAACACAGCAAGTTTTTGAGAAAGCCTTTGTTGAAATCAACAAGTACGAGGTTACCTATTTCAAAAGTTGGATTTACAGCATTGCTAAAAATCATTGTTTGATGCAATTGAGGGGCAAGGGACATCAAACAGTATTTATGGATACTTTACCAGAAGAGTTTGGAGAAGAGTTAAGTCCCATAGAATTATTTGATTCGAAAGATGACCTTCTTGAAAAACAAATAGAAAACTTAGGCGAGGCAATCCAGCATTTGAACCAAGAACAAAAAACTTGTATTGATCTATTTTACTTGCAAAAACTATCCTATAGAGACATTGAAGAAAAAACAGGCTTTAATTTCCAGCAAGTAAAAAGTCACATCCAAAATGGAAAAAGGAATCTTAGAATATTTTTAGAGCAAAAACAAAAAGTACCTGGTCATGAATAAAAATACTCCCCAACAAAAAGATTTTCGTCCTGGGGGACCATCGGTTCTTCAATATTTGAATAATAGTTTGTCTTCAGAAGAAAAAAGAGAAATTGAAGAAAGACTTTCGCAAGACCAAATGTTGGTTGATGCCATTGAAGGTCTACGTCAATTGGATGTAGATGAAGCAGCAAAAATAGACTTCCAACTAAAGAACTACATCAAGTATAAAGTAATAAAAAAAGTAAGCAAAAAAAACCAATTTGGGTTTCCTAGCTGGCTTTTGATGACAATAGTCATTCTGTTGCTGCTTATTTCAATTGGCTATTTCGTAATCACGCAATTACTCAACTAATTTATTCGCTACTTTATATTTACTACTTATTGGTATTGAATATAAAGAGGAATTGGCTTTAAGTTCAGTAATTCTTTGATGGTCAACAAGCGATGTGGCGCTTCTTTCAAATCATTTTTATAGAATATTTTGAAACCTGTAAATTGGACAGGCTCACGTTGAGCAAATAACTTGTAAGTATTGATTTTTCTAGCCGGAGAACCCCATCCATCCATATCAATAACATACTGAACCTCTGGCATTATTTTTATTTGCTTGTAATCCTTCATCATTCCTTGTGTAAAACGGTGTACCACAAGTATTTTAGGAGGCAAATCGTACTTCTTAACAAGATTAGCAAGATAGTCTGCCGCATAATTGATATCAACTGCATCAAAACTACCTATTACAGAACCTGGTTTTTGTCCCCCTTTCATTGAAAATTCAGGATCAATACCCAAATGTACTCTTGGATGTTTAAGGTACTTCTCAATTACAGGAATTTCTTCTCTTAGATTACTTAATCCTACTTGGATATCAAGAAAGACAATAGCATTAATTTCCTCTGCCATTGCCATAACCTTATCTATCTCTGAATTAGGCATTCTTAATCTATACTTTCCTGACGAACCAGGTAAACTTTGAGCAGTGGTAACGATGTAATGCAAAGCTGGAACCACTGGTGTTGAAGAATCAGCTTTTTCCCACTCACTTACCTCTTGTTTTAGACGAGCAAACATTTGCTTTTTAGGAAGCTCTCCTAAAATTCCCATTCGGGTTGAATACAGGTTTCCATAATATGCAATAACCCTGCTAAATGGTAGAATAGCTCCTACTTTAGGATACTGACCAGAAAACTTCCACTTTCCTGTACTATCGCCATTGGCCATTGCTCTCATCCGATTGGCATAATCATTTGAGTCAAGTGCAGGCTTTACTGGCTCCTCTGCTGGTCCATTTTTTGAAATCCTTTTTTCAGGATCGCTTTGTGCAGTGCTACAGGCAGATAATATTAGAAAGAAAAAAAAGTAGTAAACAAATGGCTTAAGGAACATGAATGGGGATTTCAACATTTATATTTATTTATTCAATTCTGTAAATACTTTTTTTACATCTTCGTTGGTCTTCATTTTTAGTTTACTCTCACGGATAACAGCAACAATCTTGTCTTTATAATCAGGCAAGGCTTCAATTAGGGAAGCTTCAGAACGCTTAATTTTTAACATCTTTCCAAATGCAACATCAAATACATATAACTCCTCATTTTCAGTAAAGGCTTTTTTAGATTGCCCACCATATCGATAAGAATCTGCTAGATAGGAAAACCTATAGGCAACAAAATGAAATTTTGCACCATCTTCAAGCACTTCGTAAAAGGTGTCTTTGAGTAGTCGGCCATTTACAGGATATCCGGATCTAAAATGGACTTCTTTTTTCCCACTTGCGGATGAATAGCTCATCCTAAAACTCATAATAGGATCATTAAACATAAATAATTCACCATCTCTATTAAAGTAAAGCTCATTTTTTTCAAGATTGAATTTCAAATCGATGTTCTGCGCTACAGACCCATCTTTGAAATAGACCGTCCCTTTCCCCCACTCTTGGTTAAGCAATGGAGTTCCTTCGGTGAAAGGTCTACCCCTGATATTGTAGGCCTCAACAAAGAAATTAGTAGAAACATTGCTTGAAATAGATTGACCTGTTGCGTTTACAGCCAGAAAAACCATCAAGGCTGTCAAACAATTTACTGTAGAAATAATAAATTTCATATTGAATGCTTAAAACATAAAAATACCAAAGAAATTGCAACAAGTACCTTAAAATCAATGCATGGGAATAATTAAACTACCTTTGTGAAAACATTAATACCTCTAGATTGGATTTTTCATCATTTAATTTTCATGAATCGCTCACTGAGAGCCTCGCTGCAAGCGGATATCAAAAGCCAACTCCTATTCAAGAAAAAGCCATCCCAGTTATTTTAGAAGGAAAGGACATCATTGCTTCTGCTCAAACCGGGACCGGAAAGACTGCAGCCTTTCTTTTACCAATTCTGCACAAATTATTATCAGAGGATAAGAACGACGATGATGTGCATGCATTGATACTTGTTCCAACTAGAGAACTAGCCATACAAATAAGCAGCCATCTTGATGGACTGACCTATTTCACATCTCTCAGCTCAATTGCAGTTTACGGAGGTGGTGATGGAGTAAGCTTTGTACAAGAAAAACAGGCTTTATCAAAAGGAGTAGATATTGTTGTTGCTACACCTGGTAAAATCATTGCCCATTTGAACATGGGTTATGTAAAAATGAAAGCCCTTAAATATTTGATTCTAGATGAAGCAGATAGAATGCTCGACATGGGCTTTTATGATGATATCATGAGAATTATTTCTCAACTGCCCTCGAAACGCCAGACCATCCTTTTTTCAGCAACTATGCCTCCTAAGATGCTTCAATTGGCTAAAACCATTCTCATTAATCCTGTAGAAGTAAGTATAGCACTATCCAAACCACCTGAATCGATCAATCAACAAGTATATTGGGTTTTTGACACACAGAAAATTCCATTGATACAACATATTTTAGGAGAACAACCCTATAAATCAGTATTGATTTTCTGCTCTAGAAAGCAAACAGTTAAACAATTGACTGCCCAGTTGCAGAGGAGAGGTTATGATGCCAAAGAAATTCATTCCGACTTAGATCAGTCGCAACGCGAAGAAGTATTACTTGGATTTGCTTCTAAACGCTTACCTATTCTTGTTGCAACGGATATATTGAGTCGCGGTATAGACATCGACCAAATTGAGCTAGTCATCAACTATGACGTTCCCCCTGACGGAGAGGATTATGTGCATAGAATAGGCCGTACAGCTAGGGCAGCAACAAAAGGAGCAGCTATTACTTTGGTGAACCAAGAAGATTTTATCAAGTTCAAAAGAATTGAAAAACTTATTGGCAAGGAAATAGAAAAGGCAGTCGTGCCGACTGCCTTAGGAGAAACTCCACAATTTCAACAACAACGATCTAACCCAAAAACAAAATCATCAAGCAATAAAAAAATCATCAAAATCAATCGTTCCGAAACACTACCACCCCATCAAAAACATCAACCATAACATTTTTGGTACGATCAACTTCCCCAGCTAATATTTTCTTTGAAAGTTGATTAACGATTTCTTTTTGAATCAAACGCTTTAGTGGTCTTGCACCAAACTGTGGATCAAATCCATTTTCGGCAAGAAAATCAACAGCGTATTTTGAGAAATCCAGGTTGATACCTGAAGATTGCACCAAGGATTTTAATCCTTTTAATTGCACTTCAATAATTTGCCTTACATCCTTTCTACTCAATGGTTGGAACATGATAATTTCATCAACCCTGTTCAAGAACTCTGGTCTAATGGTTTGTTTTAGCAAAGCCATTACCTCTAACTTAGCCTTTTCTGCTGCCGCATCAAGAGATTCAGGTTTTACATTTTCAAATGCTTCCTGAATAAGGTGGCTTCCAATATTACTGGTCATGATGATAATCGTATTCTTGAAATTCACCAACCTTCCTTTATTATCTGTCAACCTACCATCATCCAATACCTGCAGTAAAACATTCCATACATCTGGGTGTGCTTTTTCAATTTCATCTAACAAGACAACACTGTAGGGTTTTCTACGCACAGCCTCTGTAAGCTGACCCCCTTCATCATACCCAACATAGCCAGGAGGAGCACCTACCAACCTCGAAACAGTATGTTTCTCTTGGTATTCACTCATATCGATGCGTGTCATCATGTTTTCATCATCAAACAAATAGGCTGCTAATGTTTTGGCTAATTCTGTTTTACCTACACCCGTTGTGCCAAGAAAAATAAATGAACCAATAGGCTTCTTAGGATCTTGTAAACCCGCCCTGCTTCTTCTAATCGCATCTGCCACAGCTGTAATAGCTTCTTCCTGACCAACAACGCGTTCATGCAAATGTTCCTCTAGCTGCAACAGTTTCTCCCTATCACTTTGCAACATTTTTGATACCGGTATGCCTGTTGCCTTAGCAACTTGTTCAGCAATATCTTCAGCATCTACTTCTTCTTTGAGCAACCTGGTCTCAGTACTATTTTCCAATTCAGTCGAAAGAGTTGCGATCAGCGTTTCTTTCTCTTTTATCTTACCATATCGGATTTCCGCTACTGTTCCATAGTCTCCCTCACGCTCTGCTTTTTCAGCTTGCAATTTTAATCGCTCAATTTCTGATTTTGCCTGTTGCACTTTTTCTACCCACTCTTTCTCCTCTTTCCATTTAGATTTAAGCGTATCACGTTCTACAGCAAGATTTGCTATCTCAGTATTGAGCTCTTTCATTTTTACTTCATCATCCTCTCGCTTGATCGCTTCCCTTTCAATTTCAAGTTGCCTAATCAATCTTTCTAATTTATCCAACTCTTCAGGCATTGAATTCATTTCCAAACGAAGCTTTGCTGCACTTTCATCAATCAAATCTATCGCCTTATCAGGAAGAAAACGATCACTGATATAGCGATGTGATAATTCTACAGCAGCGATAATTGCTTCGTCTTTTATTCTTACATGATGATGTGTTTCATAACGATCCTTGATTCCCCTTAAGATGGAAATTGCATCCTCTACCGTAGGTTCATCAATTACAACTTTTTGAAACCTTCTTTCCAGTGCCTTATCCTTTTCAAAATATTTTTGGTATTCATTTAATGTAGTGGCACCAATTGCTCTTAACTCTCCTCTTGCTAATGCTGGCTTAAGAATATTGGCAGCATCCATTGCACCTTCTCCACCACCTGCACCAACAAGGGTATGAATTTCATCTATGAATAAAATAATTTCTCCATCACTTGCAGCAACTTCTTTTACAACCCCTTTCAAACGCTCTTCAAACTCACCTTTGTATTTTGCACCGGCAATGAGCTGTCCCATGTCAAGGGCATAAATCAATTTTGACTTTAAATTTTCGGGAACGTCACCATTTACAATTCGCATTGCGAGTCCTTCAGCAATAGCAGTTTTACCAACACCAGGCTCACCTACTAGTATAGGATTGTTTTTTGATCTTCTTGTGAGAATATGAAGGGTTCTGCGTATTTCCTCATCCCTTCCTATTACTGGGTCTAATTTACCCTGACGCGCCATATCGATAAGATTTTTCGCGTATTTGTTTAGTGTATCAAACTGGGTTTCTTGGGTCTGACTTTTTACTTTTTCACCCTTACGCAGTTCTTGTATGGCTTGTAGCAAACCTTTTTCGGTGAGTCCTGCTTCTTTAATCAACTTCGCTACGGAATCTGATCCGGTAAGAAGAGCAAATAAAATATGTTCAGGTGTTACAAATTCATCCCCAAATTTCGATAAGGAAGATACAGCCCTAAGAAAGGTGTTATTGGCATCTCTAGAAAGGGACTGTGCAGCTTCGCCTTCAGTTTTTGGAAGCTTAACCAAAGCTTCATTTAACTTTGCTTGGAGCACCTGTAGAGAAACATTATTTTTCTTCAACAGGTAATCTACTGGCGAATTTTTCTGTCCAAGTAAACTCTGGAGTATATGTTCAGTCTCTATATTAACGTTCTTCCCATTAAATGCAGCTTGTTGAGCTGATTGAACCACTTCTGCGGCTTGAATGGTAAAGTTGTTTAAATTCATATGATTAGATTTACATTGCATCCACAAATCATTAACCACAAAGGAAATCAGGTAAATATGGCAGCAAACCACTATAAAACATGTCTAAAATTCAGTCTGGGATTGATTTTCATGCTAATGTTGCAGTCCCTTTACGCACAACCTGATTTTAGTCAGCTAGAAAAAACATTGAAACAAAATGAAAAAACGCTAGGCAAAGACCTGGTGGTTGTAGTGCAAAAAGAAGGAAAAAATATTTTCCTGAAGGAGTCAGAAGATTTTAAACTTAAAATGTCTGCTCCAATTGGCAACAGCAGTAAATGGCTCACTGCTGCTTTGGTTATGATTTTTGTAGATGAAGGCAAACTCAACTTAGATGATCCTGTAAGCAAGTATGTTCCAGTATTTGGAAAATACATGAAGGGTTATATCACCATCAGACATTGCTTGTCGCAGACAACTGGACTAGATACTGATGCAACGGGAATAGTCAAGTTTACACAAAAAAGTAAGTTCAATACCCTTGAAGAAGAAATGGAATTTTTTGCTTCAAAAAAATTAATTGTCGATAATCCTGGTGAAGCATTCTCTGACGGCAGTTTAGGCATGAATATGGTTGGAAGAGTAATTGAAGTCATCACAAAAAAAACATTTGATAGAGTTGCACAAGAAAAATTATTTAGACCCTTGGGCATGAGGACCGCTTCATTTTATGATGAGGGTGGAAA
>JBEASE010000087.1:0-5972 GCA_041162625.1 Bacteroidota bacterium | reverse complement strand
TGTTCTTTGGATCTCCAAATGTTTGTCGGCCTAGTTGTAATGACATATGCTTTAGTATTTAAAAAAAGAGAGAAGTTTTTAGCTTCTCTCTTCATATAAAATTAAACTTATTATTTATTGATGTGCTGTATCAGCTTCATCATATTTCTTCTGGTAAAAATCTGCTTTTGCTTTGTCTTTCTTTTTGTCGTAGCAATAGTTAAGCAAAGTACAAGCTGATTTGAAATTAGAACGCTCACTCACTTTCAATTTTCCCATTGGATCATAGTGGGTAAATACTTTTTCCAAAACTGGAATTGTCTTATTGATAAGCTCATCTAGTTGTGCTTGTAGTTCTGCTTTTTTCTTTACAACATCAGGATTTGTACCTCTTGCTTTGTAGATGTCTTCATCCAAGAACAACATTTGGTTGTAAAAATGTTTGCCCAATGAAAGCATGGTCTCGTATGACTCAGGCTTTAAACTAAGTGCTTTATTATATAACCCCTCAATCTTCTTGCATTGTTCATTGTAGTTAGCCGGTCTTTTGCTTGATTCAGCAACATGTGTTTCTGAGAAAAGCTCACCTGCATATTCAAATGTTAGATCAAAAGATTCAGGATTTAAGGCCAGTAATTCTTCATATTTTTTCAACAAAGTAGCCATATCTCCTTTATCCCTAGCATAATCCAAAGCAAGCAATGGCAGATAATCATCTTTAGGAAACAATTTTAAACCAGCATCTATGTATTTGTTTAGATTCGCATCATCCTTCTTATCATAGTAATGTTTTGCTAGATAACGATATGGTGTTGCCATATCTGGTGTTCCGCCTACATTTGCATCAGCCAATCTAGTGAATAAGCCAATTGCTTCTGTCTCTTTTTTCCCATTGATAGCAGCTAGTCCCATGTAATAAATCAAAGTTGTATCCAATTTGTATAAACCCCAGCCCTGTTCAAAAATATAATCACCAATAATGCCAGTTGTTTTGAAAATACCCAATGCATCTTCATATTTTTCTTCATTGTAGTAACCAGCACCTTCTTCAAAGCCACTTGCATATAAAGAAAAAACTGGTTGATAATTATCAACAGTCAAGAATAAAGTCGCTTGGTTTTTATCTGCCTCAAGTGATTTTTTAAAAGCATCCAATGCCTGTAAACGTGCTTCTGGCATTGCTGCTCTTTCTTTTGGATTGGCAGCAATAGCACTTAAAACCTTTCCTTTTAAATAAAGGAGCTCGGGGTTTTTTTGATTTTTAGGTGAAGCAAGATAAGTCTCAACAATTGATTTAGCCTCCTGAAGTTTGTTTGCTGTCAAGGCATCCTTGATTTTGTTCAGGTTTTGGGCATTGACAGTCATCAATCCTACTGCTGTCAATAAAGTTAGAAGAATCCTTCTCATTGTGGGATTTTTAATGGTTGATTTTATTCTATTGTTGGTGTTTCTGTATTTGATGTCGTTTCCGGTGTTTCTCCTCCGCCATCTTCTTCCATTTCATCTAAATTGGTTATAGCTGCTATTGCATCCTCTTCATCCAATCTTATTAGTTTTACACCTTGTGTGGCTCTTCCCTGTTCACTGATTTGGGCTATACTCATACGGATGGTTATTCCAGAGGTACAGGTTATCATCAAATCTTCTTTTTCTGTAACATCCAGTATGCCGACTAATTTACCGGTTTTTTCGGTAACATTTATGGTTTTAACACCTTTTCCTCCTCTATTGGTAACCCTGTATTCTTCAATAGGAGTTCTTTTTCCAAAACCTTTTTCTGCAACCACTAAGACTGTCCTTGTTTTGTCTTCTACATTTACACAAATCATGCCTACCACTTCATCATTTACATCATCAACTTCAATACCTGCCACACCAATGGCTCCCCTTCCTGTTGGTCTCACTTTAGCTTCAGGGAATCTGATGGCTCTACCCGATTTAACAGCCATCATGATTTCTGAATTTCCATCGGTCAACTTTGCTTCCAGCAATTGATCGCCCTCTACAATGGTGATGGCATTAACCCCAGTAGCACGTGGTCTGCTGAAATCAGATAAAGCAGTTTTTTTGATGATGCCTTGCTTGGTACACAAGACTATATAATGACTTTCTACAAAGGCTTCATCTTTCAAATTCTTGACATCCAGAATTGTTCTGATCTTATCATCTGGAGGTAACTGCATCAAATTTTGAATGGCTCTACCCTTTCCTTGCTTATCTCCATCAGGAATTTCATATACTTTCAACCAATAACATCTTCCTTTTTCTGTGAAGAACATCAAAGTGTGATGAGTTGATGCAACGAACAAATGTTCGATATAATCTTCTTGTCGCGTTTTGCCACCAATAGAACCTCTTCCTCCTCTCTTCTGTGCTCTGTATTCATCAGCTGGGGTTCTTTTGATATAACCCAAGTGAGAAACAGTAATCACTACATCTTCTTCTTTAATCAAGTCTTCAATGCTTACTTCATTATCTAAGTAAGTGATTTCAGTCCTTCTACTGTCGCCAAATTTTTCTTTTACTTCAACCAATTCTGTTTTGATCAAATCATAACGTTTTGTCTCATCTGCAAGCAAATCCTTTAAATAATTGATGAACTTCATGATCTCTTCATACTCTTCACGGATCTTGTTGATCTCCATTCCCGTCAATCGTTGTAGTCTCAATTCCAATACAGCCTTCGCTTGTATTTCACTCATACCAAACTGCGTCATCAAACCTTCACGCGCTATTTCTGGATTAGCAGCATTCCTGATCAACTGAATAACTTCATCTAAATGATCTAAAGCAATTAAATAGCCTTGAAGAATATGTGCTTTCTTTTCTGCCTCTTTCAATTGAAAGATGGCTCTTCTCTGCACAACCTCATGTCTGAATTCAATGAAAGATGAAATAAGATCTTTTAGATTGAGAATACGTGGTCTTCCTTTTACGATGGCTACATTGTTGATACCATAAGAAGTTTGAAGATCAGTAAACTTATAAAGTTGGTTGACAATTACATTGGCAACTGCATCTTTTCTTAAATCGATAACAATACGCGTACCATCATTTTCAGATGATTCGTTGTTTACGTGTGTGATGCCATCTAAAACTTTATCATTTACCAACTGACCAACGCGTTCTGTTAATACATCTCGACTTACTTGATATGGAACTTCAGTGATGATTATTTGCTCTCTTCCGTTTGACTTTGTTTCAACACTTACTTTACCTCTCAATACTACCCTGCCTCTACCGGTATGCATGGCAGACTTTACACCTTCCATTCCGTAAATGATACCACCTCCTGGAAAATCAGGAGCCTTCACATGTTGCATCAATTCATCAATAGTGATTTCTCTATTGTCAACGTAAGCTATACAACCATCAATCACTTCAGAAAGGTTATGAGGCAACATATTAGTTGCCATACCTACAGCAATACCACTGCTGCCATTGATTAATAGGTGTGGTATTTTGGTTGGAAGTACAGTTGGCTCTTCTAATGAATCATCAAAGTTGAATTGGAAATCTACTGTCTCTTTATCAATATCCTCCATCATAAATCCAGCCAAACGCTGAAGCCTTGCCTCTGTGTAACGCATGGCAGCTGGACCTTCACCATCTGGTGAACCAAAGTTTCCTTGTTTGTCGATTGTTGGATACCGGGTATTCCACTCCTGTCCCATTCTAACCAATGCATCGTAAACAGCTGTATCTCCATGTGGATGGTACTTACCCAATACTTCACCCACAATTCTTGCGCACTTACGTGTTGGCTTGTTATAGTCCATTCCCAGTTCATTCATCGCAAATAAAATTCTGCGGTGTACTGGTTTTAATCCATCTCTTACATCTGGCAAAGCTCTACCAACAATAACACTCATCGAGTAATCGATGTAGGCAGCTTTCATTTGTTCCTCAATATTGATGGGAATGATACGGTTGGTATCATTGGTCTGTTGTGGTAGTTGTTGTTCGTCCATTTTTTATATAAAAGAAGAGGCTTTTAGAATAAAATTTACTATCAACAAATTTACACTTTTTTGACCGTATTAAGTATGGAAAACCACTATGTTTTATCCACTTTAATCAACCTTTTTCACCTGCCATTTCCATCACTATTTTCCACTCTTCTTCTAGTACAGGCTGAACTGATAAACGACCAAATTTGATGATTGCCATATTGGCCAACTTCTTGTTTGCTTTAATATCGGCAAGTGTAACAGGACGCTTTAATTTCTTGTGTGGTTTAAAATCGACTGCCAACCATGCAGTTTCATCGGTTGTTGGATCTTGGTAAGATTCTTTGATAACCTTGGCAATGCCAACAATGGCTAATCCTTCATTACTATGGTAAAAAAAAGCTAGGTCTCCTTTCTTCATGGATCTCAGATGATTCCTGGCCAAATAATTTCTAACACCATCCCAAAAAGTGGATCCATCTTTTTCAAACTGATCCCAAGAATATTTGAAGGGTTCAGATTTGATCAACCAATAAGCCATATGTTGAAAATTTAATATCCGCTAGCCAATACATCTGCCAGGTGTAGACACTGGACAGGCATTTGTTTTTTCTCCATCACACCATTGATGTGCATCAAACAACTCAAATCAGTTGAAATCAAGTATGATGCTTTGGTGTCTGATACGTGTTGTGCTTTTTGCTCTCCCATTGCAGTGGAGATACCTTCGAATTTCACAGCAAAAGTGCCACCAAATCCGCAGCAGGTCTCATTATCCTGAAGTGGTACAAGGGTTAAGCCTTTTACATGTTTCAATAAAGTTTGTGGTTCTTCTTTGATTTTGCATTCTCTTAAAGCAGCACAAGAATCATGATAAGTGGCAGTCCCGTTTAAACTGGCTCCCAAATCAACCACCTTAAGCACATTCACTAAAAAATCACTCAGTTCAAAAACCTTTCCTTTGATATCTTTTGTAGCGTTGTGGTTGGAAGTATTACCAAAAACTTTTTCGTAGTAATTATTGACAAATCCTGTACAGGAGGCACTTGGCATGACAACATATTCAGCCTGTTCAAAATCTTTGATGAATTTGCTGCAAACATCTCTCGATTCACCCCAGTATCCTGCATTAAAAGCAGGTTGTCCACAACAAGTTTGATCGGGATTATAGAAGACGTTACATCCTGCTTTTTCTAAGACCTTGATGGTGTTGAATCCTGCAGTAGGATACAACTGATCTACAAAGCAAGGTATGAAAACGTGTACGTTCATTTATTTGGTAACACCAAGTCTTGCAAGGTATTTATCTACTACAAAACCTTTATCGGTTCTTGGGTATTTGTCTTTTAAGATTTGATAGAGTTCAATAGCTTGATCATTTTTGCCTGCAATTTCAGATAACAAGGCACCTCTGAACAAATATTCAGATGATATTGCCTGGTCATCAGCAAACAAAGTTCCAGCTTTTTTATAGTGTTCTATTGCCTCATCATTCTTCTTCAATTCAGCATAAGCATCACCCAATAAACCTTCTACCTTGGCTTCGATTTGTTTTGCACCACCAGCTTTGAATGCATTTAGTTGGTCGATAGCTTTTTGGAATTCACCTAATTGTAAATAAGATTCACCAGCATACAAGTGTGCAAGATTAGCAGCTTTAGTACCACTGTGTTTATCCATGATTTTTAAAAAACCAGGAGTTCCAGCAGTTCCATTAAGCGCTAAAGCAAATGAATCCTTTCTGAATAAATTTTCAGCTGCGAAGATATCTTCGTTAGCCTTTATTTCCTTTGGTTGTTGTACAAAATTACCATAAGCCCAGTAGCCGCCAATTGCAACAACAACCACAGCTAAACCGATGGATAATTTTTTACCATACGATTGCCAAAATCCAATGGCTTTATCTACAACTTCTTGATCTGCGTTTTCTATTTTTCTGTCTGACATGAACTTTTATTTGAATTAGTCAACTATAAATGGATAATCTTCTTGTTTGTATACATCTTTCAATAACTCATCATCACTTGGCCATGGACTCTCTTC
>JBEASE010000086.1:0-5990 GCA_041162625.1 Bacteroidota bacterium | reverse complement strand
CCGTTGTTTGGAAGAAAAAGCCTACACAACAATTCAGTTTGAATTATGGTATTTTAAAACAAGGCACTGAATTAAGAAAATTTTTTGCTGGAGAAGTGTATTTGAATGGGACTAGTTTATTGAAGGCGCCTATTGATTTGGCATTTCCATTATCTATCTATGGTCAGCTTAATTTTTCAACCATCAATCTTTACAGCGGACTAACATTTGGTGGTCAGCTGCAGATTAAACAAGTAAAAGAAGATTATTATATGTCAGTTGAATTGGATCCTTTTTATACAAAGATGACTGAATTGCTTAACGGTGTGCAGTCGACTCGATCATTGAACCTGCATGTTGAAAAAATTATTCATTCACTTCGGGTGAAGTATCGTCTGCAGACCAATGCTTTACAAATAAAACGTTTAAGTCAGTTTAACAAACAACGCTTTTATGCATTCAATGAAGTTTACCGTTTTGGTAATTCCCTGACCAGCAACTGGCGAAAGGGTTATAATATGCAAATGGAGTATCATTATATCAGGTCGAAGTTCAAAGGATTAAGTGAAAGGGGTAGCTTATGGAACAATCGGCATGAAATTAAAACAACTTTGCAGTTTCAATTTAGTAGGCAACTAAATATCAACCTTATGATGCTTCGTTACTTCGGAAAAGATATGCAATCACTAGATTTATTCGACTGTTCCATGAATTGGATAATCAACAAAAAATATCGTATTTATATGCAGGGCTTTAATCTCTTAAATAGAAAAATATTTGTTGAGCAGCTTGTGCAAGCAAATAGTATATCTAACACTAGGCAAGAATTGATTGGACGAAGAATAATACTTGGAATAGATCTTCCGTTATGATCAGTTGATAACAATTGGCTTTTGTTCACTTTCATTGCCAGTCCGATCAATAGCTGTAACAATGATATATTTTAATTTACTTGGTTCAGGTAATTTATTATTGTAAAGTGGAATCAGCATTTGCGTCTCTTCTTTATTAAAAATACGTTGTTCCCATTTATTCTCATACTGGAAGTATAAGACCCACTTGGTAATATCTTGTTCGCTACTTTTCCATTGAATGAGTAAAGAATCAACTTGTTCTCCTAAAAACACTTCTGGTGATTTGGGTGCTATATGATCTAGCCAAGGGCTAGATGGGACTAATGCAGGTTGTTTATATACTCCTTCGATTAAGGATTTTGTTAGTGTGGGGTTTTTTGTGAGAGCGCTCATGCTCCAGTGAACAGTACCCGGACTTTTTGGAAGCATGCCGCGGGTGATCATGATTTCACTGATTACTTCTTGGTTATTGAGTAAGATATTTTTATCATTAGCGATATTGATGCCTGGCCATAAATGACGTTGATGAATGTTTTCTTCTTGCCACCATCCTAGTAGAACTGGGAAGCTCATGTTTAATTTATATGTTGGCCAGTACAATTGCGGAGTGAAATAATCAATCCATCCTTTGTTCAACCAAAGTTTAGCATCAGCATAGAGCTTATCATATTGATCAAAACCTTCTACGGATTTAGGGAAGCCAGGACGCCAGATACCAAAGGGGCTCAATCCAAATTTGACATGTCGTTTTTCGGCTTTGATTTCTTTATATAATCTTTCGATTAATGTGTTTACAGCATTTCTTCTCCAATCTCCACGAGACATAGTACCACCATTTTCTACATATGCATTCCAAGAACGATCATCTGGAAAATCATCTGAACCGTTATAAGAAGGGTAAGGGTAGAAATAGTCATCGAAATGAATACCATCAACATCATATCTTTTGACAACATCTAATACTACTTTACTTGTATGGTCTTGGGTGAATTTCAAAGCAGGATCCATCCACCAATAACCTTCTTTTAACCAATAGACAGTTTCTGGATTTGTGCGTACGATAGATTTGGTTGATATTTCTTTTCCGGCATTGTGATGTGCTCTATAAGGGTTCATCCAGGCATGTAATTCAATTCCTCTTTTATGTGCTTCTTCAATCCAAAATGATAATGGGTCATAATAGGGATCAGGAGCTTTGTCTTGTTCACCGGTGAGAAAATAGGACCAAGGTTCAATTTCGCTTGTGTATAAAGCATCAGCCTGGGGGCGGACTTGCAAGATGACTGCATTGAAATTATTGACTTGGAGATAATCCAATATGCTAATTGCCTCTGCTTGTTGTTCAGCTGTTGTGAGTCCGGGTTTACTAGGCCAGTTGATATTGGCCACGCTAGCTACCCATGCTGCCCTGAATTCTCTGAGTGGATGAACTAGTTGAGCTTGAAATGTATTTTGACTTACAGATTTATCCGGATTTGCTTTTGTCTTATGGTGTACAGGAGTTTTAGCAGTATTGGTTACTGGTTTTTCTAATTTACCCATTACAGCACTCGTACTATCTTTTTTTGCTGGCTTGCGTACAATTTTGTTAAAGGTTATTGTAATTTTTTCTGAGACATTCTTTAAGAAAGCGCAGCTTGAAAAACCAATAGATATTAGTAAAAAAAGGGTGAGAGTTTTATATTTCACTAGCGACTTGAATTCAGCTGTAATGTTACGAATTTTAACTGAATTAGGCTATAGATCGACTTCAGGAAGTTCCGGCACTTGTATACGTTTTAGTGCTTTCTGGTAGCGTTTTTCTTGTTTAGAATTTTTTCTGATGCGGGTGTTGGTCATGGCACCACTGAGCAGAATTTTTACCCAATAGTTAACAAAACTTTTCTCTCTTGTTCGCTCTGTGAAGACGGTCCCTGTTTTCTCCACGTTGTTTGTCCGAAGGAATGTATTAGCCAACCAGCTCAATGCCTTTGTGAAGATGGTTCTTTTCTCTAGTTCCTTATTACTCAGGAATTGTATTTTAAAATCCTTGTAATACATCCGCATTTTGCCATGTGCCAAGTAATCATTTCCTATTACTCTGAGCTCGAGTGTATCTAACCATCCTCGATCGATTTTCATGTTAGCTGTTGGCAAAAGTATACTGTTAAGTGCAGGCAATCCAAATCGTTTAAATCTCACGCGGTATAAAAAACTTCTAATGCTATCAGCATAGGATTCATGAAAACGTACTGAAACTTGTGCTGTGTCTTGTATACGAGCGGTACTAACAATATAAAGACTATCAGTTTGGGCTATATTGTAATTCTTTATGTTGCGGATTAGTGATTGGAGTTCAGATAGGTTTATTGTTGCAATCATTTCTGTTTTGTCATTAAACTCTTCGTATACAATCTTTCCATCTACCAATCTTACGCTGTCGATATGCATACGTTGTTTGATCTTTTTTAGCAGTGCAGCAGGCAAGCCTTTTGTTTTACCAGGTTCTAGTGGTAGGTGCTTGTCTTTGTATACTTGAAGAAGAGGTTTTTCAATTGTTATATAGTTGAGTTGTAGATTGGAGTCAGTTGCAATACGTTCAATATCAAAATTTCTTATCGTGATTTTTCCACTCGAGAATTGCATGAAGTCTTTTTGGTAGACATTGTTTTTCATGTATGTTTCTCTATCGAATGTAGGTGCATACTGAAAGGAATCGATAGTTACAATTCTACCACCATTACGATAGCCTATTCCAAATGCGTTGATAGTAGCATTTGCATTTGATTCTTTAAGATCAATATTGTTGATAAATAATGAAGGGTTAGCCTTAAGGTGTCTTAGTATATGGGCTGGACTAGCGCTATCGAGGATGATGTTTTCTCCGCCTAGATTAAAATGTGTGAGTGAAAAAAGCTTTCCATTTTTACCGGCAGATATCAGATTTACTTTTTTCGCTTCAACTTTTTGGATGTTGGTATTAAAACTACTTGGGTCTTTACTTGATTTTTTATTTAAGTAATTCATTTGGAGTGCGAATGCGCCATCATCAATTTGAAGCTTGATGCTATCATTTGCGGTAAGATCTAATGCTGCACTTTTTATATCTGTTCTACCAATTGATAGTCCGGATTCATTGATATTCAATTTTGAAGTTTTGATATCAATATTTTTCGATTGAAAAGCAAATGATTTTTTATCGTCTTGTTGTTTTAGATCTAGGTTAGCGTGGTTTAAGTTGATGCTGCCTAAATCAAGTTGCATCTTCTTCTTAGAATTTTGTTTGTCGGCGCTTGCATATTGTCGAGCAAAAATGCTTGCATTATCAAGAAGAATATTATCTAGTATTGGATAGCCATTCGCTAAGCTATTAGCAATTGCAGGAGTAAAGGCGATTTTTGTGAATGAAGCCTCAAGTGTATCTGATACTGACTTTCTCGCAATAGCAACCTTGTTTATAAAAGAAGGTCGGTTATTGATTATACTAAAGTTGGAAGACGAAACACTCATTTCGGGAGACGATACAGCTAGCCAATCACCTTCAAGGTCTAAATCATTTAGTTTTATTTCATTTTCGTCATTCAATTCAAATTGCGAGAGCTTTATTTTTTTCAGTGAGGTTTTGGCGCTCAGTTTATTGTTAGTGGCAAAAGCGAAATCTGTATTGTTGGCATCAAGGTGATTTATTCTTAGGAAAAAAGATTCATCATCTTGGTTATTTTCTTTTTTTAATTTTTCTATAAGTTGAATTTTTGCGCCTTCATAAAAAATAGAATCGATGATGATATTTGAGAAATCATCGTTGAACTGATAATTATGTATGCGAATATTTTTTGCGTTGATAGCGTTATTATTGGTGTTGATGCTAATTTCTTCAGCAAGAATAGATTTAGCATCACCGTTGAATTGCCCTTTTTTTAATAGGATGGTTTGTTTTTCTGATTTGAAGACTGCAGAATCAAAATTCATTTTTTCAATGGAGCTTGCCATTGATTCGTAAGTAGATAGGTCAAAAATCTCATTTACTGAAATTTCGGATTGAATACCTGTTGCGATGATTTCGCTTTTATTGTTTGTTGATTTGTTCTGTACTTTACCATTAATGATACGAATCGTTTCTAGATCAATTTGTTCACTGAAATCGGAAAGAATAGCCTTGATTGTTCTTGCTTTTAATCGTTCGTTCTTTTTTTGATGATAGTTATTGATGAATGTTGCGTTTGTCAGGGTGAGTTCTTTGGCTTTTAAATAATTTTCGAGTATAAGTTCATAGATGCCAAAACCTTGAAGTTTAAATTGAGGAATGGTGAAATATTTCTTATCTGCTTCTTTGTTGTTTTTTGTGGGAGTTAATTTAAAATTCAATAAAGTAAGAGCTAAATTATCATAGACAACACTATCAAATCGAATTTTATATTTACCATTACTAAGTGTTTCTTCATAGTTTTTGATAGCAAATTGTAATTTTTCAACCTCAATTGGAATTGCTTGAGTGCTATCAATTGACACATTATAAGCAATAAAATTGTTTCCTTTTGAGTTGTAATTATTATTTGATTTATTCCCTTTGGCTTCAACGGTGATATCACTATTTAATAATCCTAGGTATTTCATCTTTACATTACCAATCAATCCGGCTATCTTTTTTTCTAATGCAAGACCATCTAGTGGTGTATTTTTCTTCTTGGTCAGGTCCAGTTCTAATTTAATAGTTGGGTCTGAGCAGATAACGGAATCGGCTTTGAATCTATTGTTGGTATAGAGTTCATTAAAATCAATATTTCTTAGTCGAAGTTTTTTAAACGCGATTGTAAGATCATTTTTTGACGAGTCGTTGGATTGGCTATTTATTTTGAAGTCATCTAGTTTCACCACATTCATTTCAGTATCAAATTCAAGTGCGCCATATTGTATACGGTAGTCGCCTTCCGGGAATTCTATGTTTTGATTGGTAGAGCTGATATTGAGTTTACTGAAGGTGATACCTAGATCTTCTTCTTTTTTCTTTGCAGACATTTTCAGTTCATCCAAGATGATGTTGATGTTACCCAGAGTGATTGTTTTTTTGTAAGGCTCAAGATCATGGAGAGTGATACTCCCTTTTCTAAGTCCGAATTTTTTCACCTGAATGGCATTGACCATTTTTTTAAGTGCCAGATAGACATTACCAAGTTTTAT
>JBEASE010000008.1:0-44273 GCA_041162625.1 Bacteroidota bacterium | reverse complement strand
TCTACCCCATCAAATGTTTACGGCAAGTTGAATCTGTTATCTAAATCGATAACCTTATTGGCCATCATCATTGGTTTCCACTTTTCTGCTTATGCGGAAAAAGATTCTTTTGCCCAAAACCGAATCAATCAAGATACAATTCCTAAAAAAGATACCCTCAGGTACCCGATTAAAGATAGGTATAGCGATAAGTATTCACAGCAGAGAAAAAATCCATTTGATCTTAAAGACCCTGCAAATATTCGCGACTCCATTGTTTACGACCCTAAGACCAAGGAGTATTATATCATTGAAAAAATTGGTAGCAAGTATTTTAGAAAACCAACCAGTTTAACCTTTGATGAATACATGCGGATTCAATCCCGCAAAATGGAAGTTGATTATTTCCAAAAAAGAGCGAATACTAGCAGTTTACTCAACAGAAAATTGAGTAAGCCAAAATTGAACATGGGCGATGATTTGTTCAACCGTCTTTTTGGATCAGGCAAAATTGATATCAGGCCACAGGGAGAAGTGAATGTTACTGCTGGATATCAGGGACAAAATATTAAAAATCCAACCTTGCCTGAAAGAGCCAGAAGGAATGGCGGTTTAGATTTTGATATGGCAGCCAATCTGAATGTAGTAGGTAACATAGGAAGCAAGATGAGGTTTCCTATCAGCTACAACACCTTATCGACTTTCGATTTTGAAAATCAATTGAAATTAGATTACACAGGAGATGCTGATGATATTTTCAAGAAAATAGAAATTGGTAATACTTCTTTTGCAAGTAAAGGGACTTTGATACCTGGTGCACAACAATTGTTTGGTCTCAAAACACAAATGCAGTTTGGAAAGCTATGGGTATCAACTGTCTTTGCAAGTCAGCGTTCACAACGTCAGTCGGTTGGCTTCCAAGGTGGTTCAAGTGCGAGCCAATTTGAAATCAAAGCAGATGAGTATGAGGAAAACCGACATTTCTTATTGGCTCAACATTTTAGAAAAGAGTACAACAAAGCGATGAAGAATTTACCAATCGTAAATTCTCAAGTACAAATTCTAAGACTAGATGTTTGGGTTACCAATAGAACTGGAGCCACTACCAACGCTAGAGATGTTGTGGGTTTGATGGACTTAGGCGAAAGCAATCCTTATCAGCAAGCACCGGTTATCAACCCGACAGGCATTCCTTATCCCGCAAACGGAGCGAATGATTTGTATGGTAAAATTGTAAGTAATCCCATTAGCAGAGATCCAGCACAGATCGTCAATTATTTAAACAACATCGGACTACAACCGGTGCGTGATTTTGAAAAAACCTTCGCACGTAAATTAGATAGTACCCAATATTATTTCAACAGACAACTAGGATTCATTTCCCTTAACGTAACACTTCAACCTGATGAAGTATTAGCTGTCGCCTATCAATATACCTTGAATGGCAGAGTGTATCAGGTGGGTGAATTTGCACAAGACATACCAGTTGATGCGAATAATGGTGTGCAGAAAGTTTTGTTTCTGAAATTATTAAAAGCTACTTCGCAACGCACATCACTTCCGATGTGGGATTTGATGATGAAGAATGTTTATCCAGTTGGATCAGGACAACTTGAGCGACAAGATTTTCAATTCAATGTACTGTATCAAGAACCTGGTGGTGGCGAAAAAAGATATATCCCTGAGGGAGATCAAGCCGGTGTTCCATTGATAACCTTAATGAATCTTGATCGTTTGAATAACCAAAACGATCCACAACCAGATGGTGTATTCGATTATGTGGAGGGCTTTACCATCAACTCTTATCAAAGCCGTGTTATCTTCCCAGTACTAGAACCTTTTGGTCAAGATCTTGATTATATATTCACATCAAATCCATCGCTAAGAGAAAAATATTTATTCTATCCTTTATACGATACTATAAAAGCAATTGCACAGACCTACGCTAACCTCAATCGATTTGTGATGAGAGGCAGCTCCAAATCATCTGGAGCAAACAACGGTGAGATTTCATTAAATGCATTTAATATTCCACAAGGTTCTGTTACGGTAACAGCAGGTGGACAAGTATTACAAGAGAACGTAGACTATACTGTTGATTATATTGCAGGAACAGTACGAATCATCAACAATGCCATTAAGCAATCCGGCTTGCCTGTTGATGTGAAGTTTGAAAACAATGCAACATTTGGTGTTCAACAACGAACCTACATGGGTATGCGATGGGATTATCTGTTCAATGATAAACTGTCGATAGGTGGTACAATGGTGAGATTAACAGAACGTCCTTTCTTCACCAAAATGGAATACGGCTCAGATCCTATCAAAAACAGCATGTTAGGATTAGACGTCAATTACAACAGTGAATTACCCCGACTCAGCAAGTGGCTTAGTAAACTTCCTTTCTACGAAGCGAATGGTACTTCAAAGATTAATTTCTCCGCTGAAGCGGCAAAAATGATTCCTGGTCATGCCCCACAAATTGGAAGAGGCGGAAATGGTTTAATTTATCTTGATGATTTTGAAGGCACCAAATCTAGCATAGATTTAAGGTTTCCTATTGTGGGATGGACATTAGCTTCTACGCCTGCTGGATCAACAGATCGTTTTGGCAATATTATGTTTCCAGAAGCTAGTGCTTTCGATAATATTGAATATGGCAAAAACAGAGCAAAGCTTGCTTGGTACAACATTGAACCTATATTACAGGAAAGAAGAAATCCAAACAATCCAATCAGAAATGATTTGGCACAACTTTCTGATCCAAGAGTGAGATCAGTTGGGCAACAAGAAATATTTCCAAGAAGAACACCAGATTATGGACAAAGTCAGCTTGTCACCTTTGACTTAGCCTTCTATCCAAAAGAAAGAGGACCATATAACTACGACGCGCTGAATGTTGACAACAATGGTTCACTGAGAACACCCAATAAAAGATGGGGCGGTATCATGAGAGGCATTGATCAAACAGATTTTGAAACTGCTAATATTGAATTCATCGAATTCTGGGTACTAGATCCTTTCATTAAAAACACAAATCCAGCTGGAGGTTCTCTTTATTTGAATTTGGGTAATATTTCTGAAGATATCTTGAAAGATTCAAGAAGATTTTATGAAAATGGACTTCCAACGCCAACTATACCTGCTGCAACAGCAAATTCAACTTGGGGTAGAACACCAATTAATCCAGTCCAGATTACACTAGGTTTTAGCAACGACCCTGCTGATCGACCTTTTCAAGATGTAGGTTTAGATGGATTGACCGATTCTTTAGAAGCTGCAACCAGACGTCAGTTTCTAGCTGATATGTCAGCAAGATTAGGATTGGGTACACTAGCATATCAAGAAATTGCAGCTGATCCTTCCTCAGACAATTTCAGATATTACCGAGATATATCATTCGACAGAAACAATACTGGAATTCTAACAAGGTATAAAAATTTCAATAACCCACAAGGTAACTCTCCTATTGCAAGAGCTGGAGACGCATTTGCATCGGCATTTACCTTGTTCCCTGATGGCGAAGATCTAAATAGAGATAATACACTAAATGAGGCTGAAGAATATTTTCAATACCGTATTGATTTAAAACCGAACAGTGATCCTAGTATGCAGGTGGGGCAAAATTTTATTTCCGATAGAAAAATTGTTGGCGTTACACTTGCAGATGGTACAAGAGAAAACCAAATCTGGTATCAATTTAGAGTACCAATTGCTAACTATACCAGTAAAGTAGGAGATATACCCGATTTCAAATCTATCAGGTTCTTTAGGATGTTCTTAACTGATTTCGCAGATTCTGTTGTATTGAGATTTGCGAAACTTGAATTGGTGAGAAACAACTGGAGAAGTTTTGCATATGAGCTTGATACAACTGGACTTTATAAACGCATTGATCCAACAAATACATCCACAAAATTCTTTGTCTCTGCAGTCAACATAGAAGAAAACGATAAGCGTGATCCAATTCCATACAGAACACCACCCGGTATTGAACGTGTACAAACACTTAGCAATGGCGGCATCAATATTCTTCAAAATGAACAGGCTTTAAGTATCAATGTTATCAATCTTAAAGAGGGTGATGGAAGAGCTGTATTTAAATCATTCAACCACGACTTAAGACAATACAAGAAACTTTCAATGTTTTATCATGCAGAAAGTTTAAAAGGTTACAGCACTGTGAGAGATGGTGAAATCTATGCAATCATTCGCTTAGGAAATGACTACCTCAACAACTTCTACGAAATAAAATACCCTTTGAAGATTACCCCTTTTGGAACAACAGATGAAAGAATCATATGGCCTGAACAAAACGAATTGAGTATTGATCTTTCAACTTTGATCCTCATAAAAAATGAACGAAATTTAAATACTAATAATCCAAACGCTATTTATAGAAAAAATATCAATGGTGTAGTTTTTTCGATAAAAGGAAACCCAAACCTTGGTGAAGTGAAAGGTATTTTAGCAGGTCTAGAAAACCCTATAGATCCAGGTGGAGGAAGAGCTGTGAATGCTGAAGTTTGGATCAATGAACTAAGACTTTCTGGTTTAGATGAAGAAGGTGGTTGGGCAGCAGTAGGGCAAATGAATTTACAACTAGCTGACTTAGGAAATGTATCTATGTCGGCCAACATTCACACCATTGGTTTCGGACAACTAGAACAACGCGTGAATGATCGTTTCCGTGATAATTTTACTCAATTTGATATTTCAACCAATCTACAACTGGGTAAATTGTTGCCTAAACAAATTGGCCTTGAAATTCCATTCTTCGCTAACCTATCACAAACTATTAGCACACCTGAATACGATCCTTATGATAAGGATGTTACATTAAAAGATAAACTGAGAATCTTCAAAGATGTTCGCGACTCAATTAAAAACGACGCAGTTGATTTTGTAGGATTAAAAACAATCAACTTCACTAATGTTAGGTTTAATCAGCGTCCCAATAAAAAAAATAGACTGTGGAGCATATCTAACTTCGACTTCAGTTATTCTTTTACAGAAACTCGTCAGCATAACCCATTGGTGGAAAGCAATCAGGTAGGCAAAACACAAGGTGGTATCGGTTATAATTATTCATCAGAGGCTAAATACATTGAGCCATTCAAGAAAATGATCAAATCGCCAACACCTTGGCTTGACTTCATTAGAAATATCAATTTCAATCCAATGCCTTCACTGATAGGTATCAGGATGGATACCAGAAGACAATTTGGCGCATTTCGTCCAAGAAATGTAGGAGGAGGACCTTTCAAAATTCCTGAAACCTACGATAAATATTTTGTGATCGACAGGAACTACAACATGAGATGGGATCTTACACGATCGCTTAATATTGATTTCAAGGCCATCAACAATTCAAGAGTAGATGAACCTTTTGGAAGAATTGATAACAAAGAGAAGAGAGATTCTCTCATGAAAAACTTCCTAAAAGGAGGAAGAAATACCATCTATAACCAAAGCACAGATATCACTTATAATTTCCCAACTTCTAATTTCCCTTTCTTAAACTGGACCACCTTCAACATTGCTTATAGAAGTACCTATAACTGGGTAGGCGCTTCGAGGTTAGCCATAAATTTAGGTAACACCATTCAAAACAGCGGACAAACAGGTGCTACAGCAGAATTGAATTTTACCCAGCTATACAGCAAATTAAAATTATTCAGAGCCATAGATGAAATCAATCAATCAGATCCTTCAACAAACACAACACTAAAAGGACTGCCCAAGAAAAAAGCCAAAAAGATAAAAGGAACAGCAGAACAGATTGAAGTTAAGCTTAGTAAAGAAGAAGAAAAATTAGCAAGAAAAGAACAGAAAAGATTGGCAAAAGAAGAAAGACAACAAAAAGCCATAGTATTGAGCAATGCAGAAAAGGCAATACTGAGAATTATCACTTCTCTAAAACGTGTGGGGGTTACTTACAATGAAGGCGGAAACACTTTCCTTCCTGGCTATATCGATAGCACATCATTCTTTGGACAAAATTGGAGAAGTATGGCACCGGGATTAGATTTTGTAATGGGCAAACAACCTAATCAAGCCTGGCTGAATAAAGTGGGTGAAAAAGGATTAATAACCAAAGACCCTATTCTTAATAATTTGTTTTTACAGAACTATGAACAAAAACTCAATATCACCGCACAAGTTGAGCCTATACGTGACTTGATTATTGACCTAAATTTAGACAAGAGTCTTACCAAGAATTATTCAACATTGTTCAAAGACACTGTGGGCAATGGCCAATTCAATGCTTTGAATCCCTATTCTGGTGGCGGATTCAGTATTAGTTACATTGCTTTCCAAACTTTGTTTGGAAAATTTGATCCTAACAATACCAGTGAGACGTTCAAAACATTTGAGAACAATAGAATAATCTTATCAAAACGACTTGGCGAGAAAAATCCTTATAGTCAAGCGGTAGGATCCGATGGGTTCTATAAAGGATATGGTAGGTATGCACAAGATGTGTTGGTGCCAGCATTTATTGCTGCTTACACCAAAAAAGATCCAAATACAATTGGCTTACTGAAAAATGGAAATGATGGTTCAGTAAAAGCAAATCCTTTTGGCAGCTATCTTCCTAAACCCAACTGGCGACTAACCTACAATGGACTTAGTAGAATTGAAAGCTTGCAGAAATACATCACCAACTTTACCATTTCACACGGATACAACTCAACATTGAGTATGAACAGCTTTAACTCAGCTTTGTTATTCCAAGATACTTTGATGTACGGCTTTCCATCATTCGTTGACACCATTTCAGGAAATTTTGTCCCTTATTTTCTTGTCCCGAACCTTTTAATCTCAGAACAATTCTCTCCATTGATAGGAATTGACTTTTCAACAACCGGACAATTATCTGGGAGATTTGAATATAGAAAGTCACGACAGCTGAGTATGAGCTTAGTTGATTTTCAATTGAGTGAAGTGAGGTCTACTGAAGTTACTTTTGGTATGCGATGGAGAAAAAGAGGATTCCCACTTCCTTTCAGAATAAAATTCGGCAAAAAAGAACCAACGGGTAAACTTGAGAATGATATAACTTTCTCTCTCGACTTCAGCATTAGAGATGACATCAATTCCAATTCCAGACTTGATCAAGCAAATGCATTTGCAACTGGTGGCCAGCGTGTAGTAAGCATCAGACCCACAATCGACTATGTTATCAGCAATAGGGTCAATATCCAACTTTATTTCGATCAGAGAAGATTAAACCCTTATGTATCCAATGCTGCTCCGTCGGTAAATACAAGAGCCGGCGTACAGATTAGAATCTCGCTTGCTCAGTAGTTCTGTGTAAATAAAAACTATTGGGCTGTGCAGCACAGGTCATCACAATACTGTTTAAACAGACATGCTCTGGAACTGTAATTGCATAATAGGCAACTGCTGCAACGTCATTTCCATACAACGGCTTAAACCCATCATAGACTGCTTTTGCTTTTGCTTCATCGCCTTTGAAACGTACGATTGAAAATTCTGTGTCAGCTGCGCCTGGATGAATTGCAGTCACTTTAATATTATGCCTTACTAAATCAATACGCATTGATTTACTTAAAGCTTCAACTGCATGCTTTGTAGCGCAATAAACATT
Source organism: Bacteroidota bacterium (assembly GCA_041162625.1). Taxonomy (GTDB): domain Bacteria; phylum Bacteroidota; class Bacteroidia; order Chitinophagales; family Chitinophagaceae; genus Pollutibacter. The sequence goes on along the minus strand of JBEASE010000008.1, from coordinate 36,679 downwards.
TCCCTTCTCATATACTTCCATTCCAGCTGTTGAACCAATGTTCACAATATGTCCTTTACCCCTTTTTACTAGATAAGGCAACATAGCTTTGGTCACATATAGCAAACCTTTTACGTTGGTATCAATCATCGTCTCCCAATCATCCAAGGATGCCTCATCAAAAAAATCACGACCAAGTGCTAGTCCCGCATTATTAACCACTACATCAACATCTTCTAAATTGGCATCATTTGAAAGTGCTTTAAACACTTCTACTTTAGACTGAACATCAAATACTTTTGTAGAAACCTCTACAGCAAACTGACTTTTCAATGCTTGAGATAGTTCTGCTAATCGATCTGCCCTTCTACCTGTGATGATCAAATGATGACCTTCAGCCGCAAATTTCTCAGCCATGGCTTTTCCAAATCCCGATGTAGCTCCTGTAATTAAGATTTTCATGAATATCAATTAGTTTGATTTGAAAAAAACCATGTCTTATAAGCCATAGCCATTATTAAGGGATATAAAGCATAATTTATACTGCCTGGCAGGACAACAGATACCAATAACAACAAGACAACTAAAATAGCATAAATTTTTGCATAGGCTTTTAGCCAAGAGTGCAGGTTATTAAGCTTAAATACAAAGACCAATTGAAGTGGGAAAGCCCATACGAGATTTAGATTTCTAGCGGTACTTTGATGATCTGTTCCAACCCACATAAAAACCAATAGCAGTCCTATCAATCCAGCCGACATAAATACAACCTTAGTTACAATGCCTTGGATATTATTTATCAATTGATTTTTAGAAACTTTAGGTAATATCATTAACAAAGATAAAAGAAGGAAAATAAAAAGAGGTGTTTGCCAAAATGGAGATTTTGTTGGGACTGGTTGTGCATCTGGAATCAACACTGCTTCCTCGTTAGTCAACTTCTTGTTCTTAACTTCTGTTGCAGTAACTCCTTTTGCTAAAAATTCAGGCAGAAACATTGCGTCACTTATACTCATTTTTGTATCCGCCTCAAGTCCAAGAATTATATCAATTCCTAATCTTGTCCAATTCATTTCAGCTCGATCTAAATAGGTATGCAATTGGTCACGAAAGGTTAGTCCATCTGGAACAAAAGGAGGAGGATTAAAGGCATCCTTAGACTTTGATTTAAAAATTATATCTCTTAACCTCGTGGAGCAATTATCATAAAAGAAATCATACTTATAGAACCTGTTCTCTTCTGAGAGATTTTCAAAAAGTGCTTGTTGTATTTCTTTCTTTTCAGTATCTGTAAGATTCAAAACCTGCTCACTCACCCCACGTTTGAAATATTGATAGGCATATAGAAAATCATTAAAATTTTCTTGACTCAAATAATATTGGAGCTTACCCCTAACGAATTTGGTATAAAAGTCTGGGTCATCAAAATTGAATGTCCCAAAATTATATGCGATATCAGTCCCTGCAGCAGAATCTACTATTCGAAGTGCATTATGCCCGAATACCGAATACAATTCCGCTCCTGGTGTACAAGTAATTAAACTTATACGTAAAGCGCTAGACTTCTCCTGTGCATTAGCTGAAAACGAAAATACCACAAGAACCAAAAGAATTGATATGTACTTCATTCGGTTCAATTGATATTATCGACTGTAGTTTGGAGCTTCTTTGGTTATAGCTATATCGTGTGCATGACTCTCACGCATTCCTGCATTGGTAATTTTAATGAATTGCGCTTTCTGCAACTCATCAATATTTCTAGCACCACAATAACCCATACCAGCACGAAGTCCGCCCACAAATTGCGTAACAATCTCACTAAGATTGCCTTTAAAAGGCACACGACCTTCAATACCTTCTGGTACTAGCTTTTTAATCCCATCTTCAACATCTTGGAAATAACGATCACTGCTACCCTGTTGCATAGCACCTATTGACCCCATTCCCCTGTATTGCTTGAATTTTCTTCCTTCGTAAATTATGGTTTCACCAGGACTTTCTTCAACACCAGCAAATACACCACCCATCATTACTGTAGATGCGCCTGCAGCCAATGCTTTTACAAAATCACCAGTATATCGAATTCCACCATCAGCGATGATAGGAACTTTCATTTTCTTTAATGTAGAAGATGCTTCAAGAATAGCAGTTATTTGAGGTACTCCTGCCCCAGCTACAATTCTTGTAGTACAAATAGAACCAGGACCAATTCCCACTTTAACACAGTCGGCACCCGCCTCAGCCAATGCTTTAGCTCCAGATGCTGTTGCAATATTACCTGCAATTACTCTGAGTTTTTTGAAGTTTTTCTTTAACAATTTTAATGAATCTACAACACCTTTAGAATGACCATGTGCACTATCCAAACAAACCACATCAACGCCTATTTGTTGCAATGCTGCTGTTCTATCCAAAAGATCTTTAGTGATACCCAATGCTGCTCCAACACGTAATCGGCCAAATTCATCTTTCACTGCATGAGGATGACTTTGTAATTGAAGTATATCCCTGTAGGTGATTAATCCAATCAATTGACCATTTTTCTTAACAACTGGAAGCTTTTCAATTTTATAATTCTGTAAAATCTTTTCTGCTTTAATCAAATCAGTTCCCTCTGGTGCCGTAACCAAGTTGTCTTTTGTCATAACCTGACTAACCTTCTTGGTTTTATCTGTTTCAAATCTCAAGTCGCGGTTAGTAAGTATCCCCACTAATTTATTTGCTGTATCTACAATTGGAATACCACCAATCCTATTTTCTTTCATCAACTTCAAAGCATCTGCAATTGTAGCATTTACATTCAGGGTAACTGGATCAATAATCAACCCACTTTCACTTCGCTTGACCTTCCTTACCTGTTCAGCTTGTTTCTCAATACTCATGTTTTTGTGAAGGATACCAATTCCTCCTTCTCTTGCCAATGCAATTGCAAGTGTTGATTCAGTTACGGTATCCATTGCAGCAGAGAGCAAAGGAATATTAAGGCTGATGTCTTTGGTCAGCTGAGTACTAATGTTCACTTCTCTAGGAAGCACATCAGAATAAGATGGAACCAGGAGTACATCATCGAAGGTTAAACCTTCACCAAAAAATTTGGGGAGTTGTGGAGTTCTTGTTGCCATATGCGAAGATAGTAAAAAAATAAAAAATCACTCATCTGTACACTGCAGCATACAATTTTCCTGGCCTCGGTGAAACCAATCCCCTCATTTCCAATGAAAAAAGAATCGACGAGACCTCACTAGGCTTGAGCATTGTTTGCATAATTAATTCATCAATGCCAACAGGCTCTCTTTCTAAAATGAGGTTGTATAATTGTTTTTCATTCCCTTCAAGCGATAGGAATAATTCTGCCTGTATGGCTTTTTTCCTTTTTGTTACTGGGTTCCAGCCCATAAATTCAATAAAATCCATACCAGAAGTAATTAAATCAGCACGATGGGTTCTTATCAAATGGTTGCAGCCCATACTCCCCAGATCAGTTGTCCTGCCCGGATAGGCAAATACATCTTTATTATAACTGTTGGCAATTTCTGCTGTTATCAGGCTTCCTCCTTTTTCACCACTCTCAATTACGATAACTGCATCAACCATACCAGCTACAATCCTGTTTCTTTTAGGAAAATTTTGTCTGTCGGGTTTTGTTCCATGCATAAACTCTGAAAGCAATCCTCCAAGATGTATCATTTCACTGGCTAAAATTCTATTTGAGGAGGGGTAAATTTGGTCTAATCCATGTCCTAATACACCCACTGTATTTACTTTATACTTTACGCAATCTCGATGAACAAGTGTATCAATACCATAAGCTAATCCACTTACTACCAAAACATCTACTTGCGCAAGTGTTTCAATTAATGCAGCCACTCTTTCTTTTCCATAATCTGTTGGAGTCCTTGTACCAACTACTGCTACTATGTGTTGCTGATTCAAGGATTGACTTCCTTTATAAAAAAGTATATTAGGAGCATCAATACAATTTTCTAATCTACTAGGATATCCCTCATGATGTTTAACCAAGATTTCGATTTCATTCTTAGCAATAAATTTCAGCTCTTTTTCTACTCTATTAAAACCTGAGAATTTTTTTATTGCTTCAGCCCTGATTGCTCCTATACCAGCAATACTTTCAAGCGATTTTCGATTAGCTTTAAATACTACTGAAGGTTCTCCAAAATGCTTGAGCAAAAGACCAATTTGAATATCACCAATTTGAGGGACTTGCGTTAGTGCTAGATGATAAAAAATCTCTTCGTTCATTTTTTAGAATTGCACACAAACTAAAGACGAAGAAGGAAAGATAGTAGTTGAAAACTACGAGTAAAAAAGAGATTAATTACAATAGTTAGTGTGAAAATAAGCTAGTCATTAGAAATAATTAGCATTTCAGTTCTGCGATTTAATGCTCTACCCTGCTCAGTTTGGTTATCGGATATCGGCGTTTGGGCTCCCATTCCTTTGGAGGTCAGTCGCTCAGCAGAAATCTTTTTGTCAATCAAATAATCAACTACAACTTTTGCTCTTTGACTAGAGAGGAATTGATTATCATTTTCTTTACCAACATTATCTGTATGTCCAATAATCTGCACCTGAAGTTTAGGGTTTTCAAGGAGCATTAGAATCAACTTATCTAACTCGATATAGGATTCAGGCAGTAACTCATATTTGCCTGTCTCAAATTGTATATTTTTCAACACAATACTTGTCCCTTTTTGTAATGGCTGCAAAGGAATATTGTATGTAAAGTTTTGTTGTTGACGCGTTTCTTTCATCAAAAACCTACCTGAATAAAACAAGTACCCTTTCTTGCTCACATTGAAAGCATAATTTTTTCCTGATGGTAAAATGGACAAATAGCGACCTTCATCATCTGCTTGGACTTCAGAAATGAGCATTTTGGTTTCAAGATCAATTACCTCTACACTACCTGATAGGCCTTTCCCCGTTAAACTATCATAAACTTTACCTTCTAACCATGAACTTGCATTTGGCTTAATACCTTCATATAATTGAATAGTATAAATATCCAAACCACCTCTCGAATCTCCTCTGTCACTTGCAAAGAAGCCGGTTGCTGCATCAGATGTAACAAATAGGCTTCCCTCGTCATCAATGGTATTGATAGGAAATCCTAAATTTTGAGGGCTAGCAAACCCCTGAATTGTTTTTTTCGTAAGAAACAGATCTGTTCCACCATAACCTGGATGACCATTTGAATTGAAATATAATGTCTCGTTATCAGCATGCACAAAGGGGCAACTTTCGTCACCAGCAGTGTTAACAGCGGGACCTAAATTTTGGGGTATGGACCATTTACCGTTTGCTAGTCGCGTTGAGACATATAAATCCGTTCCACCATATCCACCCGGACGATCAGAAGCAAAATAGAGTTGTTTTTTATCAGGTGATAAACAGGGGGCCGACTCCCAATATCCCGTATTGATTACATTTCCTGCATGCACTCTTTCACTCCATCCTTGCTCAGTTTGGTAGGATAAGTAGATATCAAAACTACCCAACCCTTCTGGATAATCTTTTGCTGAAAACACCATCCAGTTTCCATCAGGTGTGATTTGTTGTCCGCCCTCTTTGTAATAAGTATTTATTTTTCCAATAACCGGAATTGCTTTTCCCCAACTGCTATCTTTCCAAACCGAAGAAAAAAAATCTTCATCGGCCGAACCTCTTGTCCGCCTGGTTATGATCAACTGCTTACCATCAATTGTAAGTGTGGGATAATATTCAGACACAGCAGTATTGATACTATCTCCTGCATTATAGATTTTTGTTTTTGACCTGTTTGGATACAGCTGTTCAAGTGTTACCGCAAATTCAAATGATTTTTTTCTGTATCGAGCAGCCTGAACTGAGGCTGCATTTAAGCCAGGTATGGTTAAAAATCGATCAACCGCATTTAATGCTTTTTGAAATTCTCCCAAGCCGCCAAGTGCAATTGAGTAAACAAATAAATAATCTTTGGATTGTTCTAGATCAACTGCAAAAGCTTTTTCATAAAAGTCTACTGCAGGTGCATAACGTTTTAATTCGGATAAGATACCTGCTTTTGATAATAGAGCTTCAAGGTATTGGTCTTCAACGCGGAGTGCAAGATCTAAGAAATTCAATGCTGAGGAATAATCCCCTTCATCTACTTTTTTCATAGCCATTTCATAATTCTTCTTGGCTTTCTTTGCAATTTTATTTGCATCATACCCCTGCGCTTTTGCTCCTTCTGACTGCAGAAGAAATATAAAAAGCAGCGCAAAGAGGATTAGATTTTTCATGGTATATCTAAGTACTTGTGGGTCTGCAACGACAGAATCCATTGAGGATTCGACTTGATGTAAGTGATAATCTGAGGATTTATTTCGCTAGCACGGCTCCATTCGGGTTGCAAATACAAAAGACAATTTGAGGGTACTTGCTCCGCATGCTTTTCTGCCCATTCAAAATCTGATTTGTTGTATACCACTACTTTCAATTCGTGAGCAGCTTCAATTACTTCTTTGAGTGGTGCTTTGAACTTTTTCGGAGATAGACATACCCAATCCCATTGTCCTGATAATGGATGTGCTCCTGATGTTTCTATATGCGTTCTAATTCCTTTTTGCTTCAACGAGGCCGTCAAAATGTTCAAATCATGCATCAAAGGTTCACCACCAGTAATAACTGCAATTTCAACACCGGATGCAACTACCCACTCTACTATAGTAGTAATAGGCACCAAAGGATGTTTTGACATATCCCAGCTCTCCTTCACATCACACCACACGCATCCTACATCACATCCGCCTAGTCGAATAAAATAAGCAGCATGCCCTGTAAAACGTCCTTCGCCTTGGAGCGTACAAAAATGCTCCATCAAGGGCAATGATGTTGTATTGGGTTTATCCATCAATTAATCTTTTGCTGCGCAGGCTTTGAAAGTATTCATCATCAATGCTGCAATGGTCATGGGACCAACTCCTCCGGGTACTGGTGTAATATAACTCGATTTAGCTGCTACTTCGTCGAATGCAACATCACCTTTGATGGCAAATCCTGATTTTTTTGTTGCATCGGCTACTCTTGTGATACCAACATCAACAACTACCGCTCCATCTTTTACCATATCCCCCTTTAAAAATTCTGGTCGGCCTAATGCTGCAATGATGATATCTGCCTGTAAACAAATTTCTTTTAAATTGGGCGTATGCGAATGACAGACAGTCACGGTACAATTCCCCGGATATTCATTCTTACTTAGCATGATACTGATTGGCCTTCCCACAATATTACTTCTTCCAATCACCACAGCATGTTTTCCTTTTGTTTCAATTTGATAATGTTCAAGCAATAACAAAATACCATAAGGTGTTGCAGGATAAAACGCAGGTAATCCCTGCACCATTCTGCCAACACTTTCCGGATGAAATCCATCTACATCTTTAGAAGGATAAATAGTCTCAATTATTTTTTGTTCACTGATGTGTTTAGGTAAAGGCAATTGGACCAAGATACCATCAACATCAAAATCTTCATTGAGCTCATTCAATTTGAATAATAAATCTTGCTCTGATATTTCTGCATCCAGACGGATCAAAGTTGATTTATAACCAATCTCTGCACATGATTTTACTTTTGAACCAACATAAGTCTCACTGGCGCCATTGTTACCAATCAAGATAGCAGCTAAATGCGGGACTTTCTTCCCCTGAGCAACTCTTTCTGATGTCTGTGCCTTTAGCTTGTCCTTAACGGCCTGTGAGACCAATTTTCCATCCAATAATTTCATGCTGCAAAGGTACAGTCGTGGAAAATGACACCCAAATAAGATGTTTTCCACATGGGTGGAAGACTGCGCTTAAGCAATTTTAATGCATGAAGAGATTGATTGGTGTGTTGATGGCCTTACCCAGCTTAACATTTTGCCAAACTTGGGCTAATCAAGATGTTATTCCCCTAAATAGAAACGCTTATTCAAAAACCAAGTCCACTCAGATAGGACAAACCGACATTCCAGCTTCACTAGGTTTTCAACGCAATGTTGAATTAGGCCTGGCAATTGAAAATAAATACAGCATAAAAGAGTTAACAACATTAAGTCTAGGATTTGGAATACCACTCCAGAATGGATATATCGGGTTAAATACAAGTTTGCAAGGGAATACCCTTTTTTCAAATTATTCAGGCAACCTGAGCTATGGCATTCTAATCAACAAGCAAACAACACTTGGCATAGGATCTGGCATACAATTTCAAAATATAAAAGGATATGGCTCAGAAAAAAACATACAAGTGTCTGCAGGAATTGCACATCTGATCAATGAAAAAACAATGTTTGCCTTCCATTATCAGCTCAACCAGAATATCGGACCTAGCAGCTTTGCAAATAAGCCAAAGACAGAAGGCTTGACCTTAGGCATTGGCTACCATTTGAGTAAATCTGTTTTCATTCAGTTAGAAGCAAAAAAATTACAACAACAGTTTCGCATTTTACCAAACATCAATTGGTCGCCTTTTGAGAAAATTGGCTTTTGGTGTGGGACCAACGGCAGTGGAAACCTGCATCTTGGAATAATTAGTGCGCTAAAAAAATCAAAAGCAATGCTAGGATTTAGCAATCACCCTCATCTTGGCTACTCAATGCTACTTCAATTCAATTATAGAATAGATGATAAAAATTAAATGTATAGTTGGACTATTTTTTCTTTTCAATGTTGCATTCGCTCAAGAAGAATATGAAAACGAATTGGAGCAATTGACTACGGTTGATGAACAACAATTGCGAGATCCTGTAGAAAACACTGGACTCCAATCAGGAATAAAATTCAACCTCAATACGGTTACAGCAGAAGAATTATCAAGCATTTTATTGTTGAGTCCACAACAAATTCATGACTTGATTAAACACCGAAATACCTATGGAAAATTGCTCAGCGTACTAGAGTTGCAAGTCCTTCCTTCATGGGATGTAAAAATCATCAAACAATTGATTCCTTTTTTATACATCAACAATGGAAACGATAAAATCAATGTAAAGCACAGTATTGCAGAAGGCAAGCACTTACTCTTTTACAGAACAGGAGGTAAACCAAATGGGTACAACAACAGAGATTCATGGTTCACAAAAAACAGGCAGTTACTGAATTACAAATTCAAGTACAAGGATTTATTTCAGGCTGGATGGATAATCGAAAAAGATGCAGGTGAGCCAAAGATTACAGATCATATTAGTCTGTTTTTTGCATTAAAAAACAAAGGTATTATCAAACAATTATTGATTGGCGATTTTAATGTTAACATGGGACAAGGATTGGTCCATTGGCAAGGTTATGCCTTTGGAAGAAGCAGTAATTTATTAAGTGGCTACCGACAAGGCAATTTTATACAACCGCATACCGGGACTGACGAAAATCGATTCCATAGAGGTGTTGGACTACAATTAAAAAAAGGGAAATTTGAATTAGGTGCCTTCCTTAGCAAACTCAAGATTGACGCAAATGTAATCTCAGACACTATCAACAGGCTAAAGTGGATAAGCTCCTTTCTTTTATCCGGCATACACAGAACAGAATCAGAAATAAAAGACAAGAATGCTGTCACCAAATTAACATGGGGAGGTAAAATTAAAGTACAACTGCCAACAGGATCCATTAACCTCAATATGATACAAACTAATTTTTCTATACCTGTGCAGAAAAGAGCACAACCCTATAATCAATTTGCTATTTCAGGTAAACAATGGAGAAACTTAAGTATTGACCTGGCCTTATCAACGTCAATTGGTTTTTTATTTAGTGAAATAGCTGTTGACCATCAACTAGACCCAGCATTCAATGTAGGCTGGTTAAAAAGCCTTGATCCCAAATTCGATATAGCAATAATTTACCGCAACATGAGTGCCCGATACCAAGCTTTTGAATCTAACTGTATTTCAGCCAACTCGGAAGCAGGAAATGAATCAGGCTTATTATTGAGCTTAAATTTTCTACCTCATGCAAAACATTCTTTAGAAGGATTCATAGATTTCGCACAACAAAATTGGCCAAGTTTTACATCTGACCGTCCAGGCGCATCAAAACTTTTTTCCCTTCAATACACTTGGAAACCAAATAAAAAGACAGAAATAAGCACACGCTACCAAATTGATACAAGAACCAATAACCAAGGGTACGAAGAAAACCATAGCAGTCTAATCGGAGAGAAAATTACACACCGATGGAGAACACATATCTCATTTAGCCCAATAGAAAGTTTAACAATTAGATGCAGAAATGAAATAGTGAAAGTAAAGGAGGAGTTTAGGGCGTATTCATCTGGACAACTAAGCTATATGGAATTAATCTATAAGCCAACAGCTGAGCCTTTAAGTATAAGTTTTAGGTATACCTTTTTCTCGACAGATGATTATTCATCAAGAGTATATGCCTATGAAAGAGACCTTTCCTCGTATTATTCAATACCAGCTCATTTCGACCAAGGTCACAGAAACTATCTTTTATTACAGTACAACTATAAAAAGGCAATAAAAATTCAGCTGAAGTTAATTAACGATCAGCGCCGTGAAAAGAATATCTTGATTTCAAATCAACAATGGCCTTTCAAAAATAAAGAATGGCGTATGCAGGTTATCTGGGAATTTGGCAGTTAGCAAACAAATTTGAAACCGTATATTTGAGACTCAAAAAAAGTAAATCATGAGCGAGCAACAAAATCAAATCAATATAGAAATATCTGAAGAGATTGCAGAAGGTCAGTATGCCAATTTAGCCATCATCACCCACAGCCATGCAGAGTTTGTTGTAGATTTTGTAAACGTGATGCCTGGAACACCAAAAAGCAGGGTAAAATCAAGAATTATTTTAACTCCTCAACACGCAAAAAGGTTATTGAATGCTTTAGCTGATAACATCAATAAGTTTGAAGATTTACATGGTGTTATTAAGGATTTTGAAGAAGTACAAATTCCTTTTCAATTTGGCGGGCCACAAGCACAGGCTTGAATTAATTAATTGATTCTACGGCGACGTTTTTGTTGATTTTATTGATTAAGCCTTGTAAAACTTTACCAGGACCAACCTCAATAAAACTAGATGCCCCATCATTAATCATGGACTCAATAGTTTGTGTCCATTTTACAGGACCAGTCAACTGGTCAATTAAGTTTTGCTTGATTTCCTCAGGATCTTTAACAGCTTTAGCAACCACGTTTTGGTAAACCGGACAAACAGGACGATGAAAATTAGTAGAGAGAATAGCCTTTGCTAATTCTTCTTTGGCTGGTTCCATTAAAGGTGAGTGAAAAGCACCTCCCACAGGTAATTTAATAGCCCTTTTTGCACCTGCAGCCTTCATTTTTTCACAAGCAATATCAATACCTGCATTAGAACCACTAATAACCAATTGACCAGGACAATTAAAATTGGCTGGCACAACAATCTCGCCAGTTTCTATTGTAACTTCTTTACAGATACGTTCTGCTTCTTCATCAGATAATGCAAGCACGGCAGCCATAGCAGAAGGATTAAGTTCGCATGCTTTTTGCATAGCCATAGCACGTATACTCACCAACTTAAGTGCATCTTCAAAAGGAAGTGTACCGTTAACCACCAATGCAGTGAATTCACCTAATGAATGACCAGCAACCATATGTGGAGCAGCACCATCAATCATTTTATAGGCAACAAAAGAATGCAGAAATATTGCTGGCTGTGTAACCTTTGTTTGTTTCAAATCTTCCTCGGTGCCATTGAACATAGTTTCAGACAACTTGAATCCAAGGATATCATTGGCCTGATCAAAAAATCTTCTGGCAAATGCATTGCCCTCGTAATGGTTTTTACCCATACCTGGAAACTGAGAACCCTGACCCGGAAAAACAAACGCTTTGATCATAGAGAAATTTGAAAGTGCAAAAGTAAAAGAAAAGCCCGAAATAAATCGGGCTTAGAATAGTTTAGAAAATAAAAAATCAATGCAATTTTGAACCTATTAAACGGATAAACTCACTTCTGGTTTCATTCTTTTCAAACTCTCCAAAAAATGCAGAGGTTGTGGTCACCGAATTCTGCTTCTGAACCCCTCTCATCATCATACACAAATGTGAAGCTTCAATAACTACCGCAACACCTAATGGATTCAAAGTATCTTTTATTGCATTCAAAATCTGAGAAGTTAAACGCTCTTGTACCTGTAATCTTCTACTATAGGTATCCACCACACGTGCTATTTTACTTAATCCCGTGATCCATCCATTGGGAATATAGGCCACATGTGCCTTACCAAAAAAAGGTAGCATATGGTGCTCACACAAACTAAAGAGTTCAATATCCTTGACAATCACCATTTCGCTAACATCCTCATGGAATTTTGCAGAATTCAAAATAACCTTTGGATCAATTTGATAACCTTGTGTGAGGTACTGCATAGACTTAGCAACACGCTCAGGAGTTTTTAATAAACCTTCACGATTTGGATCTTCTCCAAGCAGAGCTATGCTCTCTTTGTAATTTTCAATTAACCCAGATGTTATCTTATCCTCGAACTGTTCAACTTTGATATATGCCATCTTTCAAATTTTAAATGTGTGTTGGATACTCCACGAAGTTTCGCGGTGTTTCATATAAACGTATCTGAAGCAATAATGTTTGGTCAATTAAAGGCCTCAGAATTTTAAATATTACAATTGCGATATTTTCTGCAGTTGGATTGAGATTTTTGAATTCAGAAACATCCTCGTTTAAGTTTTTATGATCAAACCGCTCCAACACATTTGCTGAAATGATATCAGACAGCACTTTCATATCCATCACATATCCAGTTGCTGGATCTACCTCTCCTATCACTTTTACAATCAATTCATAGTTATGCCCATGATAATGAGGAAGATTGCATTTTCCGAAAACGCTACTATTTTGCTCAGGAGACCAAGCTGGATTGTGTAAACGATGTGCCGCATTAAAATGTTCCTGACGATATACTGCTACTTTTTCACCCATTTAAACGTGTGTTTAACTGATTTGCAACAAAGAACAAAGCATTTTGTTTAAAAAATAGTGCTCTTATTCCCCGAAATACTCTACAAAGATACGAGGAGTTTCAACCAGTTTGACACAATGAAGGGAAACTTCTTGAGGTAAATGAGGGGTCAACTGTTGCCAAATTTCATACGTCAGGTTTTCTATAGAACACAATTTGCCTGCCATAAAAGGAACATCGAGGTTGAGGTTTTTATGATCCAAAACCTCTACAACCTTGTCCTTTATGATTTTGCTTAAAAATTTAGCATCCATAACAAAGCCAGTATCAGGATTGGCTTCCCCTTTAACTGTTACAAATAATTCAAAATTATGCCCATGCCAGTTCTCGTTAGCACATTTACCAAATACCTCATCATTCTTTTCTTTTGTCCATTGAGGATTGAAAAGTTTGTGAGCGGCATTAAAGTGCTCTTTTCGTGTGATATAAAATAACGGCATAATGGGCGGCAAAGTTAAGCAGGGAATTCAAATGTACAAGCACACATTTGAACGGAAACATCTTCTTTTCAGCTGAAATGCTGAAATTTGCATAATGAAAGTGCTTATTACAGCAGCAACCAGCATGGAGCTAACCTCTCTGCAAGAGCAAATAACTGAATACCCGAAATTATCCATACAATTTGCCATTACAGGAATTGGAGCTGTATCAACAGTCTATCATTTAATGGAACTATTAAAAAAAGATAATTATGCGTTAATGATTCAAGTTGGCATTGCTGGTAGTTTTGACGAGCAGCTACCCTTAGGTACTGCTGTAACCATAGAAAAAGAAATAATTGCAGAAATGGGGGTTGTTGAAAATCAAGGCTATAAAGATATTTTTCAATTGAATCTAGCTGATCCAAATCAAGCACCTTATTCATCTGGCGCTTTGATTAACCCACATCAAGAACTGATGTCTACTGTAGGGTTATCAAAAATAATTGGTGTGACCAACAATTTAATTTCAACAGATAAAAATGTAATTGACAGATACAAAACTATTTATAAGGCATCTATAGAAAGTATGGAAGGCGCAGCATTTCATTATGTTGGCATCATGCAATCAATACCCTTCATCCAAATAAGAGGGATTTCAAATGTTGTTGGGGAGCGAAACAAAGAAAATTGGAAAATCAAAGAAGCCATGCATGCTGCATCTGTAGCATGTCATAATCTATTAGTACAACTGTAAGATCAAATGAAATTAACCATAGGATTATCTCCTTGTCCAAATGACACCTTCATCTTCGATGCCATGTTAAATGGCAAAATCGATACCGAAGGTCTTGAATTCAGTTATGAATTTGAGGATGTTGAGACCTTGAACAAATTAGCAAGAAACGGAACTTTAGATGTAACTAAAATCAGTTACGGTGTATTGGGACAAGTACTGCCACATTACAAGGTACTCAATGCAGGAGGCGCATTAGGAAGAGGTGTTGGTCCACTTTTTATTTCAATAACAGCTAAAGAACCAAGCAACTTGGAATCATTAACAGTTGCTCTTCCAGGTATACATACAACAGCACATCTTTTATTTTCAATGGCATATCCTGAAATTCAAAAAAAGATTTTCATGCCATTTCATGAAATTGAAAATGCTATTTTAAATGGTACCGTAGATGCAGGCGTCATCATCCACGAAAACAGGTTTACGTATCAACAAAAAGGATTGTTCAAATGGGCTGATTTAGGCGAGATATGGGAAAAAAATACTGGACATCCTATTCCACTAGGTGGAATTGTTGCAAGAAGGAGCTACAACAGTGATTTATTGAAAAAAATCAACCGCATCATCCACAGAAGTCTTGCGTTTGCCAATCAAAACCAAACTGCATTACCATTATTTGTAACTGAAAATGCACAAGAAATGGAAGAATCAGTTATGAGAAATCATATTGATTTGTATGTCAATGATTTTTCACTTGATTTAGCTACTGCTGGAAGATCTGCAGTTTGGAAACTGCTTGAATTATCAGCTAATTTGCAAAGGGTACCAGTTGGAGGGAATTTTGAAGTATTCGTTGATTAAAACAAACCATATAATTCAGCGTCAACTTTTGCAATTACATCTCCCAGGTGCTCCTCATTTTCTGCAAACTTAATATTATCAACATTGATGATTAAAAGTGGACCTTCTTTGTAACCTTCAATCCACTTGTTGTAATATTCATTCAATCGCTTAAGATAATCCAATCTTATATTCTCTTCATATTCCCTACCACGCTTTTGAATTTGTCCAACCAAAGTTGGAACTGAAGCCTGCAAGTAAATCATGAGATCTGGTGGTTTCACCATTTGCCTAAGGTTCTGGAAGAAATCAAAATAATTATCGAAATCGCGTTTACTCATCAAGCCCATTTCATGAAGATTTGGAGCAAAAATGTAAGCGTCCTCGTAGATAGTTCTGTCCTGGATAATAGTTTCAGTCCCTCTACTGATTTCCAACAATTGATTTAACCTGCTGTTTAAAAAATAAATTTGAAGATTGAAACTCCACCTGGGCATGTCTTCGTAGAAATCAAACAAATAAGGATTTTGATCTACGTCTTCAAATTGGGGAATCCACTTGTAGTGTTTACTCAACATTTCGGTGAGGGTAGTTTTACCAGCACCAATATTGCCTGCAATAGCAATGTGTTTTGGTTTTTTCGCTTTCGCCATAACTTACTTATTCCGGTACTTATTCGGATGGTCGGACAAAGTACATATTAATTTCAAAATAAAAAAAGAGACTAATAATTTAACCCCATGGCTGCTCTAACCAAATCCATGGTGGCTGCAGCGCTTTTTCTCGCTTTCTCAGCACCTAATTCCATGACTGCATTGAGGTATTTTTTATCATTTCTAATTGACGCTGCCTGCTCTCTTATTGGTGCAATAAATTTTACCATGTCTTCAGCCAATTGCTTCTTCAAATCACCATAACGAATAGAACAATTCTGATAATTTGTCTCAAAATGATCTATAACTGATTGATCACAAACCAATTGCATCAATTGGAAAATATTTTCGATATAGTCGGGCTTCTGCATTCCTGGCGCAGTTGGTCCTGCATCCGTCTTTGCTTTCATCACCTTTTTTACAATCATCTCATCACTATCTGCAAGATATAAGGTGGCCAGCTGGTTCTCACTTTTACTCATCTTGCCGGCGCCATCCAAGCTTGGCACCTTCACCAAATCTTCACCGAAATTATAGGCCATTGGCTCTGGAAAAACTTCACCATATCTATGGTTAAATCGATTTACATAGTTTCTTGCCATTTCTAGGTGTTGCTCCTGATCTTTACCAACAGGTACCCATGTTGCCCTGTGCAAGATGATGTCTGCTGCTTGTAAAACGGGATAAGTAAGTAAACCAGCATTAACATTGTCTGGCTGCATTCTTGCTTTGTCTTTAAAAGTGGTCGTCTTTTCTAACTCACCTAAATAGGCAAGCATGTTCAGGTACAAATAAAGTTCTGATGTTTCCCTAACGTGACTTTGACAGTAAAGTGCAGCTTTATTTGGATCAATGCCGCATGCAATATTTTCTGCCAAAACCCTGTGTACATTTTCTTTTAATTCTTTTGTATCAGGATGGGTGGTAAGGGCATGTAAATCTGCCACCATGAAATAGCAGGTATAAGATTCTTGCAGCCTTATATAGTTTCTGATGGCACCAAAATAATTACCCAAATGCAAAAAGCCAGTCGGCCTGATGCCACTCATAACGATAGCTTTCTCGTTGCTCATAGCACAAAGATAATAAATGTAGGCAAGGGTTTACGCGTGATCCACCATCCCAATTTCCGTTCATCAATAAATCATCCTTATTGGCTCGAATATGGCTATTTTTGCACTTCAGAACATCCTCTATGGAGCTCAACAAAGACACAACAAAAAAAATTGCGCAACTGGCCAAACTTTCCTTTTCTGATGAGGAGTTGGAAAATATACAGCATGACCTATCGCAGATGATTGGCTTTGTAGAAAAACTAAATGAAATAGATACAAAAGGTGTCCAACCACTAACTCATATAGGCAATGTTGAAAATAGATTAAGAGAAGATGAAGTGAAAGGTTCAATTTCAGCAGAATATGCCTTCAAAAATGCACCATCAGCTGCAGATCAATTTTTTACAGTACCAAAGGTGATTAAAAAATAAAAGCATGTCCAGTTCCGTCATTCATTTAGAAGAAATCAAAAAAAGCTATTACATGGGCAAGCAGGAATTGCAAGTCCTCAAGGGAGTTTCACTAGATATTCTTCGCAATGAATATGTTGCTTTAATGGGACCTTCTGGTTCTGGTAAAAGTACTTTGATGAATATTTTGGGCTGTCTAGATTCCCCAACTGCTGGTAAATATATCTTAAATGGCCATGATGTAAGTACTATGCCAGATAATGATCTTGCTGATATTAGAAACAAAGAGATAGGATTTGTGTTTCAGCAGTTCAATCTACTACCTCGTTTAAGTGCTTTAGAAAATGTAGCCCTACCATTGGTATATGCAGGCATTTCTAAAAAAACCAGGCTAGAAATGGCTATGGAAGTACTGAGGAAAGTCGACTTGATGGACAGGAGCCACCACAGACCCAATGAACTGTCGGGTGGACAATGTCAGCGTGTAGCGATCGCCAGGGCACTGGTTAACAATCCCTCTATTATCTTGGCGGATGAACCAACAGGTAATCTTGATACAAAGACTTCTTATGAAATCATGAACATCTTCTCCAAAATTCATGATGATGGCAATACTGTTGTACTGGTAACACACGAGGAAGATATCTCCAATTATGCCAAAAGAGTAATTCGTTTGCGTGATGGCTTAATTGAAAGTGATAAGCGCAAGGATGCAGCCAGCGTTGTGTAAAAAAAAATAGTCTCCTACCGAACAATTGCGGCGTTGACACATTATCTTGGTAAGCAATTGTGAACATGGCGATGAAAATTTATACAAAGACTGGCGACAAAGGGACAACCTCACTTATTGGAGGGACCAAAGTCTTAAAATCTCACGAACGCATAGAAGCATACGGAACTGTAGATGAGCTCAACTCCTACATTGGCTTGTGCAGAGATATCATAGAAGACAATACCATTAAATCCCTGTTGCAAGAAATTCAAGATCGGTTATTTACCATAGGCGCAGCTTTGGCTTGCGATCCTGACAAGGAAACAAAAATGAAAATACCAGACATCAAAGAAACAGATGTACAACTGCTTGAAAAAGCAATGGATGAAATGGATGAAAGCTTGGTACCATTGCAACAATTTATTCTTCCTGGTGGTCACCCTACTGTTTCGCATATTCATATTGCACGTTGCGTATGCAGAAGGACCGAAAGATTGATTGTCCATTTACTATTAGAAGAAGAACACGACAACCTAATAATCAAGTATATCAACCGCCTCAGTGATTATCTATTTATTTTAGGACGATTTGTAGCAAAGCAATTGAATGCAGAAGAAATACCCTGGACACCTAGAGTTTCTTAGTTCAAAGCCAGCTGCCGTCTTTCAATTCCAAAACACGATCACTCATTGCCGCAAGCTCTTTGTTGTGGGTTACAATTACAAAGGTTTGGTTGAATTCATCTCTTAAAGCCTTAAAGAGCAAATGCAGTGAATTGGCATTTTCCGAATCTAAGTTTCCAGTCGGTTCGTCTGCAAAAATAACATCAGCACCATTGATCAATGCTCTTGCCACAGCAACACGTTGTTGTTCACCCCCGGAAAGTGCCCCAGGCTTATGATCAGCCTTAGATGTAATTCCTAGTCGCTCTAACAACTCCATTGCTTTTTTCTCAATTACTTTTTTTTGAACACCTGCAATCCATCCGGGAATACAAATATTTTCTAGAGCAGAGAATTCTGGTAATAGGTGATGAAATTGAAAAACAAAGCCGATGTGCTGATTTCTAAATGCAGATAAATCTTTTCCACTTAATTGATCATACCTTTTGCCATGTAAGCGCAATTCCCCTCCATCAGGTCGATCAAGTGTGCCTAAAATATGCAATAAAGTAGTTTTACCTGCACCTGATGAACCCACAATACTCACAATCTCACCAGTATTGACTGTTAAATCAATATTTTGAAGGACTTTTAAACTTCCATATTGCTTTACAATTCCACTCGCCTGAAGCATGTCGTAAATTTGTGATGAAGTTAACCAATCTTCAGGTTTGGTATATTCGAATTAACCATTACTTTTGCCGAAAATCAAAAACCAGCGCTTATGTTCTGGACATTAGAATTAGCATCTTATTTAGAAGACGCACCTTGGCCAGCAACCAAGGATGAACTGATTGACTACTCCATCAGAAGTGGAGCACCCATTGAAGTAATTGAAAACCTCCAGGAACTGGAAGATGAAGGAGATATTTATGAAGGTATTGATGACATCTGGCCAGATTATCCTAGCCAAGAGGATTTCTTCTTTAATGAAGACGAATATTAAAAAAGACTAAATAAGAAAGGCCACTTGATTGTGGCCTTTCTTATTAGAAGGTAAGTTTAAAATAGAGCATCATCAACGATAAAATCATGATGATGGTATTGGCCAAGATCATAGCCTTGTCTTTACCTGTAATTCCATAAATCAACCAGATTGTAACATTTAACAACAAAATCAAAATCATCCAAAGTGATAAATCACCTACTGATTTCGATGCCCATGCTTGATACACCTGAGGTACAAATGTGAGGGATCCTGTAACAACGCCTACATAGCCCAAATAATCTCTCCACTTCATAATTAATAATTTATTTCTCCATTTGATCAATCACAGCATTTGTAACGCCTGTGAATGAGAAGCCCCCGTCATGGAAAAGGTTTTGCATGGTAACCATCTTTGTCATGTCTGAAAAGAGGGTAACACAGTAATTAGCACAATCATCAGCTGAAGCATTTCCAAGCGGACTCATTTTTTCAGCATAGGTAACAAAACCATCAAATCCTTTAACACCACTACCTGCAGTCGTTCTGGTTGGTGATTGTGAAATGGTATTCACTCTTACTTTTTTCTTAACACCATAGTGATAACCAAAACTACGTGAAACACTTTCCAACAAAGCTTTTGCATCAGCCATCTCATTATAATCTGGGAATACTCTTTGAGCAGCTATATAGGTAAGGGCGACTACACTACCCCACTCATTTAAGGCATCCATGTCCCAAGCAGTCCTCAAAACCCTATGTAAAGACATTGCAGAAATATCCAATGTCTTTTGGTTGAATCCATAATCTATTTCAGTGTATGATTTTCCTTTTCTAACATTAAGACTCATGCCAATGGAATGTAAAATAAAATCAATTCCACCATCAAAATGCTGCATACTCTGCTCAAATAAATTCTTCAAATCATCCATATTCACCACATCAGCACCGATAACTGGCGCATTGATCTGTTCTGCTAGCTTATTGATCTCACCCATTCTAAGTGCAACAGGTGCATTCGTCAAAACAATTTGTGCGCCTTGCTCATGGCAAGCCAAGGCAGTCTTCCAAGCAATAGATTTCTCATCTAAAGCGCCAAAAATGATTCCTTTTTTTCCTTTGAGGAGTTGGTTAGACATGTTGAATTAATTTATTGGGCAAATATAAGCAATTAGCGTTTCATCATTTCCCGAGCGCTTGCTAAAACGGCATCACTAGGATTAACACCTGCCATCATTTGGGCAATTGTAAATACTCGTTCTTCTTCAGACAATGTTTTTACATTTGTAGCAATACTCCCTGCAACCTCGTGCTTGTATATGAATAAATGCTGGTTAGCCATTGCTGCAATTTGAGGTTGATGGGTAATGGCGATTAATTGATGAGCACTTGAAAGCTCACTCATTAGAATGCCAACCTGTTTTGCTGCTTCTCCACTGATTCCACTATCTATTTCATCAAAAATTAAGGTTGGCATTTCTAACGAACCTGCAACCAATGATTTTAAAACAAGCATGAGTCGACTTAGCTCACCACCACTTGCCACTTTATGTATTGGCTCAAACTTTCCGCTTTTATTCGCATCGAATAAAAAGGAAACATGATCCATGCCATATTGATGCAAAGAAGCTTGCTCGATCACAATTTTTAGTTTGGCATTTGGCATACCCACTCTACTTAAAAGTTCATTGGCCGATTTTTCTAAGCTTGGAATAACTTTTTTCCTGTTTTTATGTATGACGAGCGCCATATCTACTGACTTAGATTGTTGTTGAGCCAACTCGTTTTCTAATTTCTCAAGATTTTCCTCTGCATTTGATAGCAGCTGCATTTCATTACTTAACCCGGACTGAGTTTCAATTAATTGATCTGAAGAAACCAATCCATGTTTTTTTACCAATCGCTGTGCAAGTGCTAATCGTTGATTAACTTGATCTAATCTTTCGTCATCTACAGCTACACTATCTAAAATTGAATCCAGCTCACCAGCAAGGTCTTTCAACTCAATATATGCAGCATCAAAACGAGAAAGCAAGTCTGGTAGCTGATTATGGTATTTGCTAACTGCCTGCAGTTGAGCAATAAGCATTTTAACAGCTGATAAAAGAGGCTGCTCTCCTTCATTCATTCCATAGCTAACTTTTGCTATACTTGATTTAATTTGCTCGGCATGCGACAACATAGTCAACTCTTCCTCAAGCTTTTGTTCTTCACCTACCTGCCAGTTCAATTCTTCTAATTCTTTTAAAAGAAAACTTTTATACTCTTTCTCCTGATCAGCCTTCAACATGGCGGAACGAATTGAAGCAATTTTTTTCTGTATCTGCACAAACAACTGATAGGTTTTTCCATAGTTAACTACCTCTTGCAAGATGCCTGCCTTGGCATCTACCAATTGGCGCTGAAATTCCTGATTACCCAATTGAAGTGTGTCAAATTGTTGATGCAGATCTACCAACAAAGAAGAAAACTGTTGCAGTTGTGAAAGAGAAACCGGTGTATCATTAACAAAGGCTCTCGACTTGCCATTGGATTGTATTTCCCGACGAACAATAACTTCATCATCTATATCAATTTCTGCATCCTTTAAAAGCTGAATAATCTTATTTGAGCTAGATACTTTAAAAACCGCCTCAATAATTGTCTTAACAGAAGTATCTTTTACCATATTGCTATCCGCCCTTTCTCCCAAAGTGAGAGAAAGTGCACCCATGATGATACTTTTACCTGCTCCTGTTTCACCTGTTATCACAACCATCCCTTTATTAAAAGAGATTTCTAGTCGCGTAATAATTGCATAATTCTGTACAAATAACCGCTGCAGCATATATCAAAAGTAGATATTTTTAAATGCATTACCTTGCTACAATAAATAGAAAAACATGTCTCCTTTATTGCTTTTTTCTTTCGTATTGGGTTATTTCCTCCTTTTACTTGGTGTTGCCATGTACACATCAAGAAATGCAACCAACGAATCTTTCTTTATTGGCAATAAAAACTCCAATTGGATGCTGGTGGCCTTTGGCATGATTGGCACTTCTTTATCGGGAGTAACGTTTGTTTCAGTACCAGGCACAGTCGGCAATATTAGCCTGGGAAGCTACAATGGTTTCAGTTATTTCCAAGTGGTTTTAGGCTACATCATAGGTTATATGGTTATAGCCTATTTATTAATACCGCTCTATTATAGACTAAACCTCACCTCTATTTATTTATATCTTGAACAGCGGTTGGGTAGAGATAGCTACAAAACAGGAGCCCTATTCTTCATCATTTCAAGAACATTTGGCGCCACTGCAAGGCTATTTTTGGTTATAAACGTTCTTCAAATTTTTATCTTAGATGAAATGGGAGTGCCATTTGTGCTTACAACAGCACTAATCCTTGGCATGATTTTACTCTATACTTTCAAAGGAGGTGTAAAAACTATTGTGTATACTGATACCCTACAAACAACCTTTATGCTAGCAGGACTGGTTATTTGTATTGTCTACATCCTAACGCATATGGACATTTCCTTTGCTCAGGCCCTTAGTTCAATGCAGGAAAAAGGATATACCAAGCTTTGGATAACAGATATTGATCATAAATCTCATTTCTTGAAAAATATAATTGGTGGAGCAGTAATTGCTATCGCTATGACGGGTCTAGATCAGGAAATGATGCAAAAAAACATCAGTGTGAGAACGATGAAAGATTCACAGAAAAACATACTAACATTTACAACGATTCTAGTGATTGTGAATCTGCTCTTTCTATTTCTAGGCGGACTATTGTATCTCTACACTACACTTAATGGCGGCATTTACGAAGGTAATCAATTGATTCTAGAAGGAAAGAATGTGATTGGAGATGATCTCTTTCCAACAATTGCTTTGTTTCATTTACCACCAACAATCGGCGTTATTTTTATCATCGCTTTGATATCAGCTCTTTTCCCAAGTGCCGATGGTGCATTGACAGCACTCACTTCTTCATTTTGCATTGATATTCTTGGCATCAGGAGAAAAGAAAACATGAGTGAAGAAGCGCAAAAGAAAACAAGAATTATTGTCCACTTGAGTTTTGCCGTTATCTTCCTTATCTGCATTTTACTCTTTAAGTGGATCAACAACAAATCAATAATCGCTGTCATTCTTGATTTAGCAGGTTATACTTATGGTCCGCTATTGGGCTTATTCTCCTTTGGTATGTTTACAAAAAGAGCACTCCCCGAGGGCTATGGCGTAACCATAATTTGTCTGATTGCTCCTGCCGTTTGTTATGCATTAGGAAAATTTGCACCTTTCCTTTTTAATGGGTACCAAATTGGATTTGAAATGCTGCTTATCAATGGAATACTTACATTCTTGGGACTTAGGTTAATTGCGAAACGACAAACTGCTTAAATTTTTGCTTTTTTACAACACCTTGGGTTTGATGAAAAAGGCCTAGAGTCGTAAATTTGCGCAACATGGATCTAATTCATCAGTTGGCCAACGAATATGCCTTGAAACACAGCACACAGATGGATGACCTCCTCTGCGAAATCTATCAATATACCCTTGACAACCATCCTGAATCGCACATGATCAGCGGACCTCTACAAGGAAATTTGCTAACCATGATCAGCAGGATGATTCAACCAAAAAGAATTCTGGAAATTGGAACATTTACAGGATTCAGCGCGATCTGTCTTGCTAAAGGAATGTCTTCAAATGGTATTTTACATACAGTAGAATCTAGAGAAACTGAAGCTATAGTTGCAAGAGCTTTCTTTGACAAAAGCGAATACAAAGATCAGATCATACTTCATCAAGGCGAAGCCAAAGAGGTTATACAAGATTTGAAAGAACCATGGGATCTTGTATTTGTAGACGCTGACAAAACAGGATATATCAAGTATTTTGAAATATTGATCCAAGATGCAAAGCCAGGCTCATGGATGTTATTTGATAATGTTTTTTTCCACGGAGAAGTGCTCAAGGAAAAATTAAGTGGAAAAAATGCAAAGGCTATTGATGAATTTAACGAATATATCAGCAAAGAAAAACGCGTTGAAAAACTGATGATGACGATAAGAGACGGATTAACCCTTTTGTATATAAAATGAAAATGATGAGATTGAAAAACCTACATGCCCTGCTATTTTTCTTTACAGCTTTATTATTCAACCAATACGCCTATGCCCAAGATGGCTATAGGGAACAGATTATCCAATACATTGAAACCTATGCTCCTTTAGCGATCAAGGAAATGAATAGAACTGGATTTCCTGCTTCTATAAAAATTGCACAAGGAATTCATGAATCTGGAGCCGGCAGAAGCAATCTGGTTTCCAGATCGAATAATCATTTTGGTATCAAATGCAAAAGCAGTTGGGATGGAGAAAAAGTATACCACGACGATGATGAAGAGGGTGAGTGTTTTAGAAAATATGAATCAGCAGAAGCTTCATACATTGATCATTCTGATTATTTAAAATCTCAATCACGGTATGCATTTTTATTTGAGTATGATGCAGACGACCATGTATCATGGGCTTGGGGACTAAAAAAAGCTGGATATGCAACTAGTCCGGTTTATGCCGAAACAATTATCAAATATGTTGAAACCTATCAATTAAACGAACTCAATCAATTTGATGACGCAGAAGAGGATGAAATTGATTTGACAGAGTACTTGAGCATGGTAAGAAGTAATTTACCCATAAATAACCCAAGAACAACTATTGTAGCAAGCGCCCCGATGGCGACGAAAGTACCAACCAAAGCATTCGAAGAAGTTGAAGAAAAGATAAGAGCAAACAATACCAAAAAAAGCAATGGATTGTACCCAAGTGGTGTATTCAAAATCAATGGAGCTAAAGTAGTGTATGCTGATGAAGGAACATCTTTGTTGTCGTTAGCCAAGAAGTATAAAGTTCAAGCTTCATCACTTTTATTGTTTAATGAACTACCCAAAAAGACGACAATCCTAAAAAAGGATCAACTGGTATATCTTCAAAGGAAAAAGAAAACAGGAAAAAAAACCTACCACCGTGTTAGAAAAGGTGAATCACTAGTTGATATAAGTCAAAAAGAAGGCATTCAACTAGCCAGTTTACTCAAGTTCAATAAATTAAAAGCTGGGCAACAACCTAGAGCTGGACAGAAATTATTGTTGAAAGACCCAGTTACTAAAGAAAATATTATTGCAAAAAGTTCAAATAAGAAATCTACTAGTAATTCCAAATCTGTAGTTCATGTTGTTAGAAATGGAGAGTCCCTTTGGACCATTGCAAGAAAATACAATGTAACAGTAAACTCCATAAAAAGTGCAAACAAATTAAAGAATGAAGATTTAGATATTGGCCAAACGCTTAAAATATTAAAATAGATGAAAAAGCAAATTCTGGACAAATCATTTAAACCATACCTTAGTCAATCAAATATTGCGGCGGCTATTGATAGAATTGCCATTCAAATCAATCAGGATTACAACGATAAAAATCCACTATTCATTGCCATACTGAATGGCTCCTTTGTTTTTGCAGCTGACCTTTTCAAAAAAATCAATATACCTGCAGAAATATGTTTTATCAAGCTTGCTTCCTATCAGGGTACAAAATCTACTGGTAGTGTCATAACTGCAATAGGATTAGAAACGGAATTGTATAACAGAAATGTTATAGTATTAGAAGATATTATTGATACAGGTAAAACTCTTTCTGCATTCTTACCTCAATTACAGCACCAACAGCCTAAATCCTTGAAGGTATGCGCTCTGCTTCACAAAAAAGCAGCTACCATACACCCTATAAATATTGATTATCTTGGTTTCGAAATACCCGACTTATTTGTTGTAGGCTATGGACTAGACTACAACGGATTTGGTAGAAATTTAGATCAGATCATGCAAATAGATGAATAGCATTTGACTAGCTAAACATCTCTTTTACTTTACTGTAAAAACTCTTCTCATTTTTTTCTGGCTGCGGTTGAAAATTCTTAGCCTCCTTTAATTTCTCCATCATTTCTTTTTCTTCAGGCGTAAGAGTTTGAGGCGTCCATACATTTACATGTATCAATTGATCACCTTTCTCATAAGAATTGATAGCAGGAAATCCTTTCCCTTTTAACCTAAAAATTTTGCCACTTTGTGTTCCAGCAGGAATTTTAATCTTAGCCCTTCCATCGATTGTTGGCACTTCAGGATTTGCACCAAACACAGCATCTGTAAAACTGATATGCATATCGTAGATAACATTCAGGTTATCCCTTTGCAACTCTAGATGTTGTTCCTCTTCAATAAGTACAATTAAATCACCGGGTGCTCCTCCACGTTCACCAGCATTTCCTTTTCCGCTTAAGCTGAGCTGCATGCCATCTTGCACACCTGCAGGGATATCAATATTGATTGTTTCTTCCGTATATACTCTTCCTTCTCCTTTACAGGATGTACACTTACTGGTGATGGTAGATCCTTCACCGTTACAGGTTGGGCAAGTACCTACAGTTTGCATTTGTCCAAGGAAAGTATTGGTCACTTTTCTTACTTGTCCTGTTCCGCTACAAGTACCACAATTCTGAATTGAATTTTTGTCTTTAGCACCTGATCCAGTGCAGGTTGAACAGGTTGTATATTTTTTTACCTTGACCGTCTTATTAGCCCCTTTTGCAATCTCTTCGTAATTCATTTTAAGCTTGATGCGGAGGTTGCTACCCCTGGTTCCTCTTGCTCTACCCCCACCGCGCTGGCGACCTCCGCCACCAAAGAAACTTCCGAAAATATCATCTCCGAAAATATCTCCGAAATTGCTGAAGATATCTTCCATGTTCATGCCATGAGCACCAGCACCCCCTCTTCCATTAACCCCAGCATGACCATAACGGTCGTATTGTGAACGTTTATCTTGGTCGCTCAAAACCTCATAAGCCTCAGCAGCTTCCTTGAATTTTTCTTCAGCCTCCTTATCACCTGGATTCCTATCTGGATGAAATTGCATTGCTACCTTTCGGTAAGCTTTTTTAATTTCATCAGCGGACGCCGATTTCGAAACTCCCAATATTTCGTAATAATCTCTTTTTGACATAGTCGTTAGTTTTGTTGCAGTTTATTTTCCTACAACCACTTTTGCAAATCGAATAATCTTATCACTCAAAGTATATCCCTTCTCTACTTCATCAACAACCTTACCTTTCATGCTTTCGTCCGTTACAGGTATTTCTGTAATAGCCTCATGGAAGTCGGCATTAAATTCTTCACCCACTGTTTTCATTTCTTTCAAGCCTTTCGACTGCATGGTATTTCTCAATTTAGCAAAAACCAATTGGATACCTTCCTTGATTTGCACTACATCATCGCTTTTATGCATTTGCTTTTCTGCACGATCACAATCATCCAACACTTCCAAAAGTGACTGAATCACTTCTCTCCCTGCAGTTTGAATCAGCTCGACTCTTTCTTTAGCATTTCTCCTCTTGAAATTGTCAAAATCCGCATACAGCCTGATGAATTTTTCTTTTTGTTCTTCTAATTCTTTCTTCAATAAATCTAGCTCAGATGCTGGTTCAACTGAATTGACTTCTTGCTCTTGAGCAGACGTTGTCTGCTCTTCATTGTTCATCATATCTTTTTCTTCCATATTCATTGATTTGCACTTTTACTGCTCAAATGGCCTGCCATAGTACCAAAACAAGCCAAATTGTCTGATTTTCTGTAGAAAATGCAAATTTCAGTCATTTCCATGAAAGTTTACCTTTGTATGATGAAGAAAGTAGTGCTAAAGCGAAAAATCAGCAACAGAATAGCCAGTGGACACCCTTGGATCTTTTCAAACGAAATAAATTTAATGGATGATGAGCTCTTGCCTGGAGATATTGCCATCGTAGAAAACCATGATGGATCTTTTGTGGGTAAGGGGTATGTGAACCCGCTTTCAAGAATACCAGTGCGACTCCTTACCAGAAAAAAAACAGATGAAATCAACGCTGCATTTTTTCTTCATAAAATTGAAGAGGCTTGGGAATACAGAAAGCGTCTTGGGTATACAGAAAACTGTCGCTTGGTATTTGGTGAAGCAGATGGACTGCCCCAGCTGATCATTGACAAATTCAACGACTATTTTGTACTGCAAACTTTGGCTTTGGGGATAGATAAATGGAAGAATGAAATTGTTGATGCCATCCAACAAATTTTCAATCCAAAAGGTATCTACGAAAGAAACGATGTTCCAGTTAGAGAATTGGAAGGTATGGAACAAAAAAAGGGGTTTCTGTCTGCTCCTTTCAATATCCGTATTCCAATTACAGAAAACGGTTTTAATTTCATCGTTGATGTTGAGAAAGGGCAGAAAACAGGTTATTTTTTAGACCAAAGAGACAATAGAAGAGCAATACAACATATCGTAAAAGGCGCAGATGTATTGGGCGCTTTTTGTTACACTGGTACATTTGAAATTCATGCTGCTGCATATGGGGCCAAACATGTGTTAGGTTTAGATATTTCTGAAAACGCAGTAGAGCAGGCAAGAGAAAATGCTAAACTAAATAACCTCAACAACATCAGTTTCCAAGCCATCAATGCATTTGATGCATTAAAACAATGGACGAAAGAAGAAAAGAGATGGGATGTTGTAATGCTTGACCCACCCTCATTCACCAAGACCAGAGAGAATATTCAAAAAGCCATAAGCGGTTATAAAGAAATCAACTTGAGAGGTATGAAGCTGATCAAACCAGGAGGTTTCTTGGTCACCTCATCTTGTACAAATCTTGTTCAACCTGATTTGTTTTACCAAACCATTGAAATGGCAGCAAAGGATGCAAGGAGAACATTAAGGCAGGTTGTATATCAGGCACAATCGCCCGATCATCCAATTATACGTGGCTTGGAAAATACCAATTACTTGAAATTCTTGATTGTACAAGTACTTTAATTACTTCTCCACTTGGAATTTTCCAGAATCGATGATCTGGCCATTTTTATCCCGGAACTGAAAAATATATACACCACGGTTAAAGCTGGTTAAATCGAGATAAACATGCGTACCAGGCTGATTTGTCTCTATTTGTTTTTTACCCAGAAAATTATAGATGACCAATGAAGATGGTGGTGGAGTAGATTGCTTATACTGTATTTGAACAAACGACTTAGCAGGATTTGGATAGATGCTGGTTCTTTTTACATGATCACTCATGGTTACACGTTTAACCTGACTAAAGCCAAGCATAACCGAGCAACTGAATAAGATGGTTAAAAGTACCTTCATACGATATAGTCAAAATTAGCTGATTTACATGAAAAAAGCCAACACCAAGAAGTGCTGGCTTATTCATTTGAACTTTATAGTACTAATTCAGGCCTGATAATGTCTCTTTTATTGCATCAAAATTAGGTAGATCGCCGGCACTCTCTAATACTTCTGCATATTGCACTGTACCATCCTTATCTACTACAAATGCAGCTCTTTTAGCCACACCCTGCATATCCAATACAAACTCATCGTAAAAAGCTCCATAAGCTTTGGCAGTCGTCTTATTGAAATCAGAAAGCAAAGGAAAGTTGTATTGTTGCTCCTCTTTGAATTTACCAAGTGCAAATAATGAGTCAACAGAGATGCCCACAACTTCAGCATTCAAGCCAGTGTAAACATTCAAGTTATCTCTAACTGAACAAAGTTCAGTAGTACAAACACCTGTGAAAGCAAGAGGAAAGAAAAGAATTACAAGATTTTTTCCTTTGTAATCTGCTAACGCCACCTTGTTTTTTTCTGTATTGAACAAAGAAAAATCAGGAGCAGGATGACCTTTTTGAATTGACATATAAAATTATTTTTAATGAAATAGGACTCAAAAATAAGAAACAATTGCTAATAGATATTGTTCAATAGTCCTCAACTACACTTATTGTTTTTTTACCAATTTCATAGTTAAAACAGCAGTAGCAGTTACAGATCTTGCTTCTACATAGGTAGGTGCTGTTTTCCCTATATACCATATAGTATTGAAGAGTTGTAACGGCACCTCTGTGCTATTGAAATGTGTTTCTATACTCATAGTAGTAATATCCTCTTTCCAATCACCTGTTATTGCATCAGTTGCCTTATAAGCAGTTACCGTTCCGTTTGCATTGAACTCAAATTCATAAGGTGCATAATCAGAGGTTACATCCACACCAGAAACTGTAAATATTTCAACAACCCATCTATCGTTGGTGATGATTTGTTTTATTACTGCCTTTTGAAGGAATTGTTCTGCTTTTTCGCAAGAAGAAAAAATAAAAGATAGCATTAAAACTGCTACAGCTAAAGTAACCTTGGTTTTCATAATATTTGGATTTGGGTTTACTTGACAATTTGCTCCCAACCCTTATAGCTACCACCGTGTTTTTGAGTCAAATTGTAGAGTGGTACAATCCTTCTCTCGATCCAGCTAAAATCAGGGTCTTCTTTCCTCCTTAGGACCAGCACATATTTTCCTTTGGACTTGTCAGGTAAACCGGGCATTTCAACAATTTTGAAACCCGACATTTCAGGCGTCGACAAAAATTTTGTACTGCCATCAATATTTTCGAACTCGAAATAATGTTCAACTTCAATACTCTTCAATACCCTACCTTCTGCCACTCCCATGATTTCCAGCTTTTTACGACTGGCAATCTTTAGCTGGTCCAATTTTGATGGATACAAAACTGTAAAGTAGTTATCCCATTTTTCATCGCGTTTGGCCTGACAGAGCCATTCACCTTCATTTAACGAAAAAAGGGACTGATTTATTGCTTTTTGATAACCTACTGTATCTGGTGCATAAAAATAAAATTCCCTGATTCCCCGCTGGGTAAATCTACCTGTAAACAAAGCACCTACTTGCCTTGCTAACAACTCTACTAACCTGGCTTCTAATTTATCCAATTCATTGATTTCACTTAAATCTGGCATTCCCATTTGATTGGGATTTCTAAGTTTAACCCGCAAAACAATGACAAAAGGATTTTCTTTGATAGGTGCCACTTGGCTGAATCCAAGATCAACATTCACTGATATGGGTTTACCGCCAATTGAACTGATATAATTTTCCCAATCGTGTACAACCCTTTGTGCATATGCAAAAGAGAGGAAGAAAAAATAGAGAATAAATAAAATCGCCTTCTTCACTATAGAGATTAAGAAAGTAAAGTAATTTCAATTCTTAGAAATAGAAAATTAATGGTGCTTACAAAGGATATAATTAACTTTTTAGAAACAAAAGCTCCACTGGGGCTTCAGGCTTCTTACGATAATTCAGGTTGGGTTGTTGGAAACCCTGAACAAACCTGCACAGGAGTGCTAACAGCGCTGGATCTTACACCCGATGTAATTCAAGAGGCTATTGATAAGAAAATCAACCTGATTATTGTCCACCACCCCCCTATATTCAAGGGGCTTAAACAACTCATGCCAAGCAATCCAGTTGCACGTATGCTCGCTTCAGCATTAAAAGCTGATCTGAGTATTTATGCCATTCATACCAACCTCGACCATGTTTTATGGGGGGTTAACGGAGAAATTGCTAACCGAATTGGGTTGCAAAACACAAGGGTATTAGACCCCTTACTTAATACCCATCAAAAATTAGTGACTTTCGCACCTGTTAATCATGCAGCAGCTGTAAGAACTAGTCTGTTTGAAACTGGAGCAGGGGCTATTGGCAACTATGATGAATGCAGTTTCAATGCTACTGGCATCGGAACATTCAGGGCAAATGAACATGCCAATCCCTTTGTTGGTGCCATAAATGAACAACACCACGAAAAGGAAGAGAGAATTGAGGTAATTTTCCCTACCCATCTCCAAAATGCCATCATATCTGCTCTTTTTAAAGCCCATCCTTATGAAACGGTCGCATATGATATTTATCCCCTTGAAAATGAATTTCAGGAAATTGGTGCAGGCGCTATAGGATCTCTTCCCACTCCAATGCTAGAAAAAGATTTCCTCGGCCACCTGAAAAAAACTTTTCAAACTGGTGTTATCAGACATTCACCGCTCACAGGCAAACCGATTCAACATGTTGCACTATGTGGTGGGTCAGGAAAATCATTGATAATCAATGCTTTAAAAAATAAAGCAGATGCTTATATCACTGCAGATCTAGGGTACCACGACTTCTTCGAGCCAGATGGAACGCTTTTATTGGCCGATATAGGACATTTTGAAAGTGAACAATACACTTCCGACCTCTTAGAAAGGGCAATAAAAGAAAAATTCCCTACCTTTGCCGTCCTAAAAACAGGTAGAAATACCAATCCCGTCAATTATTTTTTATAACTCATTATGGCTACTGCAAAAGAATATTCAGTCGAGGAGAAATTGGCCGCATTGCTCAATCTTCAAAAAGTGGAAAGCAAATTGGATGCTATCGCTATTTTAAAAGGTGAACTACCAATTGAAGTCCGTGATTTGGAAGACGAAATACAAGGTCTCCATTCAAGAGAAACAAGAATTGAAGAAGAGATCAATGGTATCAATGAATTCATTGAGCAAAAAAAGCAGACCATTACACAATCACAAGAGCTGATCAAGAAATATGAAAAGCAAAGTGATAATGTAAAAAACAATAGAGAGTACGAAGCTATCAACAAGGAACTTGAAATGCAAACCCTTGAAGTGAAGCTTGCTGAAAGGCATATAAAGGATGCTAACGAAGAAATTTCGGATAAGGCAAGGGCATTGGATATAGTAAAGAAAAACATTGCCAATAAAGATGCTAATCTGAAAGT
Source organism: Bacteroidota bacterium (assembly GCA_041162625.1). Taxonomy (GTDB): domain Bacteria; phylum Bacteroidota; class Bacteroidia; order Chitinophagales; family Chitinophagaceae; genus Pollutibacter. The sequence continues at coordinate 3,549 of JBEASE010000008.1, read as the reverse complement.
AAAAAAATCTGAGTTAGATAAAATTATTGCTGAAACTGAAAAAGAAGAAAAAGAATTCTCTGCACTTTCTGATAAAGCTCGTGCATCAGTAGATCCTCGTTTACTTTCTTCCTTTGACAGAATCAGAAAAAATTTCCGCAACGGTTTAGCAGTAGTCCCTGTTGTTCGCGATGCTTGCGGAGGTTGTTTCAATGCAATTCCACCTCAGCGTCAAAGTGAAATTCGTCAGCACAAAAAAATCATCGTTTGTGAAAACTGCGGTAGAGTTTTAGTGGACGAAGACATGAATACTGAAAAATAATTTTCAAACTATTTCATACAAAAAGCGATTCAGGAAACTGAGTCGCTTTTCTTTTTAAGAGATAATCCTCTGAGTTGTCCGAAGGCTGTTATACACTCATTTTCTATTTGTCGGGGTACTCCAATTTCATAACTACAAAACAACTGTAACTCCTGCTTTAATAAAAAGCACCCATATTTTTTTACCAGACGCATAACCTCATTTGAGATAGTGTAATCAAACTGCATTTCGAACAAAGTCAAGATGGGCTTCTTTACAATTGGCGTTAATTGCAGGGCCATAGAAGCGGCCGTTTTATAAGCATTGATCAAGCCAGGCACCCCCAATAATGTTCCACCAAAATACCTCACTACTACTATAAGCACATTGGTTAGCCCTTTACTATCTATTTGACCTAAGATAGGCCTCCCTGCTGTTCCTGATGGCTCTCCTGCATCTGTTACACGATAGGTCAATCCATCCATACCGAGTCGATATGCAAAACAATAGTGCGAAGCCTTGGGATGTAATTTTTTCACCTCATTAAGGCCAACCTTGAAATCATCAACAGAGTTAATTGGAAATGCTACACCAATAAACTTACTTCCCCTGTCCGTAAACTCGGCAACAACTTGTTTTTCTATGGTCTGATAAAAATGCGACGCTTCCATCTATGCTTCCTCTTGATACAAAGTTAATTGATTTACTTTTGGGGCATGTTATTGAAAGAAGCTTATCACCATCTTCAATCTTCTCTATTAGCGATTTACGATAACAGAGAAGCAGGGGTTATAACAGATTGGATAATGGAGGAAATCACAAAATGGTCAAAATCACAACGTATTATTCACCATGATTATCACCTGACACCAGAACAAGACAATCAATACACGAAATTTAAAAATGAAATCTTAGAAGGCAAACCACTGCAATACGTATTAGGCTATTCTTGGTTCAAGGGTCACAAGTTAACGGTAAATGAACATGTTCTGATTCCAAGACCAGAGACAGAAGAATTGGTTGATTCCATCATTAATTTTAGCGAAATAACACAGGAAAAAAATAAAATCCCATTTAGGGCTATTGATATTGGGACAGGAAGCGGATGTATAGCTATTTCACTTCAACATGCGTTTCCTGATTGGGAAATATGGGCTATTGATAAAAGCGCAACCGCATTAAAACTAGCATCTCAAAATGCAACACAACTCAATGTAAAAATACATTTTAAAGAGTTGGATATTTTATCTGATAGCCTAAATCATGACCTTCCTGCCTTCAACCTAATTGTTAGTAATCCCCCATATATTCCGAATGAAGATATACCTGAAATGACCGCACAGGTATTAAATCATGAACCACATATGGCATTGTTTGTCACCAATAATGATCCTTTGCAATTTTATAAGGCAATTATTTCTTTTAGCGAACAACACTTGATTAGAGGTGGCACGCTTTGGTTTGAAACCCACATGACTTATGCCGAAGATGTTGCTGCATTAATGAAATTAAATGAATACGAAAAAGTGAGAGTTCAAAAGGACTTCCAAGGAAAAGATAGGATTGTCAGCGGTATCAGAGCTGGCGCTTCGTTATAAATATTTATTGTTTCTCAACTGATAAAACAGTTCTAGCACCCAACTCTTTTGCGATTCTCATCACAGCGACTACCTCATCAATAGCCACAGTTTTATCAGCATTGATAACTATGGTTGGTAATTCAGTTTTTTCTTTTGAAATAACGGGAGCTAGGGCATTTTTTAGAGAGTCGAGCGGCACTGGAGTTGTACCAATGTAGAATTGTTTATTGGCATCTATTGAAACTACTACATTTTGTTTAGCCTTGGTATCACCACTTGATTTAGGCTGAGAAAGTTTAATGACATTAGGATTGGCAAGTGTAGAAACAATGAGAAAAAACATCAGTAGAATGAATAAAATATCATTCAATGCCTCTGTAAAGACTTCCGTTTCTCCTCTATTTGCTTTTCTAATTTGCATCTGCTTTATTTAGTGGGCTCCTGTATGATATCTAGAAAATCGGCAGCGGCAACTTCCATTTTATTGGCTGTCTTATCAATTTGGGTATGCAAGAAACTATATCCCAAAAACGACAATAAACCAATTACGAGTCCAGTTATAGATGTCACCAACTTTACATATAATCCACCTGCAATGGTATTCAATACAAATTCACCTGTGGTGTTGATATCAAAAAAAAGTTGCATCAATCCAGCTAGCGTACCCACAAAACCAAAAATTGGAGCTGCTCTAGATATTACACTCAATACACTTAAGTTTCTTTCTAGGTTGTACATTTCCAAACGAGCCACATTCTCCATACTTCTTTCAATCGCATCGATGGGCTTACCAATACGCTGAATACCTTTATCAATGATCCTTGCAACTGGATTATCTGTATTCTTGGTCATTGCCCTTGCCGCCAATTCATTACCATTGAGAATATGGTCGCGAATAATGCGCATAAAATTATCATCAATCTTGCCTGCCTTCTTTATGGCGATGTATCTTTCAAAAAAGAAAAACACAGCAAGAATTAACAAGAGGCCAAGCGGAATCATTAGTGCGCCACCCGACTGCAGTATGTCCCATAACTGCATAGGTTTGCTAGCCTGTGTTGCAACTGTTTGTTGCATCTCTGTTCCAGCAGGTATTTGAAGAAAATGAAGTAGCATGATTTCTATTTTTTGTCTTTAAAGGCAACTATCATCAAAAAATCTCTATGAAGATGCAACTTTATTTATTAAAGAGTTGATAAAGTTATTCCGCTTTAGCCAAAGTCCAGTTTTGTAATAATCTAAGTACTACTCTGACTGATTTCTCCATATCCTGAACAGAAACATACTCATGCTTGGAATGAAGCGCCATCTCACCTGTAAATAAATTGGGACAAGGTAAACCCATAAACGACAGTCTTGATCCATCTGTACCACCTCTAACAGGTATCGATAAAGGCTTTATACCTTCTTGCTCGATTGCAGTTATGGCATGCTTGATAACTGCAGGATATTGCTGCAATACTTCACCCATATTCCTGTACTGTTCTGTCACTTTAAACTCATAAGTTGCTTTAGGATAGGAAAACATGATCTTATCCATAATATTCCTCAACAGTTCTTGGTATACATGCAGTTGCTCTGTCTTGAAATCTCTTATGATCAGTTTGACTGACGCTTTTTCAGCACCGCCTTTAATATCAGTAGGATGAACAAATCCTTCAAGTCCCTCTGTAACCTCAGGTGCCAAAT
>JBEASE010000031.1:0-19773 GCA_041162625.1 Bacteroidota bacterium | reverse complement strand
GTAGTTGGTAAACTATCCTAGTCCAATTTCTTGGTGCAAATCAGGTACCACTACATCTACAAACCCTTTTCGCAACAACCTTTCTTTAAAATCTTCCTGCACATTGTATTCTCCATGCACCAAGAAAAGCTGCTTTACTTTTTGAGGATCTTGACAAGATAAGTATTGTGATAAATCTTCATAGTCACCATGCTCCTGATTCCGCCTACCTCAGCATGTACTTCATGTGGCACGCCATAAATATTGACTTCTTTTCTACCTGATAATAATTTTGCACCTAGTGAATGTGGCTCGCAATATCCCGTCATCAAAATGGCATTTCTTGAATTTTCGATGTTGTTGCTAATGTGGTGTTTTACTCTTCCTGCATCAGCCATTCCGCTTGCAGAGATGATAACACATGGTTCACTTCGGAAATTCAATAGTTTAGACTCCTCTACAGATTTTACAAATTTTAATCCGGGGAAACCAAATGGATCTTCATCTTTTTCAAGTACTTTTTGGATACGTTGATTAAAATAGTGCGGATAGCTTTTTACAATTTCAGTTGCGTGTACACTAAGCGGACTATCTACAAAATAGTCGAGTGTTGGCAATCTTCTTTCCAAATCCAATTGATTCAGCGCATATAGAATCTCTTGTGTGCGACCAACACTGAATGCAGGTATGATGAGTTTTCCTCTTTTCTTGATGCATGTTTTTTCTATCCATTCTAGAATGTGGTCTGGAGTGGCTTGATGTAAATCATGCAACGAATTACCATAGGTCGATTCCAAGATGATGATATCTGATTGTTCAAATGATGCAGGTGATCTCAAAATAGCATCACGATAACGACCTACATCACCACTAAATGTAAGTTGTCTTGTCGCACCATTTTCCTTGATCCTTAAATGGACAGAAGCACTTCCAATAATATGTCCCGCATCAGTATATAACAGTTCAACCCCTTCTTCTATAGCATGCCAGCTGCCATATTCAACCACAGAAAAAAGATGCATAGCTATTTCTGCATCCTCAGTAGTATACAACGGCTTTAGTAAAGGCTGGCCCTCAATGCGCCTTTTTTTATTGATGTATTTTATTTCATCTTCTTGAATTCCTGCTGAATCTTCCAGCAACACTCCAGTCAGTTCACGCGTTGCAGGTGTAGCATAAATTTTCCCTTTAAATCCATCCTTCACCAACTTGGGAATTAAACCGCTGTGATCAATGTGCGCATGTGATAACACCAACACATCAACCTCTCTAGGCTCAAATCCCCAATGTCTATTCAAGGAATCCGTTTCTTTACCCATACCTTGAAACATGCCACAGTCCAACAGAATCTTTTTCCCATTGACCAAAGTCAGCAAATGTTTCGACCCTGTTACACACCTAGCTGCACCATGAAAACTGATTTTCATCTTATTTCTTTTTTTGTTTGAAGGTCCATGTTATGGTAAACTCAGCTATACAATTTTGTTCTTCATCAAATCCACGTGACAGGGCTACACAAGTAACACCTTCTCCAGTTGCAACAGCCTGTTCTATTGCCAATTTAATTTTCTCTCCATCTTCACATTTGAAGACGATTTTTCCAATTGCTTTTTTATAAAATGAAGCCTGCATGTGAAATACCAGCATGGATACTGAAGGTCGCTTATCCACCGTATGAACCAAAGCCAGTACACCTGAAGCCATTTCAGCAGCCATTGCCAGACATGCAAAATAAATCGACTTAAAAGGGTTTTTTGAAAACCAACTATAACGAACACTTATTTCAGATGCCTGCTCATCAACTTGCTGAATCCTTATACCAGAAAATAAAGCGGCTGGGAGTGAAGTCAGCATGAAGAGCCTGAACCAAATAGGGCTTTTTAATTTACTGAGCAATTGATGGCGTTGCATAGCAGTTAGTGTTACTTCAATCTACGAAACTTCTTGCGTAATTGAACAACACTACTAGAAAAAACAGAGTAGTATGTGATTTAGTAAAAACTGGCTATTGTACGAGCAACTTAAACATAGAAGCATTTTCCAAAAATCCTTCCAATTCATCCCCTACAACACATTCACCAACACCTTTAGGTGTTCCGGTAAAAATGACATCACCAATATTCAATGAAAAATAATTAGAGACATGTGAAATAATCTTGTCGAAATTATGGATCATGTCTTGGGTATTACCCAACTGTACCACTTCTCCATTTTTTTTCATAGAGAAAATAATATTCTTTTTTTCTGCTACAGTAGAAATAGGTTGCCATGTTCCAAGTACAGCGGAATTATCCCATGCCTTTGCTTTTTCCCAAGGCAATCCTTTTTTCTTCAACTCTGATTGTATATCACGTGCAGTGAAATCAATGCCTACTGAAATTGCATCATAATAGTTCTTAGCAGATTTTTCTTGAATGTATTTGCCGTTTTTACTTATGCGCAACACTATCTCACATTCATAATGCAGTTCATTGGTGAATTCAGGATAATAAAAAGGACTATTTGCCTGAAGCAATGCACTTTTGGGCTTCATAAAAATCACTGGTTCCTCAGGCACTTCATTGCCCAATTCTTTAGCATGTTCAACATAATTACGTCCTATACAAAGAAATTTCATTACACAGATTTAGATTGATGCAAAATAACAAAGAATGTATGACACCTAAAACTCTAAATTGTTGACCGCTCCCATGGTCTTTTCAATACCAATAAGCACAAACTCTTCAATGGCTTGAATAGATCGATCTATTTTAGTTTTCACAACCGGTATTTGCTCAGCATACCATTTGCTTAAAACATATTCAACCTGACGCCCTTTAGGGAAATCATTTCCAATCCCGAATCGGAGTCGTGGATACTGAGTAGTGCCCAATAGTTCTTGAATGCTTTTCAAACCATTGTGTCCTCCATCGCTACCGGCCGACTTAATCTTAATCTTATTGATGGGCACAGCTAATTCATCCACCAATACAAAAACACGCTGCGCATCAATGTTTTCTTTGTCCATCCAATATTTGACAGCCCTACCACTAAGATTCATATATGTTGTAGGCTTAATGCAGATCAGTTTCCTTCCCTTTATACTGACTTCCGCTTTATCAGCAAGACGATCAGTGCTAAAAAAACCATTGTGTTTGGCAACAAATGCATCCAATATATCAAAACCAATATTGTGCCGAGTTTGCGCATACTCTGCTCCTATATTACCCAATCCTACAATTAAAAATTTGTCCATAAAAAAAGCCCCATGATCATCATGGGGCTATAAAGATAAAACTTTGGTCTTATTTCTTGGCAGGAGCAGCAGCAGGAGCTGCAGCAGCTTCTTCCTGTTTCAATTGACGTGTCATGGTTACTGAAGCAATTGGAATACGAGGAGAGTTCATGATTTCGAAATTGTCAGCTTTGATGTCTTGTACACGGATGTTCTGGTTCAATTCCAAATTGGTTAAATCTACCTCAATATTTTCCCTTAAGTATTTTGGAAGACATTTAACTTTAACTGCCTTCAACCTTAATTCGAGCTTACCACCAGCTTTTACACCAGCAGCAGCACCTGTGAACTTCAATGGTATGGTAGCAGTCACTTTTTTACCTTCAACCAATTCTAGTAAATCAATGTGCGTTAATGCATCTGATACTTTGTCAAATTGGAGGTCCTTTAAAATACAAGTGTAAGATTTACCATCAATTTGCAATTTCACCAACTGGAAGTCTGGTGTATATACAAATGGCTTAAGGGCAAGTGATTTAGCTACAAAGTTAACCTCTTGTGCACCCCCGTAAATTACACCAGGTACCATGCCTTGAGAGCGAAGCTGGCGGGCGGCTGATTTGCCAGTTGCGGTCCTCAATTGTCCTTCGATTGTAATTGTTTTCATTATATAGTGTTTAAAAATGACGTTCTTATACCCTCTTATTTGTTCCTCATTTGTGAGTGGATAAATAAGCTGGTTATACTTTGGTTTTCATAGGCATTTTTAATGGCCGAAGCAAAAAGGTTGGCTACACTGAGTACCTTTAATTTTGAGGATTGTCCCCTTAAAGGAATTGTGTCGCAAACCACCAATTCTTCCATCACACTGTTCTCGATATTCGCATAGGCATTCCCACTGAGAACAGGATGGGTACACAAAGCTCTTACGCTACGTGCCCCCTTGTCTTTCAACAGTTTAGCTGCTTTGGACAAGGTTCCTGCGGTATCGCAGATATCATCAATCAAGACAATGTCTCTGTCCACCACATCCCCGATGACCACCATGCTGGCAATCTCATTTGCTCTCTTCCTGTGCTTGTCGCATATCACCATTTCTACGTTAAAATAGCTAGCGACCTCACGGATTCTGTTCGCACTTCCCACATCGGGGGCCGCAAAGGTAAGGTTTTCTAGCTGAAGATCGCGTATATAAGGGATAAAAATTGCCGAGCTATCGAGGTGATCCACCGGAATATCGAAGTATCCCTGGATCTGGGGGGCGTGAAGATCCATGGTAATGATCCTGTCGGCACCAGCCGCTGTAAGGATATTGGCCACCATTTTGGATCCAATTGCCACCCTTGGCTTGTCCTTCCTATCCTGACGGGCATATCCGTAATAGGGTATCACCGCAATAATCTTATAGGCAGAAGCACGCTTTGCCGCATCGATCATCAACAGCAATTCCATGAGATTATCCCCTGGCGAAAACGTGCTTTGCACGAGGAAAACATAATCCCCTCGAATACTTTCGAGGAAAATTGGCTGGATTTCACCGTCGCTGAATTTCTGAATACTGATTTTTCCAAGTGACCCACCATAAGCGGTGGCAATCTTTTCGGCCAGATATTCTGAGCTGGTACCTGAGAAGATTTTACAAGAGGGACCTACGCGTTGCATAATAAAAAAAATGTGTGACGAAGATAATGAAAGTTGTGTACTAGGAATTGGACGTTGATAAGTGATGAACATCTTTTGAAAAACAGTTGAAAAATGAGCAAGACACAGATAAAAAATTGGAATCCTGATGACCAACCCAGGGAAAAATTAAGAGGAAAAGGACCACTTCAACTTACAGATAGTGAGTTACTGGCTATACTGATTCAAAATGGTACCAAAAATCTCTCAGCCATGGAATTAGCCAAACAACTACTGGAGCGTTGCAGCAATCAATTGGGCGCACTTGCAAGATTATCTACCCGAGAACTCATGAAAACCCATGGTATCGGCATGGCCAAGGCAGTCGCCATACAAGCCGCCTTAGAACTTGGCAGAAGACGTCAGGCTGCCGAGCATTTACAGACTGAAAGCATCACCAGCAGTAACGCTGTTGCCCGGTTTTTACAAGCAAAACTGATGGACCTCCCGCACGAAGTTTTTGCAGTCCTTTTTCTAAACCGTGCTCACAAAATCAAGCATTTTGAAATCATCAGTTCGGGTGGGATGACAGGCACTATTGCAGATCCTCGTATCATTTTAAAAAAAGCATTAGAAGAAGAAGCAGTCAGCATTATCCTCTGCCATAACCACCCCTCTGGGAACCTAAAACCATCCAAAGCTGATGAAGAAATCACTTTTAAAATTCGAAATGCTGCAAAGTTTTTTGATATCCAAGTATTGGATCATATCATCGTAAGTACAGAAGGATATTTCAGCTTTGCAGATGATGGTATGATGTAATTACTTGGGCTGACCAAAGACAGTCGCTTTCCTATCGCAATGCAAATATTTTGAGTTAATTTAGACCCATTCTAACATCTATACTATTTACAAATTCAACTATGCATAGCGAACACATCCAACCGCAAATTTTTATTGACAACAGAAAGAGATTTATAGCAGCCATGGAAAAAAACAGCATTGCTATTTTCAACAGCAATGATGAAATTCCTTCCAATGGTGATGCGCTCTATCCCTTTAAACAAAATACAGATTTGTATTGGCTGACAGGCATCAGACAAGAAGACACCATGCTTGTACTCTTTCCTGATCATCCGGATAAAAAATACAGAGAAGTATTGGTATTGGTAAGACCCAACGAATTGAAAGAAAAATGGGATGGCAAAAGACATCGCGCCAATGAAGCCACAGCTCTATCGGGTATTCAGACAATTGTATGGCTTGATGTACTAGATGGCTTACTTCAGCCCATGATTCATCTTGCAGATAATATCTATCTGAACACAAATGAAAATGACCGCAAAGCCAATCTGCTTGCGGTAAGAGATTATCGTTACGCTCAAGAAATGAAGGCGCGTTACCCTTTGCATAATTATAAGCGTGCAGCAAAAATTATGAGGGACCTTAGAGCAATTAAATCACCTCTTGAAGTAGCGGTCCTGCAACAAGCAATAGACATCACAGAAAAAACTTTCAGAAGATTATTGAAGTTCATCAAGCCTGGTGTTTGGGAAAACCAAATTGAAGCTGAAATTTATCATGAGTTCATGATGAATCGTTCAGCGGGACCAGCATATACATCTATCATTGCAGGTGGCGATAGAGCAAGAATACTTCACTACATTGCCAATAACCAACAATGCAAGAATGGTGAATTGGTATTGATGGATTTTGGAGCAGAGTATGGAGGATATTGCGCAGATTTAACTAGAACTGTGCCTGTGAATGGAAAGTTCACCAAGCGACAAAAAGAAGTTTATAATGCTTGTCTGCATTTGCATGATTATGGAAAAAGTTTGTTGAAACCAGGTATCACTATCAACAAGTATACTGATATGGTTGGTGATGAAGCTTCGAAAACATTTTTGAAAATAGGATTGATCAGCAAGGCTGATGTTAAAAATGAAACGCCTGATAACAGAGCCTACAGAAAATATCTCTACCATGGCATATCACATCATTTGGGTATAGATGTACACGATATAGGTACCAAGACAGAACCTATTAAGCCTGGTATGGTATTTACCGTTGAGCCAGGAATTTATATTGAAGAAGAAAAAATGGGTGTGCGAATTGAAAACAACATTTGGATAACTAAATCAGGAAATAAAGACTTGTTTAAAAACATCCCTATCAAAGCGGAAGAGATTGAGCAATTGATGAAAAAATAAGCATGAAACAAATTCCAAACATATTTACACTTCTCAACCTGTGTATGGGCACCATTGCAATAGTATTGGTATTGCAAACTGGTGAAACTATACTTAACCAACAGGGATTAGAATGGAAAATATATTTACCGGAGAAAATCTGGTGGGCTTCCATTTGTTTATTGATTGCCGCTATCATCGACTTCCTGGATGGATTTGTTGCGAGGCTGATGCATACTACATCAGATATGGGAAAACAATTGGACTCACTTTCTGATGTTGTTTCGTTTGGTGTAGCACCCGGACTCATCCTTTATCAAATGTTGCGCTTATCCTATGCAGCAGAACCTGATGGCTTAGACACATCAGCATATCTGATGCTTCCGGCAGTATTGGTTCCCATGGCAGCTGCATGGAGATTGGCCAGATTTAATCTCGATACAAAAGATAGAGGACATTTCGTAGGATTGCCTGTTCCTGCAGCAGGACTTTTTATCGCTTCATTACCACTGTTGATGTTGTACAACCCTATGAATGTTCAGTCGGTATTAATGAACAAATGGTTTCTGTATGGTATCATCATCTTGATTTCATGGTTGATGGTATCCACATTGCCACTCTTAAACATGAAGTTTAAGAATTTCAGCTTTGCTAACAACCAACCAAGGTTCATACTATTGTGCATCTCTATTCCACTTATTCTTTTCTTAGGATGGGTTGCTGTGCCAGCAATTTTCATCACTTATATTCTAGTATCTTTGCTTTTCAAAAATAAGCTCTCATGAAGTACACTGTTGCAATCAATGTGATGCCTTTGAAAGATTTGTTGGACCCACAGGGTAAGGCAGTATTAGGGGGACTTCACAACTTGGGGTTAAGTCAGGTTAATGACGTAAGAATTGGAAAAAGAATCACCTTAGATGTAGAAGCTGCAGATGAAGCAGCTGCGAAGAAAATAGCAGAAGAAGCAGCCACCAAATTATTAGCTAACCAGGTGATGGAACATTTCGAGATCAGCATTCTCTAATTTCCACAATATTTTAAGCAAAGCTTTATGCTTTATATAGTCCCCACTCCTATTGGTAATTTAGGCGACATGACCTTTAGGGCTGTCGCGGTACTGAAAGAAGTGGACTTAATCCTTGCAGAAGACACCAGGACTTCCGGTGTATTGCTCAAGCATTATGAAATCAGCAAGAGTATGCTCCCTTATCACCAGCACAATGAACACAAGATAACAGAACGTCTTGTTGCAGAATTACTTGCCGGTAAAACCATGGCTTTGCTCACCGATGCAGGAACACCAGGTATTTCAGATCCTGCTTTTTTCTTGGTCAGAGCTGCAATTAAAGAAGGTATACGCATTGAATGCCTTCCTGGTGCAACAGCATTTGTGCCAGCTTTAATCAACAGCGGACTCCCATCAGATAGTTTTTGTTTCGAAGGCTTCTTACCCCTCAAAAAAGGAAGACATACCATTTTAACTGCTTTAGCGGAAGAAAAGAGAACAGTTATCTTGTATGAATCGCCCATGCGATTAATAAAAACGCTAGAACAAATGATGTCTTATTTTGGCGAAGACAGACAATGTTGTGTGTCAAGGGAGCTTACAAAAAAATTTGAAGAAAATTTTAGAGGGACAATCAAAGAAGTCCATGAACATTTTTCCGAAAAAGGTGTAAAAGGTGAGATCGTTATTGTGATTGCCGGAAAAGAAAAATAAGCACTCCAGTTTTTTATTGCCCCATTTTAATTTTCATGCTTGAATGTCAGCACCTGAAAAAATAATAGCTACATGGATGGAAGCCAAAGGCTGGACGCCTTTTCAATACCAAATAGATACCTGGCAATCTATTAGAAAACATAAAAGCGGCTTGGTAAATGCCCCTACAGGATGCGGCAAAACTTTCTCCATATTTATTGGAGCGTTATTGCAATTCATGGATCAACATCCTAAAGATTGGAAAACAAAGAAAAAAAACGGACTGCAATTATTATGGATTACACCACTTAGAGCACTTGCAACAGATATCGGTAGGGCAATGGAAAAAGCCATAGCAGAAATTGGTTTAGAGTGGACTGTTGGTATTAGAAATGGAGACACCAATACTGCAGATCGACAAAAACAGAAAAGAAAACTTCCTGAAGTCCTGATCATCACACCAGAAAGTCTTCATCTTTTACTTTCAAGCAAAGACCATTCCTCAACTTTTTCAACGCTGCAACTGATTGCAGTAGATGAATGGCATGAATTATTAGGATCGAAAAGAGGTGTACAAACAGAACTTGCTATCAGCAGAATTATTCATTGTAATACAACTAAGACACCAATGGTCTGGGGTATCTCAGCAACCATTGGCAACCTCGAAGAAGCAAGAGATGTTTTATTATCCCCAATTTTGATCAATACACCTGATGAAGAAAATGGTATAATCATTTCTGCCTCAATAGATAAAAATATTGAAGTAATCCCCATCTATCCTGATGAGATTGAGGAATATCCTTGGGCTGGACATCTTGGCATTAAACTAGCAGAAAAATTAATCCCCATCATTGAGGAGAGTCGCTCTACCTTGGTTTTCATCAACACCAGAGGCATGAGTGAAGTATGGTATCATACCTTGCTCACCATAGCCCCTGAACTTGCTGGTGCCTTGGCCTTGCATCATGGCAGCATCGACAGAGAATTGCGAAATTGGGTGGAAGAAGCATTGCATGAAGGCAAACTAAAAGCTGTTGTATGTACAGCCAGTCTAGATTTGGGTGTTGATTTCAGACCGGTATCCACCGTCATACAAGTAGGATCACCAAAAGGTGTTTCAAGATTTTTACAAAGAGCAGGAAGAAGTGGTCATGCCCCCGGTGAAATAAGTAAGATCTATTTTCTTCCTACCCATTCTTTAGAGCTTGTAGAGATTGCAGCACTTAAAGAAGCAATTGCAATAAAAAAAGTAGAAGCCAAAATACCACAGGTATTGTGCTACGATGTGTTGATCCAATATTTGTGCACGCTAGCGGTTGGCGATGGATTTGATCAACGAAAAATAAAACAAGAGGTCAGCAGTACCTTCTGTTTCAAAGACATGGATGATGAGGAATGGAGTAAAGTGATTGATTTTATTTGCTCTGGCGGTAATGCATTGCAACAATACGACGAATACCAGAAAGTTGAGAGAACTGAAGAGGGGTTATATCGTATCTCCAACAGAAGGACTGCCATGAGACACCGCATGCATATAGGAACGATAGTAAGCGATGCCATGTTAAAAGTAAAATGGTCGAGTGGCGGATACATAGGAGTTATTGAAGAATGGTTTGTTTCCAAGCTTAATCCTGGTGATGTATTTTCTTTAGCAGGCAAAAATCTTGAACTGCTTTCCATTCAAGACATGACAGTATTGGTAAGAAAAAGCAATGCAAAAAAATCGATGGTACCAAGCTGGATGGGAGGTAGAATGTCTATGACTGCCAATTTAGGTTCTCAACTGAGAAAAAAATTAACAGAGGCTAGTCGACCTGTAATTACCGACCCTATCATCAATGCCTTGAAACCACTGTTCGATAAACAAGCAGCAATATCAAAAATACCTGCTGAAAATGAACTCTTGATTGAGCTGATTGAAAGTAAAGATGGTCACCACATGTTTGTGCACACCTTTGAAGGAAGATTGGTCAATGAGGCTATGGCAACCATACTTGCTTGGAGAATTAGTCAGCTACAACCCATCAGCTTTTCCTTTGCCATGAATGATTACAGCTTTGAATTACTCAGTGATCAACCTATTCCCGTTAACGATACTAACATCAGAACTTTATTCTCAACTAAAAATCTTACAGAGACTATACAGCGAAGTGTGAATGCAACAGAAATGGCGAAAAGAAAATTCAGAGATATCTCTGTCATTGGAGGATTAGTATTTCAAGGCAACCCAGGAGAAAAAAAGAAGGCAAGGCATCTTCAGTCTTCTGCATCACTGCTCTTCAATGTATTTATGGAATATGATCCTGATAGTATTCTATTGCGACAAGCCTTTCAAGAGGTCATGAATGAGCAAATGGAAGAACACCGATTAAGAGCCATGCTGAAGAGAATTGAAGAATCTACTATAACCATTACGCATCCTAAACAACTTACACCATTCTGTTTCCCGGTAAAAGTAGATTCCATGAGAGAGAGTATGTCGTCTGAGAAGCTAGAAGACAGAATCAAAAAAATGATCAAGCAGCTTTAATTTGGAATTTCTACAATTGTTTTGCTGCTCCCCTCTCCCACAATTGCAAAAACTTGTTCGCCCATCTTCATCTCCACAAGATGTTTGCCAGTAAACTTACTGAAGGCAGGTAAAATACAATAAGCTTCAGTAAAATAAAAACAAGGAAAAACAAAAGACTGTTTTGCTTTACCAGCAAGTTTAATCCCCGGATGTGTATGGCCTGAAAATAAAAAAAGCTGCTCATCACTATGATTATTTAAATCATGGGCGAAGCGAAATGGTGCAACTATCAATTCCCTTTCAACAACCTCAATGCCTAATTTTTCGTAAAGCTGATTGTGTAAAATCTCATGATTACCTTTTACCAAGATCAATTGAATTCCTGCCAATGCAGATCGCCACTTAGAAAACCATTCATGCTCTAAATTAGCTTCACTGTGAAATAAATCACCTGTTACAATAATACGCTTGGGAGAAAAAAAATGAACTTGCTGAAACAAGCGAAGAAGGTCTTCTTGGAATATTTGTTGAGGGATTGCTATACCTGCTTTTCTAAAATGAGCCGCTTTACCAATATGCATATCTGACAAAATCAGCGTTTGCTGATCTTCCCAATAAAGACACCTTTCAGCGCTTAGAACGAGCTTCTGCTCTTTGAAAAAAAATGGGTATAGCTGCATTTATTGAAAAATTCGTTCCGCGTCAATAATCGCCTCGGGTTTTCCTACATCAAGTACAACATCTCCCGAATGATTGTAGCCCATGATTGACTCAGTTGATGCTAAACCTAAATAAGTATTGGTTATGGAGAAAGTACCCGATGAAGGCATCAGTCTAAAAATACTTGGATGAATCACATGAATGCCTGAGAATGCAAAAGGATTTAATGATTCAACAGAACGAAATGAATCAACAAGTTTTAGTTCATCTGTTTTATTATTCTTCCAACCGCTCAATCTCATTTGGTCATCAAATAAAAACTGTCTTGAGCTTTCTCTTTCAGTTACAGCCAATGTAGCTAAAGGTTGGTGTGTAAGATGAAAGTCATACATCTTACCAAGATTTAAATTCGTAAGTATATCAGCATTCATCACTACAAAAGGCTGATCAGAAGTTTGCAAAAATTTTGATGCGTAAGCTAATCCTCCGCCGGTTTCAAAGGGACCATCTTCTTCAAAAGAAACATGTATGTTGATGTCACTGTTTCTATAACGTGAAAGAAAAAGATGAATTTGTCCTGAGAAGTGATGGGTGTTTATCACAAACTCCTTAATGCCAAACGACTTCAAATAGTCGATATTTCTTTCTAATAGCGACTTACCGTTGATCTTCAACAATGCTTTAGGATGAAAATCTGTGTGCGGTTTCAATCTTGTTCCAAAACCCGCCGCAAAAATCATGGCTTTAGCCTTTTCAATACCGCTCATTGATCCAATTTTTTGCTTCTTGTTCAACGTGACAAACCTCCACATTAACCTTGTACTTCTCTTTTAGAAAAGTTGTCAAACTATCGGCAGCGAATACACTTCGATGTTGTCCACCTGTACATCCAAAACTAATTGTCAGTCCTTCAAATCCACGCTTCAAATAATCTTCAACTGAAATACCAATAATTCCGTATACATGTTGCAAGAAATTAGGCATGTCAGTTTTATGTATCAAGAATTCTTGTACAGGTTTATCTCTACCAGTCAGCGTTTTATATTCTTCAATTCTACCCGGATTTAAAATACCTCTACAATCAAATACAAAGCCACCACCATTTCCAAATTCATCAGCTGGAATGCCTTTTCTATAAGAGAAACTATTGACTTTAATTTTCAATTTAGCATCAGCAGCAGCTGTAACTGTATCAAATTTCAATAGAATCTCATCAGAAACAATTGTATCCAGCACTTTTTTCAAAGCGGGCAAGCGCAAAGGCAATCCTTTGTTGGATAGAAACCACTTTAAATTTTTTAAAGCATAAGGAATACTTGCAATAAAATGCTGTTTACGTTCAAATAAGCCTCTGAAACCATATGCACCTAAGGTCTGCAACATCCTGATCAATACAAATCCATCGTAGTTATTCAGGAATTCAGCTTTATGTAGTTTTCCGTTAAGCAATTGATTGACCTTCTCAAAATAATAACCAACCAATTCCTCCCTCCATTCATAAGGCATTTGCGCTCTAGCCTGCCAAAGTAGTGAAGCAATATCATATTGAAGTGCCCCTTGCATTCCACCTTGGTAGTCGATGAAATAAGCCTGCTCATCTTTAATCATGATATTGCGACTTTGACAATCGCGGTGCATGAAATAATGATGTTCTTCTTGTGTCAAGTAACTGCTCAAGAGTTCAAAATCATTAAGCAATAAATTTTTATCGTAGGGAAGATCTAATGCTCGAACAAAATAATACAAGAAGTAAAGCAAATCAGAGTAAATGGCTTGCTTATCAAATGATCTTGTTGCAATACAATTATTATAATCAAGTCCCTCACCCCCAAGTATTTGAAGTTTAGCCAACTCTTCAGCTGTCCTTTTGAACAAAGTCTTTACATGCTCAGAAAAACCCTCTTGCTGTATGTAATCAAATAAGGAAACATCGCCTAAATCACTTTGCACATAAAAGGACTGATCTGGCTGAGTAAAGCAGATAGAAGGCACATTCAAACCCTTCGCATGAAAATGGTTGGTGAATTCAATAAAGGCATTGTTTTCAGCAATATTACCCGGATTATTGGTGAGTATGTATGTTTGGTTTGAAAGCTTTAATCTAAAATACTGACGATTACTGCCAGCCTGACGCAAGGTCTCCATGTTAATGGTCGTATTGGGCTGCCAATTTTGAAGCGATGTTAAAATATGATCAAATCCTTGTTGCATAAGGGACAAAGTTATCTTTTATTCTGAAAGGAAAAAAAGAGACACCCTATCTTTGCAACATGTTTAAAAAACAGATGGATGAACTGGAAAGGCTATCAAAAGAGGCTTTTCAGGATGCTGAAAAATCACCTCTGGTTGTAATATTAGACAACGTGAGAAGTATGCACAATGTTGGGAGTGTATTCCGGACCTGCGATGCTTTTTTGGTTGAAAAAATTTATTTGTGTGGATTTACACCTATACCCCCTCATAGAGAGATACAAAAAACAGCTTTAGGCGCCACTGAGACAGTTGCTTGGGAAGCTATTGTCTCAACAACCGATTTGATTAAGCAATTAAAAGAAAATGGTTATCAGGTGTACGCCATAGAACAAACCCACAATAGTATTGCACTAGATGCATTTTCACCACCCATACATTCTAAAATTGCACTTGTATTTGGAAATGAGGCAGAAGGAGTCAGTGAAGATGCAATCAAGAGCTGCAACGGCTCAATAGAAATCCCTCAGTTTGGAAGCAAACATTCTTTTAATATCAGTGTTTCTGCGGGTATTGTACTGTGGGATATTTTCAACAAATCAAAAATGGCATGAGCAAATTCAATAACTACCTTTCACTTATAAAATTTTCCCATACCATTTTTGCAATGCCTTTTGCTTTGGTTGGTTTTATGATTGGCGTGTTTCAGCTCAATGATAACAAGCAAAATGGCTGGACAGTTATCCAATTCTATTTTAGCGAAAATTATAGTGTTTTTATTTTTGTGATACTCTGTATGGTATTTGCAAGAAGTGCAGCAATGGCTTTTAACAGATACCTCGACAGAGAATTTGATGCTAAAAATCCAAGAACAGCCATCAGAGAAATTCCAAGTGGCATTATCAGCGCAAGCAGCGCACTCAGATTTACACTGTTGAATATTGTTTTATTTACTGCATCTGCATACATGATCAACACAACCTGTTTATTGCTTTCACCTATAGCGATTATCGTCATACTGGGATATAGTTATACAAAAAGATTCACATCACTTTGTCACTTGGTATTGGGACTCGGACTTTCATTGGCACCAGCAGGAGCATTCATTGCAGTGACAGAAACAATGATTCCATCTGTATTTTTTCTTTCATTTGCTGTTATGGGATGGGTTGCAGGATTTGATATCATTTATGCTTTGCAAGATGATCAGTTTGATGCATCGCAAGGTCTTTTTTCAATACCATCAAGATTAGGAAGGAGAAAAGCTTTGCTTTTTTCGAGAGTATTGCATGTGGCAACTGCATTACTCATAGTTGAAGCTGGACTCCAATTCAATTTTCATTTGGTTTATTTTATTGGGACAATGCTATTCATTGGCTTGTTGGTTTTTCAGCAAAGTTTGGTCAAAGTAAATGATCTGAGCAGGGTGAATATTGCATTTATGACCGCCAATGGTATCGCCAGTATAGTTTTTTCTATTTTCGCAATTGCTGATCTAATCCTCAACTAATCATGGCAAGAATTCTGGCAATAGATTACGGAAAAAAACGGACTGGATTGGCTGTTACAGATCCATTGAAAATTATTGCCAATGGTTTAACCACAATAAATACGCAAGAACTCTTTGATTACCTGAAAGACTATATTGCTAAAGAAGAGGTTGAAAAAATTATAATTGGATTACCTTATCAATTAGATGGGAGTCCCACTGATGCTACACCATCCGTCTTACATTGTATCAGGAGATTAAAAAATAGTTTCCCCAACATTCCTATTGTGCCAGTCGATGAACAATTTTCTTCCAAAATGGCCAGCAGAGCAATGATAGATATGGGGATGAAAAAAAAGGATAGACAAAAAAAAGAATTAATCGATCAAATTGCAGCAACTATTCTACTGCAAGAATACATGCAGTCAAATACCTAATTAATTTAATTTTGGAAACAGCATTTTGTATCCAGGCTTTACCCTACCTGCTGTAATATCCTCTAATTTCTTCTTTAACAGCTTTCTTTTAATAAGTGGCAGATGATCGATGAACAATTTACCATCAATATGATCATATTCATGTAAGATAACCCGAGCATTTAATCCCTTGAAAGTCTCGGTTTTCTTGTTGAATTGTTCATCACAGTATTCTAATACTACTTCACTTTCACGACTAACCTCTTCTCTAAATCCAGGTAAGCTTAAGCAACCTTCGTCGCATGTCCACGGTTCACCATTGAGCTCAAGTATGTGCGCATTGATGAAAACTTTTTTGAATCCCATTTCCCCTTTAAATTCATCTCTAGATTCATCATTCGCTTTTTCATAGATCTGTTCAGTGTCTATAACAAAGAGTCTAATAGCTTTATTGATTTGGGGTGCCGCTAGTCCCATACCATTTGAATTGTACATGGTTTCCCACATATCAGAAATCAATTGGGGCAATGATGAGTAATCTGATGTAATATCAGTACAGACCTTACGTAGAACTGGATGACCATATGCAACGACAGGAAGTATCATATTACAAAGATACTGTATCTATCCATTATAGAGTAAGTCGTAGTACTCCGCAGCCATCCTGTTAGAATCAAATCTGAATCTTACATCCTTCATGCCATTTTGAACAACTTCTCTCCAAGTTTGCGATGCATCGTAATACAATGGTAAAACCTCTTCTTGAAGGATACGGTACATTTGATCTAAATCGTATTGGTCCTGATCTTGTACATGCATGTTTTCGTAATCAACAGGTGGAACAATGAATCCATTGTTACCATGGTTGATGAATTCAACAATCCATCCATCATTGGTAGATACGTTAACAGCACCATTCATTGCAGCAGTCATTCCACTAGTTCCGGATGCCTCACGAGGTACGCGTGGGTTATTTAACCAAGCATCAGCAGCCTGCTTCAATCGCTTACTCAAACCGAGTTCATAACCAGTACAAACAGCCATATTGCTATAGCTTTTGCTCAGATGCACAAGATGATTGAATTCAGAAATTGCAGGATAATCAACTGGATAAGGCTTTCCCGCCCAAATCATTTGTACAGGATATTTTTTATTACTCAAAAGTGCTTCAAATCTTTCACGATCTCTGGTAAGCATGTCTGCACGCTTATAACCAGCAAAACGACGTGCCCAAACAATAGTGAATACATCAGGGTTCATTAACTTTCCTGTTTGGTCTGCTACCAAATCAAAAGCACGCTTTTTTAAGTAGCGTTTGCGATCAACGAATCTTTCATCATTTTGCTCATCCATTGCAAAATACAATTGCTTATCTGCCCAGTATCTCCAGTTTTGAGAGTTAGTGATATGGATAATGGGGCAAACACCTTCATGTTTGTTCCACATTTTGCGACTTACATGTCCATGTAATTCAGATACAGCATTAGATAATCTTGCAAAACGAAGAGCCACCAAAGAGTGATTAAATTGATCATCCTCCATTCCTGTGATCTCTCTCACTTTTTCCAATGGCATTCCACAGAAATAAGACATTTTGTTACACAGATAAATATCGTGTTTCTCGTTTCCAGCCTCTTCAGGAGTATGTGTAGTAAAAACTAATTTCTTTTTGAGATCTGCCAAATCGCCACCATTCTGGTTCAACAAATAAAAGGCAGATGAAATTGCATGGGCTTCATTCAAATGATAAACATCAGGTTTGAAACCAAGCTCTTCAACAAGCTTGGCACCACCAACACCCAACAAAATAAACTGTGCCACTTTAGTAGCAACGTTAGCGTCGTATAAGCGATGGGTAATGGTTTGAGAAACATAATCGTTTTCCGGACAATCAGTACTCAGCAAGAAAAGGGGTGCAGAATTGAAAGTCGAAGGATTTAAATAAAATACCTTGATCCAAACGGGTGCATCATGAATCAAGATTTGAAATTTGATACCAGTATCTTCTAAAAAATTATAAATTTTTTCGTTCCATTGTACTTGCAGGGTTTGATCTTGGTTTCTAGCCTGATCATAGTATCCGTATTTCCATAGAATACCAATACCAATTAAGTTTTGGCGCAATTCATAAGCACTGCGCAGATGAGAACCTGAAAGAAAGCCTAAACCACCACTATAAATCTTTAAAGGCTGATGAATAGCAAACTCCATAGAGAAGTAGGCTACTTTCTTTTTGTATTTGGAATCAATAGCATAAGGGAGCGAATAATTTCTAAAATCAGTCATGTCTGCGAACATTTTATGAATCTGCAAGATACCGCAAATTTTTGCATAATCTCTAAATTAATATGTAATTTATACACATATCAACATTTGAAACCCACTTTATCCGTAATATATTTTATTACTTTGTAAAAATCTTGTGATGCGTAAAGCTTTTGTCTGGATTATTATTTCGCTCTTCTATTTTGCCTGCCAGCAACAAGTAAAAGACATTAATGCTGATGAAGACATTGAAACGACAGACTTCATTCTTGCTTTTCCAGAAAGACAATTGCCTATACAGTTTAGCTCAAAAGAAATCAATCAAAAAGAATCAGATAGCTTTTATATCAAATCGTCTGTAGTTTCAAAATTTATTCCGGACTCTGTTTTTAGCACAGATTTTAAACAACTCAAAAAAGTCAAATTTTACAGAAAAGCGCGATACAAGGCTGAAGAAACAAATGAGACTTATTTATTCTTGTCAGCCGAAGAAAAAAACAACAAAAAAGTTTACCTGATTTGCTACAATGAAAAAAATGAATTTGCTGCTGCAATGAAATTAATTGAGAAAACAAATGAGGCAGGGTTGACAATGGAAGGTGGTATTGATAAACGACTTACCATCATAAAGACTACATACAAAGAGTCGCCAGATAAAAAGTCTTATTACGAAAAGAGTGCTTTCGTTTACAATACTGAAGGTTTATTTACCCTGATACTGACAGAAAGTAACCTTCCAATTGAGAAAGGGAATATTTATAATCCAATTGACACTCTAGGCAAAAAAGATCAATTATCGGGTGATTATAAAATAGACGATACTAATTTTGTTTCTATAAGAGACGGTGCCAAAACTGGAAAACTTCAATTCTTTATCAATATAGAAAAGTCTGGAGGGAAATGCAGTGGTAAACTTAGAGGTGATTTAGTGCAGGTGAAACCAAAAGTATTTCACTACAGTAAAGCTGATGATCACTGCGTACTTGAATTCAGCTTTTCTGGAAAAAGATTACAGGTACGTGAGCTAGAAGCTTGTGGAAACCACAGGGGAGTGAGGTGCAGTTTTGATGGTAAATTCAATAGAAAATAAAGCACAACGCTAGTCAATTACCTGACCAGCCAATACATCTTCAAATGTCTCTCTTTTACGAATCAATTTCAATTCGCCTTTATCAGCTAAGACTTCGGCTGGCCTTGCCCTTGAATTGAATCTGCTACTCATTTCAAAGCCATATGCACCTGCATTGTTGAACAATAAAATATCACCTGGACGCACTTCGTTTAACTCACGATCCCATGCAAAAGTATCTGTCTCACAAATATTGCCAACTACATTGTACACATTTACTATGCCTTGTGTATTGGAGATATTAGAAATCTTATGATAAGCATCATAAAACATTGGTCTAATCAAATGATTGAACCCGCTATTTACTCCTACAAAGTTTCTTGATGGCGCTTGTTTGATGATGTTTGCTTTCACTAGAAAATAACCACATTCACTTACGAGGTATTTTCCTGGTTCAAACCAAAC
>JBEASE010000030.1:0-20931 GCA_041162625.1 Bacteroidota bacterium | reverse complement strand
ACAGGGTTAGTGGGACAATCGACTTTAAGGAAATTAAATGCTACAAGTGGAAAGATTGAAAAACAACAAGCGCTTCCTAATGAAATATTTGCTGAAGGACTTACCGTTTTAAATGATACCCTTTACCAATTGAGCTGGCAAAATCATCTTGTCTTTATGTATGATGCCAAAACATTAAAGCAATTGGGCACATTACCATGGAGTGGTGAGGGATGGGGCATCACCAACAATGACTCTGAGCTGATTATTAGCGAAGGTTCTGATAAACTCTATTTTGTACAACCTGGTACCTTGAAGTTGAACAAGGTCTTGAGTGTTAGGGACAATTATGGAGCGGTCAACAACCTAAATGAATTAGAAATGGTGGATGGTTATATCTATGCAAACAGATGGCAATACGACTATATCTTAAAAATAGACCCCAAATCTGGGCTCGTAGTTGGTATGATCAATATGCAAGATATCCTCCAAAAGCATACCAAATCAGACCTTTCCTACCTTAAATCAAGGGGAAATACCCCCACAGAAGCTGGCGCCGTATTAAACGGCATAGCTTATGATGAGTCGAGTAAACTATTCTACATTACTGGCAAACTCTGGCCTGAAATCTTTGTGGTAAAACTCAATTGATCTGCATTCTTCTTTATTGGTTAATTTTTATCGGTAGAGTTAATAAAATTTTTTAATTTTATAATACAATTTTTTTGCTTGACCTAATCCTCTACAAATGATCGACGCATTTGAAAAAGTCCCTATAGTTATCCACTCTAGCAACAAGCAAGCAGCAAAAGAAATTGCCCTAGAAATAGCCGATCTTATCAAATCAAGAGCCAAAGAAGGCAAGAATTGTGTTTTGGGAATGGCAACAGGTACTACTCCAAAAACATTATATGCTGAACTCGTTAGATTACACAGAGAAGAAGGCCTAAGCTTCAAAAATGTTATCTCTTTTAACCTAGATGAATACTTCCCCATGAAGCCGGATGCTCCGCAAAGCTATCACCGCTTCATGCACACCTGCCTCTTTTCACATATCGATATCGATCCAAAGAATATTCATATACCAGACGGCACCATTGCAAAACAGGATATTAACCAATATGCAAGGGACTATGAAAAAGCAATTGATAAAGCCGGTGGAATTGATATCCAAATTCTTGGCATTGGACTAAACGGACACATTGGGTTCAATGAACCTGGAACGAGCAAAAATTCTATCACAAGGATAGCTGCACTTGAAAATAGCACCCGATTGGCCAATGCTTATGAGTTTGATAACATAGCTCAGGTACCTCGACTATCACTTACGATGGGGATATCTAGTATATTGAAAGCCAGAAAGATAGTATTACTTGCATTTGGTGCAAATAAGGCTGAAATTGTGGCAAAATCGATTGAGGGTCAGATATCCGATGAGATACCTGCAACTTTTTTACAAGAGCACCCTAATACCATATTTCACCTCGACGAAGCATCTGCTCAGGGACTAACTCGCTTCAAATCACCTTGGCTGACAGGTGAAATTGAGTGGACTGAAAAGACAATAAGAAAAGCAGTTTGTACCATGGCAATGGAACTTAAAAAACCATTGCTGATGCTAACACGCGACGACTACTTCTCTAATGGTCTTGCATCACTCCTAGAAAAACATGGTCCACTTGCTGAAGTGAACCTTCGTGTCTTCAACGGATTAAGAGATACCATCACCGGCTGGCCTGGGGGGAAACCCAATGAAGACGTACCACGCCATCCGGAAAGAAGATACCCTGAAAAAAAGCGTATCATCATCTTCTCTCCCCACCCTGACGATGATATCATCTCTATGGGTGGAACTTTTATGCGTCTGCTGCAACAGGGGCATGAAGTTCATGTAGCCTACCAAACCTCTGGCAATATTGCTGTTAGTGATGAGTTTGTAATGCGACAAATAGATTTTGCAGTACAATTTGACGGTTATTTTGAGATTGATAAAAGTTTGGCCAGCAGTATCTGGAAAAACGCTGAAGAGTTTATCAAAACAAAAACACCACACCAAAAAGATACACCCGAGATAAGAAGCATAAAGGGTATGATAAGGAGGACCGAAGCGAGAGCCACTTGTCGCTATGCTGGTGTAAAAGACAATCACATCCATTTCATGAATCTTCCTTTTTATGAAACAGGACTTATTCAAAAAAATGCGCCTACCGATGCAGATATGCAGCTGCATATCGATCTGATTAAAAAAGTAAAACCTCATCAGATATTTGCTGCCGGTGATTTTGCAGACCCACATGGCACACATAAAGTATGCTTTGATGTGATGATGGCTGCACTAAAAAAATTAAGATTCGACGAAGATGAATCCATTGCTGACTGTAACCTTTGGTTGTATCGTGGCGCTTGGGCTGAATGGGATATTTGGGATATCGACATGTCGATTCCAATGAGTCCGGATCAAGTATTACAAAAGCGAAATGGTATCTTCATCCACCAATCACAAAAAGATGGCGTGGTCTTTCAAGGTAGTGACAGCAGAGAGTTTTGGCAAAGAGCTGAAGACCGAAATGCTGATACTGCAAAACTTTTCGACTGCCTAGGATTACCACAATATGCAGCGCTAGAAGCTTTCATGCGATATCACTTTTGAGTTAATCTTATCATCAAAATATTAATGGGAGTTAGTTAACAACTTCATAGCAGATTGATGTCTAATTTCACCATCACACAATTGATTCGAAATTATGACATTCATTATTCTATTCTTTTTCATTCACTGGTTTTCTTCTCTTTTCTTTCACACGTTTTTCTTACACAGGTATGCATCACATCAGATGTATTTCACTAACCCGTTTTGGGAAAAAACATTCTACTTCTTGACTTGGTTTTTTCAAGGATCCTCTTTTCTTGTTCCAAAAGCCTACGCAGTGATGCACAGAATGCACCATGCCTATAGTGATACAGAAAAAGACCCCCACTCTCCTCATTTCTTTAAAGATATTTGGCAGATGATGATGCATACCCGCAACATCTACAATGACTTTGTTCAGCATAAAATTGCTCCAATGGAACAGTTTACAAAAGACTATCTACCCTCCTGGAAATGGATGGACAAATTTGGGGATAATTTACTTACCCGAATTGGGTGGGTAGCCGTTTACATAAGCTTATACATACTTTTTGCACCAGCATGGTATTGGTATTTATTAATCCCCATTCATATACTTATGGGGCCTGTACAAGGTGCAATAGTCAATTGGTGTGGACATAAATACGGTTATACCAATTTCAACAATGGAGACCATTCACGTAATTCTGAGCGCTGGGGTATCTTTCTAATGGGAGAACTATTTCAAAACAATCATCACTTTTACCCTAAAAGAGCAAAATTTGCTGTTGCAAAATTTGAATGGGATCCTACTTTCTTTATCATGCGCATCCTAGATAAACTTGGAATTATAAAAATTCAATATCAGCCAGTCAATACATAATTTCAGAAAAATCTTATATTTGCACCCCACTGGCCCCGTAGCTCAACTGAATAGAGCATTTGACTACGGATCAAAAGGTTTCAGGTTTGAATCCTGACGGGGTCACGAAAACAAAGCATAACCCATTGTAAATCAATACTTTACGATGGGTTTTTTGTTTTTGGTAAAACATAGTTTAAATATGGTTTACACATTTCAGAAAAGGCAACTGTGTAAGAAAATTTTGGAATACTCTATTCAAATGGAATAGAACCCAAAAGTTAAACTAATTTAAGACCAGCATCATCAAATTGAATAGTAGAGAAACCTTGAAAGCCAGAATTTTTTACCACAAAAAGAGAACCTGCCAGTGGCTGCGCAGCCAGTTGCTTTTCATTTAAGCCCACGCGTGCAGTAGTAATGTATAGATCCTTCAAATCATCACCACCAAAAGTGCATGAGGTAACACGATCTACAGGCAGCACAATAGAAAATATTTTTTTACCGGTAGATGGGTTCCATCGTGCAACCTGTGAACCATCCCAATGGGCAATCCAGAGCATTCCATCAGTATCTATTGTCATCCCATCAGGATAACCCTCACTTGTAGGAATACGTATTATTGTTCTTTTTTTAGAAATATCTCCTGTGATCAAATCATAATCATATGCCACCACTTGATAAGTTGGTGTATCGATATAATAAAAAGTTTTGTGATCTGCGCTCCATACTAATCCGTTAGAAATAGTAACGCCTTCAAATTTTTTGGAACAAGTCATGCTACTGTCTAACATATACATACTACCTGCACCTGCTTCCTCTGTTATAGACATGGTGCCCACCCAGAAGCGGCCCTTTGGATCGCATTTGCCATCATTGAATCGATTGGAAGGAAGATGTTTTTCAGGATGATGAATAAAATGAATCTTACCTGTGGTTCTATCAATTATTAATAATCCACTTTTATGTGCAGCGAGATAATTTCCTGATTGGGTGAGTACTACTGCACCAACAATATCTCCGAGCTCTAGGGTGTGATGAGATTGATCCTGTGTATGAAATTCATGAATGATGCCATTTAACAGATCTATCCATAAGATGCTCTTTTTATTGGCATCCCAAACAGGACCCTCACCTAATAGGCAGGTGTGTTGTAAAACAACTTCAGGATAAAGATGGTCTGGTGAAATAAGCATATAAAATTAATATGGACTTGGACTGATGCTTGTCCAACCCCCATCTATAACCAGTGATTGTCCTGTAATATGTCTTGCATCATCAGAAACAAAAAACAGGGCTGCATTCGCAATGTCTTCTACACTTGCCGGTCTGCCTATTGGTGTTATTTTTGACCAGGTTTTTTCATAGCCCTTGTCTTCAAGTGTTCGTTCAGTCAATGTAGCGCCGGGTGCAATGCTGTTAATATTGATTTGTGAAGAGGAAAGTTCAATCACTAAATTTTTTGCAAGCATTTCAATAGCGGCCTTACTCATGGCGTAAGCAGCCAATTTCTCGTGTGCTTGGTGCGCTACCACAGAAGACATAAATAAAAAACTGCCACCAGATTGTTGTTTTTGCATTTGCTTTGCAGCAGCTTGTGCTAAAAAAAACGTTCCGCCCAAGTTAACCTGCATTACCCTATAAAAGGATTCAGGAGTATAATTGATAAAATCGCCAAATAATGTAACGCCTGAATTGGCAATAATGATGTCTAATTTTCCAAACGTATTGACTGCAGTGGCAACCATCTCGTCAATAATTTTTTGATCGCTTGAGTCACCTGGCAGGGCAACACAATTACCGAATTCTTTATTGATCAATGCAGCTGCATTGAAAGCAAGTGACGCATCAAGATCATTTAATACCACCCCCACTCCCTTTTGAGCAAGCTTTTTGCAGATTTCAAGGCCAATACCCTGACCAGCACCTGTAACAATTGCAACTTTATTATTAAATGTCATGAGATACTACTTTATACATTCCTAATATGAAGCTCTAGCAGACATTTGCAATGTAAATTAAATAAAATAAATATCGAGTCAGTCTTTTATCAAACTACCATTGTGATCAACTTCGTAACTTCCAAATGGATCAATGATTTTATCCAACATCACGGCAAACTCCAAGCGGGTAATACTTCTGTTTTCATCAAAAAATGTTAGGCCCTCTCTATCCCATATCTTATGAAATTTTTTGTTGAATTTTTTATTATTTTGAAGCTCTTCAGTAGACCATAATATCATCTTCTTTGCCAAAAGTGTTTTGTGAAACAATTGACGTGTATCAGAAATAGTTAAATGCTTGTGCTGAAATACAATATGGGCAAGCATTCCCTCAGAGTCTCTCTTTAATTCATTTATATTAACATAATTATTAGGATAAAACCACGTTTGATTTGCCCACTTATACGGTATTCCTTTGCCCCGTAGAATACCGGTTGCTCCAATCCTTTGAATTGTCTTAAAATGCAATGAATCTGGTGTGGCATCGATATACGGCATGATCATGGCTTGAGATTCCAGTAATTTCTCTTGCACTTCACGAACAGAAACATCTCTCAATTTCTTTTGTTGCTCTACAGCGATTGCAGCCAAGACCCCTGCAGCCTGACCTATAAGCATAACTATCGGTTGCAAACGAGTAGCACCATTGATTACATTACTTACACTAATACTTTTTTCTGCCACTATCAAACCTTCCCCAACGGATGGGATTAATGTGCCTAAAGGAAGATTAAATGAAGGAATTGGATAAAAATCCAAGTGCTGTGGTGCTGCTAAATTTTTTTTGTGGTGGTGATCAATTGGGTAATCGCCAACAGCAATGCCGGTCCGATAAAGGGGACTTCCATAATCAAATGGATCTGAAAGATAGGGCATGGTATATCGTACTAGACCCTTTACCCTTCTTGATTCACGGTGGTAAGGTATTAATGCAAGTCTGTCGATTGTTGGAAATTCATCATCAGCCAAACCAAGATGCCTATATCCCAGTTCCTGTTGAATGAAATAAACAAAGCGAAGTGTTTGTTGCTTAGCATTTTCCAAAACTTTATCACGCTCTTCACGATTCATATTTATAATATTGGCATAGTAATCATTACCGTAATTTGGCCAGTTAATCATGTATTTATTATTTGGCAATCTTCCGTAATTCAGCATGGTCCTTGCGTCCACAGTAGGTGCTATCCTTGATTTATCATGAAAATAATCAGTACAGGAGCCGTCAAATTCTCCAGGATTGTAATTTGCTGGACGAACAATTGTACAATCTTTATCAAGACCATAATCTTTTAAAATGGCAACATATGTAAGGTCTTGAACAATACCAGACGAAAAGTAAATTCCAGTTTTTTCATTGGTAATGGTGTTTGATTCAAGACCAAGATCATATGACAAGTTAGCACTTGCCAAAGCATCACCCAACTCAGTTGCATCAATAACAACCTTTGCATGAAGTTCAAATCGATTATTAGTTTTCAAATTTATAAAAACAGCACCTACCACCTGATTTTCTTGCTTTATGACCTGAATAAAACGGCAATCATAAATAATACTAAGAAAAGGTTCATTCGATGCCATTTGTTTTAAAATACTGTCAGCGACATGAGGTTCAAATAAAGTATTGCTTACCCACCCTGTAGAAACATTTTCTATACTGCCATAATGTTTGTATAGTTTACTTCTAAATGAACGCCAAATACCAGAGGGTATACCATGGTTTCCATCAAACGCAGAAACACCTGCAGCACTAATCATTCCACCCAGCCATGGCGTTTCCTCAACAATCATTGTTTGCATACCCATATGTGCTGCTTGAATACCAGCTGACACACCCGAAGTACCACCACCTATAACCAATACATCGACAAAAGTGTGTTTTGCATATAAATGCGAGCTAAACAATATAAAAAATAGTATATTTAATACTCTCATGAAGCATGATTAAGTGTAGACTAATTTACTAAAATTTGAAAGAAGTAGACAACATAAACTAGATAAAAGAAAAGAGAATCCACAATATTAAATGGCATTACAAGTCATCATTTTTTTTATAATTTAAAAAGTACCTATTTTACAAATAAATTTTAATCTATTTAAATTAACCTAATCACATGAAACAATTTCTTGCAATTTTTACCGCTGCATTTTTTCTGCTTAGTTGCCAAAATCAAACTGGATCGGCATGGCAGACCTTTACATACATAGAGGATAAACCTTTGTTGACGCATTTGAATCTAGGAGATACTGCACATAGTCATGGTGATGGAATGGCTTTTGAGGCAGTATTGAAAGATACAGCTGGAAAAGCAGTTGGAGAAGTGTTGGGGTGGATGGTAACCGTTGACATCGTAGATGGGGACTCAGTAAATGCTGTTCACATTACAGATCGTATCGGAACGATGGTGCTTAAATTTGATGACGAAAATAAAATTATTGCTTCAGGCGGAACCAGCTATAAAAAGGGTGAGGTATTAATGGATCCAGAAGTTTCTCAAAAAAGAGCTGTTGTTGGTGGAACAGGGAAGTATAAAGGGATTAAAGGTGAAGTAACGACTACTAGAAATGAGGATGGAACGCATACACATGTTTTAGATGTAAAAATGGCTAAATAGTCCATTATTAATGATTTACTTCTTTTGTAAAAATTACATTCTAAACATAATTATATGAAACAAATAATTCTGATATTTTCAACTGCTATCTTTTTATTGAGTTGTCAAAATCAACCAGCCTCAAAATGGGAAACGCTTAAGTTTATTCAAGTTAATCCCCAATTAACAACTCTTAACTTAGGAGATAGTGCACATGGCCATGGTGACTTAAGGGCTTGGGAGGCAACTTTGAGAGATACCTTGGGCAACAATGTTGGTGAATCAATGGGATGGTCTGTAATTGTTGATATCATGGATGGAGATTCGGCTAACCCCAACTATATAACAGAACGAATTGGCTTAAGAATTCTAAATTTTGGAGATGAAAATGAAATTGTAGGATCAGGAATTACTATTCATCACAAAGGAGAACAACGCATGAAGCTTGATCTTTCTCTAGTTTACCCAATAATTGGTGGTACAGGGAAGTACAAAGGTGCTGAAGGTGAGTTTACTGTAACCCGAAATTCAGACACTTCTTACATTTATCTTATTACTATAAAGACGGAAGATTAATTCACCGGATTGGCCAATAAAAATCAACCCATTGTAAATGAATAATTTATGATGGGTTTTTTGTTTTTGGTAAAACATAGGTAAAACACGAGGTGCATTTTATTGCATCTCGCTGCACATAAGTGCAAAACAGCTAATTGATAATCCTTTGATTATCTTGCTTTAACGCGAAATAATTTGCAACAAAATGAAAATAATCCAAATCTGACGGGGTCACGAAAACCACTGTAACAGTTGTTATGGTGGTTTTTTTTATTTCCTATGCTTTAGCTTTGGTAAATATTAGAAATTGATTTCAATGAAAGTTATAATTACAGGAACAACAGGCATGATTGGAGAAGGAATATTGTTAGAATGTCTAAATGATGACAGAATTTCTTCAATACTCAGTGTTAGCAGAAAACCAATAGGAAAAAATCATACTAAATTAAAAGAGTATATCGTTTCAGATTTTCTTTCACTGCAAGAAGGTGATGAAAACTTAAAAGGATATGACGCCTGTTTTTTCTGCGCAGGTATCAGTTCTATTGGTATTAACCCATTTGATTATGAACGCATCACTTATAATACGACTCTACAATTTGCAAAAGCTATAGGACCTAATCCTAATTTGTCTTTTATCTATGTAAGTGGAGGCGGTACCGATAGCACAGAGAAAGGTAGATTGCACTGGGCAAGAGTAAAAGGAAAAACTGAAAACGACTTAATGAAACTTCCCTTTAAACAGGCATTTGGATTTAGAATAGGAATAGTTGAAATAGCAAAAGGGCAAAAACATGTTCTCCCCTTTTATAAATATGTTTCATGGCTCATTCCAATATTCAAAATATTTTCTCCAAACATCCTTAATACCATGAAACAAGTAGCCAATGCTATGATTGTTGTTTCATCAAAAGGTTACCCTAAGAATGTCATCCATGTAAAAGACATTCATCAAATGAGTAAATAGATTTCTTTTTTGACTTAATTTGAAGGCTGATTATTTGCTACAATGAGATTTTACAAACATATACTTTCGATCTTCATTTTAATCCTGATTATTATTGATTGCACTAAGGGGCAAAATATTCAAATCAGCAAAGGAATCCTTTTAAACTTGCATAACCGTCAGCCAATAGAAGGTGCTTCTATATCAACTGAAGATGGTAAATACAATGTACTGACAAATCAATACGGCGGTTTTGTAATTGCAACACCTAGTGGTAAAAAGTTGATTATTTCTTCGGTTGGATTTCACAGCATACTACATGAGCCAATTACTGATACGCTTCACCATATTATTTTCCTAAGACCTATCTACACGAGTGAGTCCGACGTTACAGTTGTCGGAACAAGAGGAAGACCTCGTACAGACATCAATAGTCCAGTCCCGATTGATATTATATCATCAAAAGAACTACTGAATACAGGTCAAATAGATCTAGCCCAAATGGCACAGTTCACCTCCCCTTCTTTTGTTTCGGTAAAGACAGGACTAAATGGAGTTGCCAACTATGCCGACCCAGCAAGTTTAAAAGGAATGTCGCCCGACCAATCACTGGTACTTTTAAACGGCAAAAGAAGACATCAATTTGCTGCTATCAGTAATACCTTAGTCCCAGGAAGAGGGTCTGTGGTAACCGACCTTAACGCAATACCAGCCCTTGCATTAGAAAGAATGGAAATCTTAAAAGATGGCGCTGCAGCACAATACGGCTCTGATGCAATTGCAGGAGTAATTAATTTGGTCCTCAAGAAAAATCATGTGGGCGGATTAATTAAAACTGATGTTGGTGTTACCCACAAAGGAGATGGATTAACATTTGCAACAGGTATCAATAATGGATTCAGTCTTGGAAAAAAAGGTGGATATTTAAACCTAACCTTATCTATGCAATCAGTTCAAGGAACTGATAGATCAGATCCCTATATTGGAAGATTTTATAGCGACAATAAAACAACAGACGACAGTATACGAAATGCAAGAGGTGTTTGGCCTACCAACAAACCAGCTTACGTAATGAAATTTGGAACTAATGAGACCAAAGGTTTTCAATCTTTTGTCAATATGGGTGTACCGCTGAAAAATAATTGGAACTGGTATGCATTCGGTGGGACATCCAGAAAAAATGTGATTGGTGAATCTTTTTTTAGAACAGCAAGAATAAATGACCCAAATGGTTCCCCACTATACCCCGATGGTTATACACCTGTATTACCGGGTAAGACCGCTGACTATTCTATCTTCACAGGAATAGAAAACCACTCAACGCATGGCTGGAAAATAGATCTTGGAACAGGGTATGGTTACAATCATCTTGACATTTATTCATTAGAATCTGCAAATGCGTCAAAAGGACTTGATAGTCAGACCGATTTTTATGTTGGAAGAGCCTCGTTTGCACAAAGTCTTACCGAACTTGATTTTTCAAAAACCATCAAAAAAACTGGAACAATAAAATGGATCAATATTGCTTTTGGCTCTATTTTAAAATACGATGAATTTAAACTTAGAGAAGGTGAACCTGCATCCTATGAAATTGGTCCGCTAGCGCTAACAGCAAATAAAGTACCCGGTAGCAGCGGTAGACCGGGAATTTCTCGTGAAGACCGGACAACCAAATCCAGAATAAATTCAGGAACTTATATTGATGTGGAAGCAGATGTCAACGATAAACTTTTTGTGAGTGCTGCAACGCGATATGAATACTACAATGATTTTGGTGGAAATATTTCTGGTAAAGTAGCAGCACTTTGGAAAATTTTTAGCAATGTTTCTTTGAGAGGATCCATCAACCGTGGTTTTAGAGCCCCATCACTACAACAAATCTATAATGGTCAGACAACCTCAAATGCACAAAACGGATTAATCAGACAGACAAAACAACTGCCAGCAAATGATCCACGACTTAAAGAAATAGGTATACCACAACCAGAACCTGAACTAAGCTGGAATTACAGTGTAGGTATTACAGGTAAAACAGTAAATAATTTTGTTTTCTCAATTGATGCCTACCAGATAGATGTAAAAAATAGAATTATTATATCTGAAGTGCTTCAAGTTGGACCATCGATCCCAATCTTACAAACCGTATTTCCTGCTTCAACTGGAATTAGAGAGATAGCTTTTTTTACAAACGAAATTGATACCAGAACGCAGGGTATAGATATTGTGACGAGTTACAAAATCCAATTAACTTCATCAAAAAAATTGAGCTTCAATGGAGCATATACTTTCAACAAGACTGTAATTACCAATGAAAAAGCTCCACCAGCACTACTTCAAAATGGCGCTCTCGTACCTGTAAAATTGATTGATACACTAAGTGCTGGACTTATCAAAACAGCGCAACCTCAACAAAAACTAATAGGAAGCATTGATTACACAACAAATAAAATCAATCTTACACTGCGCGTTAGTTATTTTGGAAAAGTTACCGCTTGGGAAAAACTACCAGGACTTCCCCACCGCAGTCAGACATTTGGAGGAAGAACACTAACAGACATAGTAGGCTCCTATAAACTAACATCAAAACTTCAAATAACAATTGGAGCCAATAACTTATTAAATGTTTACCCAGATAAGGTTAATCCCAATTTCGCCACCTATAATAATGGACAAGTTCCTTATAGCAGATCAGGACTGCAATTTGGATTCAATGGTAGATACACTTATCTAAGTGTTCAATTTAGATTCTAAAAAATAGCACTAAGATTATTAGAAAGAAGACAATTTAAAATAGCCTAAATGTAATTGATCTTCAGATCCATCTTGGGATGGGATCAGCTCAATATGGAATTGATTTTTTAGCGACACGTCAAGCACTTCTTCTATTTGATACAGATCATCTACATCAACACCATATTTGTCATCGATATGAGATTTCGCACCATCAAATTGTGTATGCTTGTAAAAGGCAGTCGATTTAGCCCGTTTGACAGCCTCAGCTTTGTCTTGTGAGGCGACTACCATCTTATAATGAAATTCATCAAACTCATTTTCTTTATATCCCCCTAAGTTGATAAAGAACAATTGGGGTGTTGGAGATGATGATTGAAGATGACTATTATTACGTTCAACAACATTTACCTTGAAGCCATCCACTTGATTGACTTCCCTCCAACCATCAATATGTAAATCACCTTCAGCTTCTGGCCAAAATGCATTTATTTGGGGAAGGAGTTCCTTCATAGAAGTAGCTATCCCAAAGAAAATATCATGTTGTTCGGTGTGCCTTCCTTTTGGCTTACAACCGATCAAAACCATAAAAAGCTTGAATGCCATGCAGCAAAGTTAGCCCTATACTGTTAAAGTAGTACCGGTAACAGTAACTGTTCTAATCGTCATTCCTGAAGTTGCCGGACCAGTTGTAACTGCTCCAGACTGATTGAAAGTAGCACCATGTTTAGCACAAGTAAAAACAGTAGTCGTCTTGTTGTAAGAAATGGTACCAGCTTCGTGTGGACATACATTAGAGAAGGCCTTGAAGCTTGAAGCTTGGTTACCAGACGCAACCCTTACTACAATAACTCCATTTGAGGCAACAAAATCACCAACAGCGGTAATTTGTGAAGAAAGATCCAATGTCAAGGTAACAGTTCCACTTCCACCACCATTATCTTCTTCTTTAGAACACGCTGCCATCATGCAGGAAACACAGGTCAGGGCTAAGCCTCCTGTAAATTTGTTTAAAAAATCTTTACGATCCATGGTGTAATTTTTTACAATATTTAAAATATATCTTTATAATTACAAGTTGTACCCAAAAAAGTTTTAATTGCGTCAAAACAATTCATCAAATGATGTTTAAACACCGTCAAAAGCTGTTTTTTATCCTTTTTTCCCTTTTGTTTAAGCTTTCAGCATTTTCTCAAGACCCAGATTCAATCGTCAACATATATGACAACTATTTTCCTAAAGAGAAAATACATGTGCATTTTGATAAAACAGTATACAATAAAGAAGAAACTATTTGGTACAAAGTCTATATCCTAGATGGACAGGGATTGACATCATTGAGCAAAAACGTTTATGTTGAATGGTTTGATACCAGTGGAAGATTCATCAAACAATCCATTTCACCCCTCTTTCAAGCCACTGCTAAAGGTGCATTTGATTTACCGGCAGATTACAAAGGCGACTTCATCAGAATGAAGGTCTACACCAAATGGGGACTCAACGATGATTCTGCTTTTCTCTACCAGAGAAATATCATGATCAATAACAATGATGTTTTTCAAAAAGCTAAACCCATCACACTCAAAACAAAATTGGATGTATTCCCTGAGGGAGGTGACCTTGTGAACGGTTTGACTTCTTTGGTGGCATTCAAGGCATATGATCAATTTGGAAAACCTGTTAAAGTGAAAGCTTTCTTACAAAATGATAAAAATAAAACGCTCGATACCCTAGACATCAAGCACGATGGAATGGGAACCTTCATCCTCATTCCCAAAGCAGGAGAATCTTATGCAATTAAATGGAGTGATAATAACGGAAACAATGGGACAACTAAAATACCCGTCGCTAAATCAGAAGGTGTGGTGATGAAGGTAAGAACCACAAATGAATTTGCTGCAGTTGAAGTAGATCGGACCAACATCGCTCCTGAAAATTTGAAACATCTTAACCTCTTGGTTCACATGAATCAGGAAATTTTATTCAAAGTAAATTTAAACGCAACCGAAAAAACTTCCTTATTCGCTAAAATACCTATCGAGGAAATGAATACAGGAGTGCTACAATTTTCTCTTTTTACAAGTGATTGGATTCCACTTGCAGAAAGAATCATTTTTGTAAACAACCGTGTTCACGAATTTGGTGCGAAAATTATTCCACAATTGGTAACACTAACAAAGAGAGGAAAAAATGTAATTGACATTTTGGTTTCTGATACCACCACTACCAACATGTCCATCTCCATCACTGATGGCAATTTGGATGATGGTAGTATGGGCAATACTATTTATGCAGATTTATTACTCAACAGCGAACTAAAAGGAAGAATACACAATCCGGGTTATTATTTATCTAGCGATTCTGAAGAAGTTACTTCCAATCTTGATTTGGTAATGATGACAAACGGGTGGAGAAGATTCAATTGGCAGGAAATTAGAGCAGGAAAAGGCCCATCACTCACCTATTTACCAGAATCTGAAACAATGAAGATCAGGGGTTTGGTTTACGGATTAAAAAATGTAAGCACAAATGAATTGTTGCTGAATATGGTCTTGCAGCAAAAGGACAGCAGTAAAAGCTTTCTATTTCAACAAGTGACCAAAGAAGGCTATTTTGAAACGAAAGAACAGATGTTCTACGATACTGCAAAACTTTTTTATAGCTTCAATCAAAATCCAAAATTGAACGATATCACGCAAATTCAATTCGACAATGGATTTCTGAAACCTTCTTTTAAAATCATTGGTATTAATGAATTGGATAAAATTCAGATTTGGAATGATAGTATTGCCAAAGCACGAATGGCCTATTTCTTGAAACTACAGGAAGATTGGAAAAGCAAATCTCAATACAAAACACTTCAAGAAGTTATAATAAAAACAAGAGCAAAACCAAAGGAAGACGCGCTAGATGAAAGGTATGCAAGCGGACTCTTTTCAGGGGGTGATGCGCAGGTGTTAGATTTTATGAGCGATCCTGCAGCAATGGGTGGATTAGATGTCTTTACGTATTTACAAGGAAGAGTTCCAGGATTGATGATTAGTCGCTCTGGTACCCAGGTTAACCTTATTTGGAGAGGAGCCAACCCAGAAATCTACCTCGATCAACAATTGGTGGGACCAGAATTCATCCAATCGATGAACATAAGAGATATCGCAATCATCAAAATATTCAGGCCGCCATTCTTTGGTGGTATTGGAGGTGGTAGTGGTGGCGCAATTGCTATTTACACCAAGAAAGGTGGAGATGTAAGACCAACTGGAGATGGCAAAACAGGTAAAGGGATGTTATCAACTTTGATACCTGGATATACCAGATTCAAAGAATTCTATAACCCACAGTACGATGCAGGTGATAACCCAGATACAGATATCAGAACAACTCTCTTTTGGAGCCCATATGTAATCACCAATAAAAAACATCCCAGATTTAAAATACAATTCTTTAACAACGACTTTAGCAAAAAACTCAATATTGTTTTAGAAGGTGTAAATACAGATGGAAAAATTACTAGAGTAGTTAAGGTATTAGAATAAGAATACCTGTTTTTTCTCATCGAAGCAGTTGATACTGGTCATTGCCCAAAGCGATTTGGATGTACAAATTTGTAAAACAAATTCAAACATCAAAACGCTTTACCATGAAAAAAATCATTCTCACACTTTTTATTGCTGTGCAATTGTTGGGACTTGCCGCACAAGACAAAGATGCGGTAGTTACTTTACCAGAAATTAGAATTACTTCTACAAGTGCTATCACCACAAGCGTTTATAGCTCATTTCGCAAAGCTTTTCCTGAAGCTGAAAATCTTCGCTGGTACAAATACGACAGGGATTATCTTGCAAAATTTTTTATGAAAGACATGGAACACAATACCCTGTTTAGAAAGAATGGCGTCATGAAATATGATATCAGCTACGGACATGACAAAGATCTGCCAGAAAAAATTAAAGAAGATGTATTAAAGGCCTATGATAATTATAAAATAATTAGAGCAATACATGTCAAAGCCTATGAAAGAAACATCTGGATTGTAAAACTAGAGGGGGAAAGAAAATACCTGACGGTTAGAGTGGAAGATGGAGAAATGGATGAAGTAGAATCTTTCTACAAGGCCGACTAATCATTTTCAAAGCGATCAGCCCGTAAAAATCCAATTGGTAAAGAAGTTGTTCCTTTCAATGCAAGATCAGCCATGATCTCTCCAACGACAGAAACAAACTTAAATCCATGTCCACTAAAACCCCTAGCAAAACAAACTCTTCCATCAGTACCCTTAAGACAATCAATAACAAAATGTTCGTCTATTGAATTACTGTAAAGGCAGGTCTTGACACCAAGTACCTGTCCTTTTGCTTTTGGTATATAAGTATCGATAAAGTCTAGCAATGGATTGGTGTCTTCTTTTGAAATTATTCGATCTACTTCATCGGGATCCGTCTCTTCACCAGGATAATGATAGGCAAACTTAAATCCATTTGGATTTTTTTGATCTGCTATATCTGCAATAGGAAAACCATAATAAGCACCGGGCTTACCTCTATCTACAACAAACCAACAAGGGAAATTTCTACTTTGGAATAATGTTGATTCTTCTGGCTGTAACCACATTAGTGTTTGTCGCGTTATCTTCAATTGATCTTTGATAGTTGGCATAAGCTTAGCCGACCATGGACCTGCTGTGACAATGATTTTACGACAAGCATAGTTGCCTTTATCAGTCCTTACCTCCACCCCACTATCATTCAAGTGCCAATCAATTACCTTTTCTTGATGATGGATTACAACACCTAATTTCTTTGCTTGCTCCACATAAGTCAATATGGTCTTTTCCGTCTCTACAAAACCAGCTTCTGGCTCATAGATCCACTCATAATCATCCGGGACAGTAAACAAAGGCAAGATGGAAATTTCATCTTGCTGTGTACTGTCAAGCAATGGAATATTATAAGTCTTGGCAGCAGCTCTTATATTCTCTATAATGGGATGACCTTTCGGACCAGTATAAAATAAGCCAGTGGGATGGTAGACTTTTGTACCGGATACTAGTTCTATTTCCTCCCAATTCTGATAAGCTCTCTCCAATAAGGGTATATAATCGGGATGTTCAAAATAGGCTTTCCGAACAATTCTGGATTGTCCGCTATGAGCACCTTGTTCATGTGCCAATTCAAATTGTTCAATACCCAACACGCTAGCACCAGATTTAGCCAAATGATAGCATGCTGATGAACCCATCGAACCCACGCCAATTACTATATAGTCGAATTGATAATTCATGAAAACATCATCAAAATAAACAAACTTAGACTACAATATTTCTTATTTTCGAACGACATCAAAATTAATTTTTTGGAACAACAAGAACTCAAGCGAACACTCACACCATTCATGCTTTGGGGCTTGGGGGTAGGCTATGTTATCTCGGGCATGTACTTTGGGTGGAACCTTGGACTAGAAAAAGGTGGAACATGGGGTTTGGCTATTGCTACCCTTTTCATTGTACTCATGTACGCCTCTTTTACATTTAGTTATGCTGAACTTGCTTGTGCCATTCCAAAAGCAGGAGGCGGATTCGACTATGCCAATAGAGCACTTAGTAAAAAATGGGGATTTATTGCAGGTATCGCTCAAATCATTGAATTCACTTTTGCCCCTCCTGCCATTGCTTTTGCTATAGGTGCTTATTTCAATTTATTTCTTCCTGACGTGCCCGTGCTTTATATTTCAATTATCAGTTATATCATTTTCACGGCCTTGAATATTTCAGGTGTAAAAGCAGCAGCATTATTTGAATTGATCATCACCATTTTAGCTGTTGGTGAACTGCTCTTGTTTGCGGGTCTAACATTACCTCATTTTGAGTTAATAAATTTGAAGCAAAATGCATTACCCAATGGATGGCAGGGAATGTTTGCAGCCATCCCATTTGCAATTTGGTTTTTCCTGGGCATTGAAGGGGTAGCAAATGTTGCTGAAGAAACCATCCGACCTCAAAAAACTATTTTGATTGGGTTTGGCTCTGCTATCATCACACTGACCATCCTATGTTTTCTTACCTTCTTCAGTTCGATTGGCGTAGGTGGTTGGGAAAAAATCGTTTACAAAGCAGATGGAACTACTTCTGATTCTCCATTGCCACTTGCTCTTGGTGAAATTTTCGGAAACAACAGCAGTCTTTATCATTTGCTCATCACCATTGGCCTATTGGGTTTAGTTGCATCATTTCATGGATTGATTTTAGCAGCAGGCAGAGCTACATTTGAATTTGGAAGGGTTGGTTATTTTCCAAAAGCACTTGAAAAGATTCATCCCAAATTCAAGACTCCTGCAAATGCCTTGATTTTTAACATGGTCATTGGCATAGCCGCATTACTCACAGAAAAAACTGCAGAGATTATCACTATCTCTGTTTTTGGTGCATTAACGCTTTACATCATTTCCATGATTTCTGTTTTACAATTGAGAAAAACAGAACCTCAGTTAGAGCGACCATTTAAAGTACCGCTATATCCATTTCTTCCTATTATTGCACTAACAATAGCTGGCATTTCATTAGTATCGATGATCTATTACAATCATTTATTGGGCGGAATATATATTCTCATCATCATTTTGAGCTTGGGGGTATTTTCACTAAGGGATAAACAAAAAATTACATCTAAATAATTTCTGGTATGCAAACAAGAGAAATCATACAATACGTAAAAAATCACCCATCAGGGAAAGTGAAAATAGCGATTGCTGATATCGATGGGATTTTAAGAGGCAAATATATCTCTGCTGAAAAGTTTCTTGGCATAATAGAAAAAGGCACCAGCTTCTGCGATGTAATTATGGGATGGGATGCAGCTGATGTTTTGTACGATCGAGCTAAAATCACAGGATGGCATACCGGATATCCGGATAGTCCCGCTAGTATAGATTTGAAAACATTCAGAAAAATTCCTTGGGAAAATGACATTCCATTTTTCTTAGCAGAATTAAACGATGCTAAAAACAAACCATCAGCTGTTTGTCCAAGACAACTTTTAAAACAAGCCGCCAAGCAAGCAGAAGAGATGGGATTCAGACCATACATGTCTCAAGAATTTGAATGGTTCAATTTTGCTGAAACTCCT
Source organism: Bacteroidota bacterium (assembly GCA_041162625.1). Lineage (GTDB taxonomy): Bacteria > Bacteroidota > Bacteroidia > Chitinophagales > Chitinophagaceae > Pollutibacter. The sequence goes on along the minus strand of JBEASE010000030.1, from coordinate 1,533 downwards.
CAATCAGCCAGCGAAAAACAATTCAAAAACCTTGAACCACTTACACCAGGAATGTTTGGGTATTCTATTTTAAGAACCAGTTTAAACAATCCATTTTTTACTGACCTATTTGAGTTGCTCACAAAATTCAATATTCCTATTGAAGGATTACACACTGAGACGGGTCCGGGTACTTTCGAAGCTGCCATTGCCCACTCAACAGCGCTAGAAGCAGGCGACCGCGCAGTGTTGTTCAAAACAAGCGTGAAAGAAATTGCTTACAAGCACCAGATCATGGCCACCTTTATGGCAAAGATCAATGAGAACCTTCCTGGTTGTGGTGGACATGTTCATCAAAGTCTTTGGGATAAAGCATCGAAGAAAAATCTTTTTTATGATGAAAAAGACAAACAAAAATTAAGTGAGACAGCTAAGAGTTATTTAGCGGGACAATTGCATTGCCTACCCTATATTCTTCCCATGTTTGCTCCTACCATCAACAGTTATAAACGTTTAGTTGAAGGTGCTTGGGCTCCTACAACTTTAACTTGGGGAATTGATAACCGGACTGTCGCGCTACGTGTCTTGAACGGAAGCAGCAACTCATGTAGAATAGAGACGAGAGTAATTGGCGCAGACGTGAATCCTTATCTAGCTTTAGCAGCATCTCTTGCATCTGGCTTATACGGAATCAAAAAAATGGCACCCTACCCTATACTTTATTTGATGCTACACAACAAATGAAATCTTCCTCCATTGCCAAAGAATTATTCGGTGAAACTTTCACCAACCATTTTATACAAAGTAGAGAATGGGAATGGAGACAGCATTTGAAAGCAGTAACCGACTGGGAATACAAACGCTATTTTGAAATCATTTAATCAACCCTATAATGAGTTCGATTTTACAATATAATTTTCCAACCACCATCAGATTTGGAACAGGAGCAGTAAACGAGTTAGGTGATTATCTCAAAAAAAATGATTTAGCTGCACCGTTAATTGTAACTGATGCTATAGTTGCCTCACTTCCTTTTTTTAAAAAGATTATTCAAGCACTAGATAATAAGCAAATTAAAGCTACAGTATTCCATGACATCCATAAGAACCCTGTAAAATCAGATGTCTACAATGGGACTGAAGTTTTTGATGCCGAAAAAAATGATTGCATCATTGGTATTGGCGGTGGAGCAGCCATTGATGTGGCTAGAGCAATTGTTTTGAGAGTCAATCATAGAGAAGATCTTTTCAAATACGACGACCTCATAGGTGGTGACATCCCTACAACTGCAGGCACTGGTAGTGAAGTTGGGAGAAGTGCTATCATCGCAGATGATGAAACCCACCAGAAAAAAATCTTGTTCTCTCCTAAACTTTTGGCAAAGATTATTTTTGCAGACCCTGAGCTAACGATGGATCTACCTGCACCTGTTACTGCTGCAACAGGTATGGATGCATTAACACATAACATGGAAGCCTATATCGCAAAAATGAGTCACCCTCTTTGTGAAGGCATTGCATTAGAAGCAATTTCTTTGATTCATCAATCACTTGT
>JBEASE010000151.1:0-2604 GCA_041162625.1 Bacteroidota bacterium | reverse complement strand
TTCATGAATGGATTGAAAGAAGTTGAGGTTATACTCGATTCACAGGCAGTGTTAGTAGCCAATTCTAAGATAGATGCTGATAAAAAAGATATTTTGGATAAGCTGCTCTTTAGAATGCGTTCTGTGAGAAAAGCGAAGAAGAGCAAATATGTTTTGATGAATGTGCCAAATGACAACCTTAGTCAGGTAATTGCGTTGTTGCCTGGTATGCGCAGCCCGACTGTACTTCCACTGGCTGAATCGGGTTGGAGCAGTGTACACAGTGTACTCAGCGAAGATGAATTCTGGGATCGTATAGAAAAACTTCGTAGTGCAGGCGCAGAGGGAATCTTGGTTGTTCCTATTGAAAAACTCATAATGTAATAACAAGATGAAATTGATTAAATATCCGGCCAAAGAGACATGGGATGAAATTTTATCTCGTCCCACAATCGACAACAAACAGCTGTTGAAACAGGTTGGTAAAATCTTACAAGATGTCAAACAAAAAGGTGACACTGCTGTAAAAAAATACACTAAGAAGTTTGATGGGATTGCATTGAGAAAAATGCAAGTGGACGCAAAGGAAATTAAGAAAGCAGAAGCTCTAATTTCAATTGAACTTAAACAAGCAATTGATCAAGCTTATGCCAATATCCTGTTGTTTCACAACACACAAAAAGAAACAGTAAAAGAAGTGGAGACCATGCCTGGGGTTCATTGCTGGAGAAAATCTATTCCACTTGAAAGAGTGGGGTTGTATATTCCCGGTGGGACTGCCCCTTTGTTTTCTACTGTGCTCATGTTGGGAGTGCCTGCTTTTGTTGCAAGTTGTAAAGATGTTATTTTATGTACGCCGGTTTCAAAAGAAGGCAGTATTCATCCTGCTATTTTATATGCGGCATCAAAAATAGGTGTTCAAACCATTTATAAAATTGGAGGAGCACAAGCTATTGGTGCTATGGCTTACGGTACCACTACCATAAAAAAAGTACATAAGATTTTTGGTCCGGGTAACCAATATGTAACAGCTGCAAAGCAATTGGTGCAACTTGAAGGAACAGCTATCGACATGCCTGCTGGTCCGAGTGAAGTCTGCGTAATTGCTGATGCCACAGCCAACCCAGAGTATGTAGCTGCAGATTTACTCTCTCAAGCAGAACACGGTGTAGATTCACAAGTCTTGCTGATTTGTAATGATGCTGCTATGATTGAGAAAGTTCGAAAAGCAGTAGATACGCAACTAAATCTACTTCCAAGAAAAAATATTGCGCAACAAGCATTAGACAACAGCAAGTCGATTTTGGTATCAAACATGGATGAGGCAATGTTGATTTCCAATCAATATGCTCCAGAACATTTGATTATCGCTGCTGATCAAGCTGAGGTGCTAGCAGCGCAGGTGGTTAATGCTGGATCGGTTTTCCTTGGGCATTATACACCAGAAAGTGTTGGAGATTATGCTAGTGGAACCAATCATACATTGCCAACGAATGGTCATGCAAGAGCTTATAGTGGCGTGAGTGTCGACAGCTTTGTGAAGAAAGTCACTTTTCAACAAATTACAAAAGAAGGAATACAACAAGTTGGTCCAACTGTCATTAACATGGCAGAGGCAGAGGGTTTAGATGCGCATGCTAATGCTGTAAAAATCAGAATTAAAAAATGATGCTATGTTTAATTTAGATACCTTGGTGCGAACAAACATCAGAACATTAAAGCCTTATTCATCAGCGCGAGATGAATTCAAAGGTGAATTCAAAGGTGAGGCCAGTATATTTTTAGATGCCAATGAAAATTCTCTTGGGTCACCGCTGGTGAAATGGTACAATCGTTACCCTGATCCGCTACAATTGAAAGTAAAAGAGAAAATCGCTTTCATCAAAAAGATTCCTGTCGATCAGATTTTTCTAGGTAATGGAAGTGATGAAGCAATCGATTTGTTGTTTAGGTGTTTTTGTGAGCCAGGAATTGATGAAGTAGTTATTTTTCCTCCCACCTATGGGATGTATGAAGTTTCTGCAAACTTTTCCTCCCACCTATGGGATGTATGAAGTTTCTGCAAACATCAATAATGTAAAACTTAACCGCGTTCCATTAACTGAGCAGTTTCAATTGGATTTAGAGGCTTTAGAACAAACTATCAAGCCTAATACTAAAATCATTTGGATTTGTTCTCCTAACAACCCGACTGGCAACAGCATTGATAGAGAGGCAATTGAAATGATCTTGAATAATTTTGATGGCTTGGTCGTCATTGATGAAGCCTATATCAATTTTTCGCGTCAGAAATCTTGGTTATCAGATCTTCAAGACTATCCAAACTTGGTTGTTTTACAAACCTTGAGCAAGGCTTGGGGATTAGCAGGCATTCGATTGGGTATGGCATTTGCTTCCCCAGAAATCATTGGGTATCTCAATAAAGTAAAACCTCCTTATAATATCAGTGAACCTGTACAAGAGCTTGCTGTAAAGGCTTTGGAAGAAATTGGGCAAGTAAATGACATGATTGTTACTTTGGTCAATGAGCGTCAAAATATGGTTACATCCTTGCTCCAAAATGAAGAAGTAGTAAAGGTTTATCCATCTGACGCCAATTTCCTTTTGGTGAAATTTAAAGATGCA
>JBEASE010000029.1:0-21487 GCA_041162625.1 Bacteroidota bacterium | reverse complement strand
ATCGTGAATGGATTGAATTATACAAGCAACTTATTTATTGGGAGCTTGAAATGGAAAAAAGTGAAAGTCCAGAAATGAAAGAAATCCATTTGGCTCAAAAAAAAGAAGCCAATCATGCCTTTTTTAAATTCATTTCTAGAAACTATGGCTCTTGGGTGAAAATCAATGATGAAAAAACACCATTGATGAGTAATGGTGTATTTAAACAAAAAATTTTACCTCATCTCAGTGATGCAAATCCTGTAGTTTGGTTGGTTCTTGATAATCTTCGCTTAGATCAATGGAAATCGATTGAGCCACTTCTCAATGAAAGTTTTAAATTGGTTGAGGAAGATTGTTTTTATTCAATCTTGCCTACAGCTACACATTATTGTAGAAATGCGCTCTTCGCTGGTGAAATGCCTTCAGTCTTGGAAAAAAAGTATCCTCAACACTGGATGAAAGATGACGAGGAAGAAGGCAAAAACAATCATGAGGATTTTTTCTTTTCACAACAGCTGAAACAACTCAATAAAGGCACAATCGACTTCAATTATAAAAAAATTCTTTCTCATGAAGATGCTCTTGCTTTAGCAGAAAATGCACATGCTTTACTCAATCACCCACTATCAATCGTAGTATACAATTTTGTAGACATGATGAGTCATGCGCGAACTGAGTTGGATGTGCTTAAAGAACTGGCATCTGATGAAGTAGCCTATAGAAGTCTCACTAGAAGCTGGTTTGCACATTCACCGCTGCTGGTTGCTTTGAAAAAAATTGCTGAACGAAAGTGCACTGTCATTCTTTGTACAGATCATGGAAGTATACAAGTAAAAAACCCTATTAAAATAACAGGAGATAAGCATACAACTAATAATCTTCGCTATAAAACAGGACGAAACCTCGATTTTAATGCAAGAGAAGTTCATGCCTATCGCGATCCTGAATTAGCGGGTTTGCCCAAATACACCGTGAATAGTTCTTTTGTTTTTGCAGGTGGACAGGATTTTTTATGTTATCCTAACAACTACAATCATTTTGTAAACCTATATAAAAATACTTTTCAGCATGGAGGTATTTCTATGGAGGAAATGATTGTGCCAATTGTGCGATTGGAAAGTAAGCAAGGGTAGGATTATTCACAATAAATAGTGAAAATGTTTACAACTATTCAAGGTGCTCACCGTGAAGAAAATCTTCATTTAGTAAATTTGTAAAAAGTGATCTATGAAGTTGAAATTTACACCTGCCTTTTTAGAGAAGTTAGAGAAGATCATTTCTGAAGCTGGATATATCTTGAGATATGAGCGTGGCACTTTTCAAAGCGGCTACTGCATATTAGAATCGAAGAAAGTTGTTGTTTTAAATAAGTTTCTACAAACAGAAGGAAGAATCAATACTTTGATTGACTTGATTCCTGTTTTGAAAATTGAAACTGATCACATTAGTGTGGAGAGTAAAAAATTTTATGAAGAAGTAATTGGAAATGCAGAATCGGTTCCACAAACAGAGGAAGCTATATAGTTCATTTTATAAATCGACTACTTGGGACTCACCATTGAATTTTTAGGTACTGGAACCAGTAGTGGTGTTCCCATGGTAGCTTGTAAATGTGCAGTCTGTTCATCTGTTAATGCCAAGGATAAAAGATTAAGAAGTAGTATACATCTACAAACTTCTTCAACCAGTGTAGTTATAGATACAACACCTGATTTCAGGTACCAGATGCTACGTTCCAAAATTGAAAAATTGGATGGAGTAGTGTTTACACATGCACATAAAGATCATATCGCTGGTTTAGACGATGTAAAAGCATTCAATTTCATCCACCAAAGTGAGATGCCTCTATTTGCCAATAAAGAGACTGCAGAAGCAATTAAGCGTGATTTTTATTACGCATTTGCTGAAAAAAAATACCCGGGCGTTCCGTCGCTAGAAATGCATATCAAAGAAAAAGACTCTTTTTCTGTAGGTGATATTGATTTCCAGCCAATTCAAGTAAGGCATCTGCACATGGATGTTACAGGATACCGCATTGGTGATTTTACCTATATAACAGATGCTAACTATATCAGCGAAGAAGAGAAGCAAAAAATAAAAGGGTCGAAAGTGCTTGTATTAAATGCTCTTCGAAAAGAAAAACATCTTTCCCATTTTACCTTGCAGGAGGCTATTGATTTATCGGTTGAATTACAAGTGCCAACAACCTATTTTACCCATATCAGTCACCAGTTGGGATTGCATGATGAAGTTTCAAAAGAACTACCTGCGGGTATGTTCTTAGCATATGATGGCTTGGTGCTTCATGTAGATTAATCTCTAAATTTTATCGTTTTTTTCTCTGGCTGGCCCTCTTGCTTGTCCATATTTTTATTCCATGAAATTCAAAGATGTATTAGAGGGGTATTTTGTTTTTTCAAAAAAAGAAAGGTGGGGTATTTATATTTTATCCTTCATCACGCTCATGATATGGGCAGTTCCCTTCTTTTTTGCAGTTGACGATAGTATAGAGGACGTTTTTGATATTACTTATGTTCAAATTGATAGTGCACGAGAAAAATTGATAAAGCAGCAACCAGCTTATAGAAAGGTACAATATGCTAACTGGAATGAGAAAGCAGCTTTAAATAAAAACCCACAAACTAATCGGTTCATGCCAAAGCAGTTTGTTATGCTCGATATCAATAAGGCTGATAGCATTGAGTTAGAGCGATTACCTACAATTGGCGAAAAATTATCCTCAAGAATAATTCGTTACAGGGAGCGTTTGGGAGGTTTTATAGAGCTATCTCAATTAAAAGAGGTGTATGGGTTAACCGATTCTGCGTATCAAATCATTTTTCCGCTTTTGAAAATTGAAAAGGGGTTTAAACCTAAACTAATTGATATCAACAAAGCGGAGTATACTGATTTAAGAAAACACCCATACGCGACAAATGTTTTTGTAAAAATTGTTTTAGCCTATCGAAAAGCCCATGGTCATTTTGCTGATAGAACTGCATTGGAAAAAGTGGATCAAATTGACAGAGCACTGCTTGATAAGATAGAACCTTATCTGTTATACACAAATTAATCTAGAAAGTCATCTTCTTGTTTAGGTGCATACTTGTCGAATAGTTTATCGATAGCACCTCCAAATACAGGGAATTTTCTTTTGGCAAACTCTTTGATGATGCGAATAGCTTCAATTGACTGCTTTTCAGTGAGTCCTGCTTCTTTCATTAATTGATCAATCAATTCTTTCATCTTAGGCAACCTTGAGCAGGTTCATTTTGGATTGATCAAATTTCTTCTTTGCGTATTCGGATGTCAGTTTGAATTCTTTTTTATTGGTAGAAGGCAATTCAAACATTGCATCTGTTAGCATGCTTTCGCAAATAGAACGAAGTCCCCTTGCACCCAACTTGAACTCCATGGCTTTCTGCACCATAAAGTCAATGACATCGTCATCAATGCTCAATGCAATCCCTTCTAATTCAAACAATTTCTTGTACTGTTTCAATAATGCATTTCTAGGTTTTACTAAAATAGAACGCAATGTTTCAGCATCTAATGGATCGAGGTAAGTAACTACTGGCAATCTTCCTAAAAGCTCGGGTATTAAACCGAATGATTTAAGGTCTTGTGCATTTACGAATTTTAGAAGGTTGTTTTTCATCTCTTCTTGTAAACTCTTGTTTACATTGAATCCGATAGAATTGGTGTTTACTCTTCTTGCGATTAGTTTATCAACGCCGTCAAATGCTCCACCGCAGATGAATAAGATATTTTGGGTGTTCACCTTAATTAGCTTTTGATCAGGATGCTTTCTGCCTCCTTGAGGGGGAACCAGTACATCTGTGCCTTCCAATAATTTCAACAAGCCTTGTTGAACACCTTCACCACTGACATCTCTTGTAATTGAAGGATTATCGCTTTTCCTTGCAATTTTATCTATCTCATCAATATAAACAATACCTGTTTCAGCGGCATTTACATCATAGTTGCATACTTGAAGTAAACGGGTTAGAATACTTTCAACATCTTCACCAACATAACCTGCTTCAGTAAAAACAGTAGCGTCAACTATTGCAAAGGGAACATTGAGTAATTTAGCAATTGTTTTAGCGAGCAATGTCTTTCCCGTTCCGGTTTCGCCTACCATGATTACATTGCTTTTCTCAATCTCCACTTCATCTTCTTCCTCTTTTTTGGAGCGTTTGTTAGTTTTATCTAAGGTTTGGTTTAGTCTTTTGTAGTGGTTATATACTGCGACAGAAAGAATTTTCTTGGCTTCGTCCTGACCGATGACATATTCATCAAGACTCTTCTTAAGATCTACAGGCTTCTTTATTTTTAGTTTGTAACCAGAATTAGCAGATTGTTTATTATCAATTTCCTGCAAAACAATTTCTTTGGCATGTTCTACACAGCCTTCACAGATATGACCTTCTTGACCTGCAATAAGAATTTTTACCTCATCGCGGTTTCTGCCGCAAAATGAACAATGCAAAGTGGACTTAGCCATGGCGTTGGTTTAATAATTCAAAATCAAAGTTCAGTAAGTATACCATCTACTATGCCATAGGCAAGTGATTCTTCAGCCCCCATCCAATAGTCGCGGTCAAAATCTTTCATCACCTTTTCAAAAGTTTGACCACAATTGTCAGCTAATATTTGAGCACCGAGTGCTTTGATTTTTTTGATTTGTTCAGCCATGATTTCCAAATCAGCAGAAGTTCCTTGTCCGCCTCCAGAAGGTTGGTGAATCATCACTTCTCCATGAGGAAAGATAAATCTCTTTCCTTTCTCACCACCACTTAAAAGAATAGAGCCCATAGAGGCGGCCATGCCCATACAGATGGTTGATACAGGAGATTTGATCATTTGCATGGTATCGTAGATCACCATTCCGCTGGTTACAACACCACCTGGACTATTGATATAAAATTTAATTTCCTTGCCAGGATCAATCATGTCTAGATACATCAATCTTGCAGTGATGTCTTTTGCAGACTTATCATCTACAACACCCCATAAAAATATCTTACGTTCTTCGATGAATTTCTTATCAAATTTCGCTGTGGAAACCATGTTCTCCATAGGATTCCCATTTTCTTTTGGCTCTTGCTCTTCATCCATTCTAACCGGGATCACTTGTCTCATTTTCATACCGAGTTATTTTAAGCGTTCTTCTTTTTCTTAGGGTTCAATAACAAAACTTCATCAACCAAGCCGTATTCCTTAGCCTCAAGAGAAGTCATCCAGAAATCTCTATCAAAATCAGCTGCAATTTTATCAACAGGCTGACCACTATGAAGGGAAACCACTTCGTATAGCTCTTGTTTTAACTTTTTCACTTGTGAAACTGTGATTTCAATATCACTGGCTTGTCCGCCTGCACCTGCGCTTGGCTGGTGCATCATGATGCGAGAGTGCTTTAGCGCTGTTCTCTTGCCTGCAGTACCAGCACACATCAATACAGCAGCCATACTTGCTGCCACACCAATACAAATTGTAGAAACATCAGGTGTTACATATTGCATGGTGTCGTACACACCTAGACCAGCATAAACTGATCCACCCGGACTATTGATATACATTTGAATGTCACGGGTTCTATCTGTGCTGTCTAGAAAGAGGAGTTGAGCTGTAATGATATTCGCAACTTCATCAGAAATAGGGTAACCAAGAAAAATGATGCGGTCCATCATCAATCTGCTGTATACATCCATAACCGCAACATTCATGGGTCTTTCCTCAATAATGTTCGGAGTTAGGTTGGTTACCATATGGTTGGTATAGCCATGGAGGGTATTACTAGAAATTCCTCTCTCCTTTATCGCAAATTTTTCAAACTCTTTTCCTAGGTTCATATATAGATCTTTATGATGAGCAAATTACTACAAAACTGACCAAATTCCGTGCCCAGCTAAAAAGCGGACAAAATGCCATACTTTTTCGTAAAAACAAAAAGTGAAAAATGATGACTCACTTTTCACTTTTTTTATCAAAACTTAGAAATATTAATGGTTGTGTTTGCCCTGGAGTTCGGTAAATTCTGAAGCAGTCACCTTTTTCTCTTTAGGTTTTGCCTGGCTACCTGCCCATGACAAAACTTTTGAGCTGAATACCCGCTGATAAGCATTTTCAACCTGGTCTTTATCGCTCATCATTCTGTCCACATAGCTATCCAACCAATCGAAATTTCCGCCCATGTTCATGGATCCAAAATAACCCATCAATTGTTGGCGCATGCTATCCATTATTTCTTCACGATTAACCTGAATGGCATGCTGTGTGCCAATTTCGTTACTCACCAAAGTCCATCTCAACTGGTTCAAGAATGCAGGAAATTCCTTTTCAATCGTTTCCTCTGTTTGCCCCTTTTCATTGGTCTTTAACAACCACTTTTTTAGGAAGGTCTCTGGGAAATCCATTTTAGTATCTTCTGATAAAATATGGAAGATTTCGTGCTCCAAAAGATGTTGTGCCTGGTGTTTCCAGTAAGCTTCTATTTGGTTGCGAATTTCTTGTTTGAACGCTTCTTCTGTTGCGATTTCTTTTCCAGGTAATGCTTCCTTAAAGAAAGTTTCATCTAAATCTCTTTTCTCAACAAAAGCAATCTTGTTGATGGTCATCACAAAGTTTTGCTTGAGATCTTCTTTATTTTCTTTATCTAATCCAAGATCTCCAGCAATCCACTCCCTTTCTTTTTCTTCAAATGCTTTTCCCAATTGAAGGACAACAGATTCTTCTTTTTTCTTTCCTAATAAATTCTTTCTAAACCCTTCAGAAAAATATTTAAGCAATAAGGAATTGTCTTTTTTATCTGCACCTTCTTCCACAGTACCTTTTGCATCAGATTTCTGAAATGATACATTTAGAACATCTTCTTCATTTGTAACCGTTTCTGGTTCAGTCATTTTTCCTAGACGACGCTGAATCCTGTCAATTTCTTCATTTACCATTTCATCTGTAGCTTCAACCACATGTAAAGTAGTTTTTGCTTTAGCCAAATCAGGAATACTGAACTCAGGCTTCAAGCCAATTTCGAATGAGAAGGCATAATCCTTTGGTTCGTTATGATTGAACATTGCAGGATCGTTGCTGTCTTCAGGAAGTGGTTGGCCCAAATAAGAAATGTTTTCTTTTTGGAGATAGGTCATCAATTGAGTCTCAATTGAACGAAGCACTTCTTCAGTGAAGATAGATGCACCATACATCTTTTTTACAATACCAGCTGGAACCATACCTTTTCTGAAACCTGGAATATTAGCTGATTTTGCATACTTTTTCAAGGATGCTTCATACGCTGTATTGTAATCTGAGGGAGAAACGTTAACTGTAATTTTTTCGTGAAGTGGAGCCAATTGCTCTCTTGTAATCTGTGCCATACTAATTTGATTGAGAAAAGAGCAGTGTGCGGGTGGAGGGACTCGAACCCCCAAGCCTCGCGGCACCAGATCCTAAGTCTGGCGTGTCTACCAATTTCACCACACCCGCAAAACTGTTTTTTTAAACAGCGGCTCTTTTCGAAGTGGGATGCAAATGTAGCAGTTTCCATTGAAAAAAAGGCAATCATTTCCTTTTTCAGTAAATTTGAGTTGATGGAAAGTTTGGAAAAAGATATGGTGTTGCAACCTTATAACCTGACAGAAGAGCAGGAAAAAAAGGAAATTGTTAGACGGTATAGGGCACTGCTACGTGCTTTAAAGCCTAAATTGAAGACAGGCGACAAAGAATTGGTAAGACGTGCCTTTGAATTGGCTGTAAATGCGCATAAAACCATGCGCCGAAAAACCGGGGAACCCTATATATTTCATCCGCTGGCTGTAGCCATGATTTGTGTTGAAGAAATTGGATTGGGTGTAAGATCTACCATCTGCGCATTGTTGCATGATACTGTGGAGGATACAGACCTTACGTTGGAGGATATCCAAGAGGAGTTTGGGTTAGAAATGGCTAAAATAATTGACGGACTAACCAAAATAGCAACAGTAGTTGATAACAATACTACCCAGCAAGCTGAAAACTTTAAGAAAATTCTATTAACGCTTACAGATGATCCTAGGGTGATTCTCATCAAACTAGCCGATAGGCTTCATAACATGAGAACCCTTGATAGTATGAAGCGAGAAAAACAGTTGAAAACTTCCTCTGAGACTGTTTACGTATATGCCCCTCTTGCTCACCGAATGGGTTTGTACAACCTTAAAACGGAAATGGAAGATCTGGCCATGAAATACCTCGAGCCAGACACGTACAAACAAATCGCAAAAAAACTTGCTGAGACCAAAAGGGAAAGATCACGATACATCAATGAGTTCATCAAGCCTGTGAAGGAAAAATTGGATAAGGCTGATTTCAAATATGAAATCTATGGACGCCCTAAGTCTATACATTCTATCTGGAATAAAATGAAGAAGAAGAATGTGGAGTTTGAAGAAGTGTATGATCTCTTCGCGATTCGCATTATCGTAGATGCAGCATTTGAGCAAGAAAAAGAGACCTGTTGGAAGATCTATTCTATAGTTTCTGACATGTATAACCCTGCTCCTGAAAGGATGCGAGATTGGTTGAGTAATCCCAAGGCCAATGGTTACGAAGCTTTGCATACAACAGTAATGGGTCCGCAGGGTAAGTGGGTTGAAGTGCAAATTCGTTCAAGAAGGATGAATGAAATTGCTGAGAAAGGACTTGCAGCGCACTGGAAGTACAAAGAGGGGGGAGCTGATGAAGACAGGTTTGATAAATGGTTTACACAAATACGAGAGGCATTAGGAGGTGAGGATATTAGTTCGATAGATTTTTTACAAGATTTTAAAACCTCCTTTCTTGCTGAAGAAATTTATGTTTATACACCCAAGGGTGATGTAAGAATGTTTCCTATAGGTTCAACAGCACTTGATTTTGCATTTGGTATTCACTCCGCTATCGGTTCTAAATGTATTGGTGCAAAAGTGAACCATAAATTAGTGCCAATTGGACATAAATTGAAAAGTGGAGATCAAATTGAGATCATCACTTCTAATAAACAGAGGCCCACTGAAGATTGGCTTTCTGCAGTCGTAACTGCCAAGGCCAAAAACAGAATAAAAGATGCGCTGAAGGAAGAGAAAAGAAAGATTGCAGAAGATGGAAAGTATATCGCTGAAAAAAAGCTAAATGCTTTTGGTGCTTCATTTTCTCAACAAAACATCGATGAGCTGGTTGCTTTTTACAAATTGCCTTCACCACTAGATCTTTTTTATCAGCTGGCTATCAAACAACTTGATCTCAAAGAACTGAATGAATTTGAGTTAAAAGGTGATCGACTTGAATTGATAAAAATTAAAAAGCTTGAAGTTGAAAAAACTGCTGGAGCAGGAAAGGGAGATGACAAGAAAGATGCGGAGCTGGTCATATTTGGGGAGAAAAGCGACAAAATCATGTATACCCTCGGAAATTGTTGCAAGCCAATTCCAGGGGATGATGTATTTGGATTTGTAACCACAGGAAAGGGGCTTATTATTCACCGAACCAATTGTCCTAATGCAATGCGGCTCCTCTCAAGTCATGGCCACCGCGTTGTGAAGACCAAATGGGCAAAAAACAAGGAAATTTCTTTCCTAACGGGTTTGAAAATAACTGGTCTTGACGACGTAGGTGTTATCCATAAAATCACCAATCTTATCTCCGGAGATTTGAAGATCAATATCAATGCTATCACAGTTGAAGCAAAAGAGGGCATTTTTGAAGGAAATATCAAGCTCTTTGTACACGATAAAGATGAATTAGACCATCTGTTAAATAAGCTGCGCAGCCTTTCCGGAATTCAAACTGTGCAGCGTTATGACGTGGAAGGATAAGGGGATATTTATTTTTCTCCTTGTTGCATCATTCAATTAAATTTGCGGCTTATCATTTAATTGATTTTATGGTTGATGTATTACTTGGTTTACAATGGGGAGATGAAGGCAAGGGTAAAATTGTAGATTATTTTGCCCCTCAGTATGATATCATTGCTCGCTTTCAGGGTGGTCCCAATGCTGGACACACATTGTACATCAACGGACAAAAAGTTGTTCTTCACCAGATACCCTCTGGTATTTTTCATGAGAACAAATTAAATCTTATTGGAAGTGGTGTGGTGCTTGATGCTGTCACTTTGAAGAAAGAATATGATAAGGTTGCAGCATTTGGTATTGATGGAAGAAAAAACTTATACATATCAGAAAGGACCCATCTTATACTTCCAACACATCGTGCATTGGACAAAGCTTCTGAGATTTCCAAAGGCAATGAAAAAATTGGTTCAACACTCAAGGGAATTGGTCCCGCTTACATGGATAAAACAGGTCGAAACGGTTTGAGGGTAGGTGATTTACTCGATAAAAATTTTACAACACAATATATTAAGCTACGCATGAAGCATCAGCGCATGCTAGATTCATTTGGCTTCAATGAAGATATAGCTGAGTGGGAAGAAGAGTTTTTCGAAGCAATTGAATTCATGAAATCGCTTAAAATTGTGAATGGTGAGTATTACATCAATGAGAAAATACGCGAAGGCAAAAAAGTGTTGGCTGAAGGTGCTCAAGGTAGCATGTTAGATGTTGATTTCGGTACCTTTCCATTTGTAACGTCTTCTAATACTATTTCTGCTGGTGTTTGTACAGGCTTGGGTATTGCACCTCAGAAAATCAAAGAAGTTATTGGTGTAACCAAGGCCTATTGTACAAGGGTAGGCAGCGGACCTTTCCCTACTGAACTGCATGATGAAACAGGGGAGCGTTTGAGAAAGATAGGAAACGAGTTTGGCGCTACCACAGGAAGGCCAAGAAGATGCGGCTGGATCGATTTAGTAGCACTAGATTTTGCTTGTATGATCAATGGTGTTACACAAGTTGTAATGACCAAAGCAGATGTACTTGATGCATTTGAAGAGCTTTCTGTGTGCACAAGTTACATGGTGAATGGAAAAGAGCAGCGTGGCGTTCCATATCAAATGAATAAGGTACCCATTGAGCCGCAATACCAACAATTTGCAGGATGGAAAACCGATGTTACGAAAATGAAATCTCACAATGAGCTTCCCAAGGCCATGAAAGAATATATTGATTTTATCAATAATTACTTGGGGGTTAAAGTCAGTTATATTTCGAACGGACCAGAACGTGACCAGATTGTAAAAGCATAAGAAGAAATATTTGAAAAAAATATTTTCAAATATTTGGTGATATAAAAAAGTCTCAGAAATTTTACACTGAAAAAATTTCCTTTTGATATGGCAAAGTCAGCAAAAGAAAAGAAGGTTACAAAGAAGCCTGATGAAAGTGAAGCATCATCAAAGCCTGTAAAATCTTCAGCAAAGTCTAAGAAAAAAAATGAAGACGAAGAGGATGACTTAGATGATGAGTTGCCCGCAAAAAAATCTACCAAAGCATCTAAGGATGAAGATGATGAAGACGGGGAAGATTTTGAAGATGATTGGGAAAAATCTGATGAGGAGGACGACAACTGGGATCCTGACTTTGAAGAATTTGATATCCCTAAATCAAAAAATAAAAAATCTGGTGGTAAAAAGTCTTCAGATGATGATGATTTTTCAGTGGATGATGAGTTTAAGGATTTGTATTTTGATGACGCTGGTGGCGGCGGATTCGATGACGATGACGATTTCTAAATCGTGTCTCTATTACATTTTATTTATTGGATAAGCAGTAGGAAGAAAATGCCAACAAGTTTTGTTCGTCCATGCTGTTAGCCATGATTTGCATACCAAATGGCATTCCATTTGGGTGTTTGAAGAGTGGAAGTGATATCCCAGCGATACCTGCGAGGTTGGCATATACAGTATAAAGATCACCCAAGAACATTTCAACAGCGTCATTGCTCTTTTCTCCAAACTTGAAAGCAGTTGAAGGTGTTGTTGGCATAACAAGAAAATCGAATTGATCAAAAATAGCATTGGTTTTATCCGAAATCAATCTCCTGACTTGTTGTGCTTTGGCATAGTAAGCATCATAATAGCCAGTACTTAGTACAAAGGTGCCTAGCATGATTCTTTTTTTCACTTCTTTCCCAAATCCCTCGGATCTTGACCGCATATACAATTCATTTAAGTCGCTTACCTCTTTTTTTGTTCTGTATCCAAATTTGATGCCATCATATCTTGAAAGATTAGACGAAGCTTCGGCTGTTGTTAGAATATAATAAGCCGGTACAATGTAGTCGAGGTACTCAAAATCAACAGGAGTAACGGAATGACCTTCAGCTTTAAGTTTATTTAGTTGTTCTTCAATTGCTGCTTTGATTAATGGATCCAAAGAAGGGTGGTCGAGTGCTTGAGGGAAGTAGGCAATTTTATATGACTTCTTTATATCAAGGTTGGTTGAATAGGCGGGAACTTTTGAAGCAGAACAAGTGCTATCATATTCATCTGGTCCGGCTATGGTTTGTAATATCACTGCAGCATCTGCAACTGTGTTGGCAAAAATTCCAATTTGATCAAATGAAGATGCATAAGCGATAAGGCCGTATCTAGAGATTCTGCCATAGCTAGGTTTAAGTCCAACAATACCACAAAAATCAGCTGGTTGTCGCACAGAACCACCTGTATCTGAACCGAGACTTACCATGCACATCTTGGCCTGCACAGCTACTGCAGATCCTCCTGAAGATCCACCTGGAACCCTTGTATTATCTATAGCATTTAAAACTTTACCATGCACAGAATGTTCATTCGAAGAACCCATTGCAAATTCATCGCAATTCAAATTGCCTATGATGATGGCATCTTCATCCAATAGTCTTTGAACAGCGGTTGCGTTGTAGATTGCTGTGTAGTTACTTAAGATAGCAGAACTTGCGCCGACGTGATGATCTTTGAAGCATAAAACATCTTTGATCCCTATAACTACACCATAGCACATACCCCACGAAGAAGGGTTGCTTAATTTTTGATCAAGTTGCTTAGCCCTTTCAATGGCTTCATTGGCAAATACTTCTACAAATGCATTTAGATGTGACTGCTGATCAATGGTAGATAAATAAGATGATACAACCTCAGAACAGGTAAGTTCACCACATGCTAATTTGCTTCGGAGATCCGATATTGAGAGATGGCTGTACAAGGTGAATTAACTGGTATAAAATCAAGCCTCTTTTGGCTTGTCTTTTTCATTCATGCCGTCCTCGATTTCCTTTTTCACATTTGACTTGGCATCGTTGAATTCACGAATTCCCTTTCCAAGACCACGCATGAATTCAGGTATTTTACGGCCACCGAAAAGGATCAATACTGCGATTATAATGAAGATCCATTCAGAACCACCCGGCATCGCAAGCAAAAACGCGCTATTGGATAACATAACTTGAATTTTTGATAGATAACAAATCTACAATTTTTTTCCCATACCGTAATGGCATAAAAAAATCCCGCCGGGGCGGGATTTACATATTTTGGAAAGAATTATTTCATTCTTTTTTCCTTGATTCTTGCGCTCTTACCGCTTCTCTCTCTGAGGTAGAACAATTTAGCCTTGCGTACTTTACCAGCTTTGTTCAATACAATTGAATCAATGTTTGGTGAAGCAACAGGAAAGGTTCTTTCTACACCTACACCATCAGAAATTTTTCTTACGGTGAAAGTTGCAGTGCTTCCTTGCCCCTGACGTTTTACAACATCGCCTTTGAAACTCTGGATTCTCTCCTTGTTTCCTTCAATAATTTTATAATTGACGGTTACATTGTCACCAGCCTTGAAATTTGGAAAATCCTTGACTTGTGTCAACTGCTCGTGTACAAATGCGATTGCTTGGTTCATAACGTTAAATTAGGGCAGCAAAAGTAAGCAAATTTGTGTTTCTCACAAAATCTTTTGAAGCATAATCAGCAGCAGAAAGGTATTTTGTTGTTTTTAACTGATTATGAATGCTTTATCTTGCTACGTTGACAGTCCTTTTTTCCCTGATTACGGTCACTTTAATCTGACCAGGGTAAGTCATTTCTGTCTGTATTTTTTGTGCCATCTCAAAGCTGAGCTTTTCACTGTCACTATCGGTGACTTTGTCGGCTTCAACAATCACCCTGAGTTCCCTTCCGGCTTGTATAGCGTAGGCTTTTTCAACGCCATTGTAGGTCAAGGCCAAGTTCTCAAGGTCTTTGATTCTCTGGATGTATTGCTGCATGATTTCCCTTCTTGCTCCAGGTCTTGCACCGCTAATGGCATCACAAGCTTGAATAATAGGAGAGATTACGTACTGCATCTCAGTTTCATCGTGGTGGGCGGCAATAGCATTGACAACTGCAGGATTTTCACCATATTTTTCTGCGAGTTTTCCTCCAAGTAAGGCATGGCTCAATTCTGTTTCCTCATCAGGAACCTTACCGATATCGTGCAATAGGCCCGCTCTCTTGGCAAGTTTAGGGTTCATACCCAATTCTGCTGCCATGATGCCACATAGGTTGGCTACCTCACGGCTATGCATCAATAGGTTTTGACCGTAGGAGGATCTGAATCTCATCTTACCTACAACCCTTACCAATTCTTTGTGGAGTCCATGTATACCAAGTTCAATGATGGTTCTTTCACCGATCTCCATCACCTGTTCCTCTAATTGCTTGCGGGTTTTTTCAACCACCTCTTCAATTCTAGCAGGGTGGATTCTTCCATCACTCACCAAGCGTTGTAGGGCTAAGCGGGCAATCTCTCTTCTTAAAGGATCAAATGAGGATAGTACAATTGCTTCCGGAGTATCATCTACAACAAGGTCAACCCCAGTTGCAGCTTCAATTGCGCGGATATTTCTACCTTCTCTTCCAATGATCTGACCTTTGATTTCATCACTCTCTAATTGGAATACTGTTACTGTATTTTCAATGGTCTGCTCTGCAGCCGTTCTTTGGATGCTTTGGATGATTATTTTTCTAGCCTCTTTGTTAGCTTTCTGGCGAGCATCTTCGATGATCTCCTGTTGAAGTGAAAGCGCTTTTGTTTGAGCCTCTTGTTTCAAGCTTTCAATCAATTGAGCTTTTGCATCTTCTGCACTAAGGCCTCCAATTTTTTCCAGTTTTCTAATGTGTTCTTCCTGGTGCTTTTCGAGTTCATTTCTTTTTTGGTTGATGACCTCAATTTGCCTGTTCAGGTGTTCCTTGATACTTTCGTTTTCTTTAACCTGCTTATCAAGGGTTTCTGTCTTCTGGTTGATTTGCTGTTCTTTCTGTTTAATTCTGTTTTCGGCGTCGACAATTTTTCTGTTTTTTTCAAAAACTTCTTTGTCGTGGTCAGACTTTAACTGAACGAATTTTTCTTTTGCCTCAAGTAGTTTCTCTTTTTTGAGATTTTCTGACTTGAATTGTGCGTCATTAAGGATCTGTTCAGCTTGTTTTTGGGCTTCTTCTAGTTTTGCTGCTGAGTTTTTTGAAAAGAGTAGTTTACCCAGTCCGAGGCCAACCAATGTGGCTGCGATACCAATTATGATGGGTATAATGAGTTGCGATTCCATGTGTTTTTGTTTTTTTCATTTTCATTTCAATCCCTTCGAAAAAATTTCTATGGACAAGTGCTACGAAGTTAAAGAAAAAAACACCATGGGCTTGTTAATTTGCGCTATTCTCCGGAAAGAGATTTGTCTAAAAGCGACTCAATTCGGTCGAAAATGGGTCCGATTTCAGGAAGTTTACCATCTTTTTCTTCCGTTTTTTGATCTAACACGTAAGAAAGCAAGACCATGGCCAGGTAATCTTGCATATCCTTTCCTGCATATTGTTTTTTGAATTGTATCAGCTGGTCATTGAGCTTTTTAGCCTTCTCCCTCACCTTTTCTTCGTCCGTATTTTCAATCTTAATTCTGTAGGTACGATCACCTAAAATCAAATTAATTGCGATTGTATTTGACATTTTTTAGGTTTTTTATGGTTTATTAACAGATTATTCACTATTTTCAAGTTATCCAATACTACTACACAAAAAACTAATGCCATGCAGGTAAAAACAAAAACGTTTAGTTTCATCGATAAACTCACAATTGAGTTAGAAGAAACCGCCCAGGGCCTTCTGCATGTAGTACTCAAGAGTGAAGATGGTGAAATTTGCTGTAAAACTGAAAAAAAGATCAGTAATGGCAATAGTTTAATTGATTGGGAGGGACTAGATCACTTGCCTTATGGGGTATACACTGTGGAATGTTCCCAAGGTAAGGACACTGCAAAAGTGAAAACTGTCAAACGCATTTAAGCCTGATTACCTAGTACGGCTATACACTTGTCAATTTCTTTCACGTAGGCATTGATTTTCTTTTCTAAAGCAGCCCTTGAAGTTTTAGATGCTGTTGACTCAGTTGACTGCAATAAGGCAACTTTAAGTTCAAGCTCATCAATTTTAGCTTTCAGTTGTTTTTGTGTTTCAATTTGCACGGCTTGTTCGCTGCGTAATTTTTGGTTTTCGCGCAACAGTTGTTGGTGTTCAGACAATAGCCTGTTCAGCTTTTCTTCTATTCTACTTATTTGTTCTATGCCGGAACTCATGTTATTTTCTAATCTCGGCTTTTAAGGTTTCTTCTATTCCCTTTGTTATCTTACCCATGATTTTATCAACCTCTTCATCTTTCATTGTTTTCTCTTCATCTAGAAGTGTAAAGTTCATGGCCATTGACTGTTTGTTCTTACCAAGTTTCTCACTTTTGAAAATATCAAATAATCGGTAGCTTTTTAATTGTTTGATGGATAAACCGCCCAACAAACGGTCAATGTCATCGAAAGTTACATCATTATTAGCAACAAATGAAAGGTCTCTTTGCACAATTGGAAATCTAGAAATCTCTCTGTAGCGAATGGCACCAGTATTTCCTGCAGCCAACCAGTTTTGCCAATGAATATCAGCCAACCATACGGGTACTCTGATATCGAACTTGTTAAGCATCTCTGCAGAAGGTGTACCAATTGATACTAACAATTGTTTTGCTGCATAACCATTGATACAATATTCAAATCTGTTTCTTTCTTCAACTTTGTATTCTATCGATGGAATAGCGGATTGAATTTGCAAAGCATGAACTACACCTTTCAAAAAATATAGGTCGGCTTGCTGTTCTGGTTTGTTCCAAGATGTTTCAGTCACCTTACCTGCACTGAACAATGCCAGGTGGTCTTCTTCAGCATATTGTTTGTTGTTCTTGGTATAGGTTTTACCAAATTCAAACAACAATAAATTGTCATTCCTATGGTTGAGGTTTCTAGCCATGGTTTGCAAGCCTGTTTCCATCATGGTTAGTCGCAACATGTCCAGTTCAGAACTGAGGTTGTTGAGCATTTTCACTGAAATCTTCAATTCTTCTTCACTGTAATTGGCACTATTGGTGATGGAGTTGTTAAGCATTTCATTGAAACCCATACCACATAATACGCCTGAAATTTTTTCTCTCAATGGGTAATCACGACTACCCGATGAAACTGCAGGAGTGATACTGATGCTTGATGGAATAATGATATTATCGAATCCATCAATTCTCATGATCTCTTCAACTAAATCAGCTGGTATTTTAATATCTGTTTTGTAGGTGGGAACCTGTACTTTGATGCCATCAGTTGTTTCTTCTAGAATAACAAATTGCATTCCTTGCAAGATACCCTTCACTTGTTCTTTGGGATACGATTTGCCACTCATTTTATGCAAGTAGCTATAGTACAAGGTTATTTCCGGCTGTTGCGAAGGGTTGGGGTATACATCTCTGAAGGCATGTTCAATTTTACCGCCTCCAAATTCACATATGAGTGATGCAGCTTTTGCTAGAACATCAAGCGTTTGTCCAATATCTACACTTTTTTCAAAGTGCATGGCAGCATCTGTTCTCAGGTGATGCTTGAAAGAACTTTTTCTGATCGCTACTGGATGAAACCAAGCGCTCTCAAGAAATATATTTTTAGTATTGTTACTTACACCACTATTTAATCCTCCAAATATTCCACCCATACACATGGGATTACTATCTCCATCGCAAATCATAAGATCGTGAGCAGATAATTTACGCTCTTTTTCATCTAAAGAAATGAAAGGAGTGCCTTCTGCAAGATTTTTTATTCTAACAGTATTGCCTTTGATTTGACCTGCATCAAATGCATGCAAAGGCTGACCGGTATCGTGTAATATATAATTGGTGATATCTACAATATTATTAATCGGTCGTTGTCCAATGGCCTTCAATCTTTGCTGCATCCACTTTGGTGCTGCTTTAATTTCTACCTGTTGGATATAGGCTCCAGCATAACGTTGACAATCATTTGTGTTCTCAATCACCACATCAATTGGGCATGGTGTTGAGCTAGGTGCAACATGACTTTTTAATGTAATGATTGGCTTGATGTTGGTGGCTTCATGGTGGTTTAACCAATTGCAGACATCTCTTGCAACACCAAGGTGACTCATCGCGTCGCTTCTATTAGGGGTTAAACCAATAGAGATAATATGGTCATCGTATGGCTCAAATAAATCTGCTACTGCTAATCCAACTGTTGTATCTGCTGGTAATATTTTAATGCCATTGTGATCTGTACCTAGTCCAATTTCATCTTCAGCACAAATCATTCCCATACTTTCCACTCCTCTTATTTTTGCGGCTTTCATGGTTATGGGTCCGCCTACTGTAGGAAATATGGTACAGCCAACTGGTGCAACTATTACTTTTTGTCCGACTGCCACATTAGGAGCCCCACAAACAATTTGAAGAGGAGCTTCACTACCTATATATACAGTAGTCACCGATAACCTATCGGCATTCGGATGTTTTTCAACTGTAAGTACTTCACCAGTCACCAAACCCTTTAAACCACCTTTGATTTCTTGATAAGCATCATAACTCTCAACTTCCAATCCGATTGAATTCAAAATCAGACTGAGTTTATCGTGGGGAATAGGCGTTTGGAAATAATCCATGAGCCATTTGTACGAAATTGTCATGCTGCAAATATAGTAATTAGCCTTTGCCTAAAAATGTGGGTTTCTATCAAGATGATGTCAATAAGCCTGGTTTTCCTGTGGATATACCTGTCAATAACCTGTTCTTATTAATGTTCTTTTAAAACAAGTCAACCTTCACACAAGCTCGTTATATTCGCGATATGGATACGAATTTGAACCGTGACAGACGAAATAGGAGAAAAACGACCTCTGATTTCAATACATTGGCCTATGGCAAAGTACCTCCGCAATCTAGAGAATTGGAAGAAGCGGTTTTAGGTGCTGTGATGTTGGAACGCGGTGCATTTGATATTGTGGGTAATATCCTCAAGCCAGAATGTTTCTATGTAGAGGCCCATCAGCATATTTTTAGAGCAGTAGTGAGGCTCAATCTTGAAAGCAAACCAATCGATTTGCTTACTGTTGTTGAAGAATTGAAGACGATGGAAATGCTGGAAGCAGTTGGCGGTCCTTATTACATATCTAAACTCACCAACTCGGTGGTTTCAGCTGCAAATATTGAAGCGCATGCCCGTATTGTTCAAGAAAAATTCATTCAAAGAGAATTGATTCGCATCAGCAGTGAAATTATTACTGACGCCTATGATGATACTACTGATGTATTTGATTTATTAGATACTGCAGAGCAAAAGCTTTTTTCGATTGCTAACGACCAATTGAAAAAAGAATTTGATACGCTTGGTAAAGGGGTAATGGATGCCTTGAACAGGATTGATGAAATGCGTGCAAGAAATGAAGACATTACAGGAGTGCCTTCTGGCTTCCCTACTTTGGATAAAACAACTTATGGTTGGCAGAAATCTGATCTTATTATCCTAGCTGCCCGTCCTTCTGTAGGTAAGACCGCCTTTGCATTAAACCTCGCAAGAAATGCGGCAATGCATCCAACTAAACCTACTGCAGTTGCCTTCTTCAGTTTGGAGATGAGTACCAGTCAGCTCGTTCAGCGCATACTCTCAGCAGAAAGTGAAATATGGTTGGAGAAAATTTCAAGAGGAAGAATGGAAGACCATGAGATGAAACAACTGTATAAAAAAGGTATTGAACCACTTACCAATGCAAAGTTGTTTGTAGATGATTCTGCTGCGTTGAACATTTTTGAATTGAGAGCGAAATGTAGAAGATTAAAAAGTTTGCATAATGTTGGATTAATTATCATCGACTATTTACAATTGATGAGTGGATCCTCTGAAAATAGAAATTCAAATCGTGAGCAAGAGATCAGTACGATTTCAAGAAACCTCAAGCAATTGGCAAAAGAATTGCAAGTACCTATAATTGCACTCAGTCAGTTGAGTCGTGAAGTGGAAAAGCGTAAAGAAAGTCAGAAAGTTCCACAGCTATCCGATTTACGTGAATCAGGTGCAATCGAACAAGATGCGGATATGGTAATGTTCTTATACCGACCAGATTATTATGATATCACCACCAATGAACAAGGTGAGGATACCAAAGGAGATGTATATGTGAAAATTGCCAAGCACAGAAATGGTTCCTTGGAAAACATCAAACTAAAGGCCAAATTGTATATACAGAAATTTGAAGAACAAGAGCAGCTTGGTGGATTTGGAAATCCTCTCCCTCAAGGTGGAAGTTGGAGGCCAGTAGATGATAATGATGGAGCTAAGTTGTTTATTCAAAAGGGTAGTCGCATGAATGATAATCTTGGCGATGACGTGGAGGATACTCCTTTTTAGTTTTTAACTGATTTGGATGAATTCAATTCCCTTGTTTTACTTTTCAGCGCTTAGCAATACTCAGGGTGTTGTAGATTTGGATGATGCTATTAGGCATCATGCTACTGTTGTATTGCGTATGAATGAAGGGGAGCAGATGTTGCTAACCAATGGTAAAGGGCTTGCAGCACATGCAACCATTCTAGCATCATCAAAAAAGCAATTAACAGTTCGGTTGTATGACTTTGTTGATCATGATGTAGTGAAAAGAAAATTGATGCTTGGAATCTCCTTATTAAAAAATGCTGCACGATTTGAGTGGATGCTGGAAAAAGTGACTGAAATAGGCATTACCGAAATTTATCCTTTGAAGTGTGAACGTACAGAAAAGCAGCATTATAAAAAAGAAAGATTTGAGCAGATTATTGTCAGTGCTTGCCTTCAATCACAACAGTTTCATTTTCCTGTTCTACACGAACCCATTTCGTTTAGTGAATTGATGAATCAACAATTGCCCAATGGTAAGTTCATTGCCCATTGTTTGGAAGGAGATAAAAAACTTTTATCAAGCTCCAACAATGATACCATCTTGTTGATTGGTCCTGAAGGTGATTTTACACCACAAGAGATTGAGGGTGCATTGGCACAAGCATTTATTCCTGTTAGCTTAGGTGTCACCCGACTTAGAACAGAAACTGCAGGTGTTGTTGGTGCAGTAATGATGCGGTAATTAATTCTCTTTTTTTGTAATCGGTTCACGCAGTATCACGGGTGCGGTTTTTCTTTTCATACGCATGTTCAACATTTCTACACCAAAGGAGAAAGCCATAGCAAAGTAGATGTATCCTTTATCGATATGACTTCCATGAATTGGTTGAAGTCCTTCAAA
>JBEASE010000085.1:0-6752 GCA_041162625.1 Bacteroidota bacterium | reverse complement strand
GTTGAACCAAGCCAAGAAAGCAGGTTTCTTTGGATGGCCTATGTTTATTGGTAACAACTATCCATACCGTCAATTCAATTATGAAACGGGTGAAGTGGGTGAATTCTTTGATTCCAAAAAGCCAATGAACCTTTCAAAGAACAATACAGGATTAACAGAATTGCCTGCAGTTAGTCCAGCATTTATTTATTACCCATACGCCATCAGAAGAGTTTCCTGAAGTTGGAACAGGTGGAAGAAATGCAATGGCGGGACCAATTTATTATTCTGATATGTTTCCCGCAGCTACGAGGTATCCATCTTATTATGATGGTAAAGTTATTTTTTATGAGTGGATGCGCGGTTGGGTGAAAATGGTAAGTCTAGATAAAGATGGTAATTATGAGAAGATGGAACCATTTTTGAACAACATCAAATTTGCCAATGCAATTGATATGGAAGTTGGTCCGGATGGACGACTCTATGTATTAGAATATGGTACTGGATGGTTCTCAAAAAACAACGATGCGGGTTTATCACGAATTGATTACAACGGTGGAAACAGAGCACCTAAAACTGCTATCTCGGTAAACAAGAGAACTGGAACCATTCCGTTTACTGTCAAAGCTAGTGCCGTAGGCTCAAGTGATCCTGATAAGGATCCACTTACCTATGTATGGCATTTCGGAAAGACCATTGTAAAGTCGAATGCCAATCCGCATTCCAGTTTTACTTTCACAAAAGCAGGAGAGTACAGCATATTTGTAGAAGTTAAGGACAACAAAGGTGCGGTTACGCATAGTGAAGTAATTGAAATATATGCTGGTAATGAAGAGCCTGTAGTATCGGTGAAGTCGCCTTTAAATAGTTCTTTCTATTTCCCTGGAGTGCCAGTTCCTTATACAGTTTCAGTTAAGGATAAAGAAGATGGATCCACTGATAAAGGAGGCATTGATAATAAATCGATTTATGTAAAAGTGGATTATCTATCTGGTCCGGATCGTGCACAAGTTATGGGACATCAGATCATTACTTCAGCGATGGAAGGTAAAAATCTTGCTGCAACACTTGATTGTAAAGCCTGTCACAAAGAAGCAGAAAAATCAGTCGGGCCATCTTATAAAATGGTTGCAGATAAATATGCCAAAGATTCCAAAGCAAAAACTTATCTCACCAATAAGATTATCAAAGGTGGTGGCGGTGTTTGGGGTGATGTGGCCATGTCTGCACACCCAGACTTGAAAAAAGAAGATGCAGAAATGATTGTGGATTGGATATTGGGATTGAATAAGAAAGCTGCGCCTTCTTTACCTGCAAAAGGATCTATTACTCCTACAGAAAAAGATTTGGGTAATGGTAACCAAATGCAAATTACTGCAACCTATACCGATAAAGGCGGTTCTGGCATTAGACCGCAAAGTGGTGTTGGCGTACTTTCATTAAGGAGTCCGGTTTTGGGTGTGGAAGCAGCCAACAAACTAGAGCGCATGAGTATCTTTGAATTTGGAGGTAGGAAATTAGGAGTGCTTAGTGATAATAGTGGTTCAGCTACATTTAATGATGTGAGCTTGAAACATGTAAAAGCACTGGAATTAAATTATGGCATGCAAGCGGTTCCCGATCATGCGTTTATCATTAGTTGGCATGTAAATGATGTTAATGGTGCGAAGTTGGGAGAGGTAAAAATTGGACACGATACAGATCCAAGGGTTACAAAAGTGAAAGTGCCATTGCAAAATATTCCTGAAGGAAACTTCAATTTGGTTATGAAAGTGGAAAAAACCAATAGCAAAGAGACGCAGAATGTGGCTGTAATTAATTTCCGATTGTTAAATTAACAAGTCATGTAATTGCAAAATAAAAGCCGGAGTTATGCTCCGGCTTTTTTGTGTTTCAAGATATTAATTGAAGTGACAATTGTAATAATCAGTAGTCCCCCAAACTCTCTGGTATTTTCAACCCAGGGTTTGGTAGCTTTCATGCTTTGTAAAAGATTTTCTGTGTCATGATCATTAAACCAAGAGATAACCCCATCATTTTTGATCAGCAAATTGATACCATAGATAATACAACATGCTAAGATACACAAGTGAGAAAAGCGATCGTATTTCTTTCTTGCATTGAAAAAACAAATTAATGCAACAACGCCATAGATTGGAATCCAAACATAAGGATCTGGATCATTGATTTGTAATAACGCAAATACAACAAAGACGGCAGAAAAAATATAGTTGAAGACTATCATTAAGTTTTACTTTAATTAGAGATGTTTAGTAAGGTTGGATTTGATATAGCCAATGCTTTGTTTGATACTATCGAAAGGAGAACCCGGACAAACATCTTGTTCAACGAAGAAGTGTTTCATTCCTGAAGTCTTTGCATTTTTAAAAATGGTTGTAAAATCAATAACACCGTTACCTACTTCAGTAAAATTTTTCTTTGGTGTCTTATCCATGTCCTTCACATGCCACAATGCAACTCTTCCTTTGTGTTTTTTGAATAGTGTAACTGGATCTTGTCCCGCTACAGTTGCCCAATACAAATCCAATTCAATTTTCAACAAGCCCGCATCAGTTTCATTAGTAAGAATATCAAATGGAAGTTGTCCGTTCATTGCTTCAAATTCAAACTCATGATTATGGTAGCAAAGTTGAATACCAGCTTTCTTACATGCTTCGCCAGCTTTGTTTAGGTTCTCTGCTATTTTTTTATAATCATCAATTGATTTTCTTTCTGGGGGCAACAAATAGGCAAGTACCATATAGTCTTGTCCGATTGTCTTTGCATCTTCTACTGCTTTATCCCAGCCGTTAAGAATGTTTCCATACATATAGTGACCAGAAGGCGCAGTCATTCCTAAATCACCTAACAAACCTTTGTATGCATTTGCGTCCATTCCAAAAAACTTGCCGTTGTATCCAAAGTTTTCAACTTCTCCAAAACCCAAATCAGCAATTTGTTTCAAAGAGCCTTTGGGATCCTTGCTGATGAAATCACGTATCGTATAAAGTTGAACACCAATTTTCTTATTTTTTACATCATTTAAAGCAAATGCATCCTTCATCAGGAAAGAACCTGCACTTACCCATGCCATTTGCTTAAGGAGTTCTCTTCTTGTTGTCATGTTATGTTGTTTTAAGATTTGATTTTTTCAAGAATAATAGGAATATCCTTCTCCTCGTCTGTATAAATCAACAGCTGTCTGTTGATGCCGAATAAAAACATTGATGGAAATTTTTTTGGAAGGAATTTACCAATGAACTGATTTTGATAATCAGATAACACGGTTACATTTTTTTTAGTAAGTAGTTTAGCGCCTACTTCATTTAAAAAACTGTTGACTACGGCCTTCTGATCTCTTGTAATTAAAAAAACATTGATGTCGTTCAGTTTAGCCTGATTGTGGTTGTATTCAGTAATGGCCACACGGCAGTGAGGACATTCTGTATCGAAAAACACAAAAAGAGTTTTTTTGCCAGGTGTGACATTTTTGTGTGTTACTTCAGCACCATTATCCATTCTAAAAAACCGAAATTCTGGTAGGGATCTAACCTGACTAAAAACTGTCGAAGTAATTAAAAAGAACAAAAAAGAAAAAATCACTTTCATATTCGCATATTATTATTGCAGTTTACTCAATTTTTACCAATAGGGTAGATTTTACAGTATCAAATGAACGTTTTGAAATTTTTTTAATAACCATGCAGCGTTAGTAGGTTAATCTTTGTCTTTGCATCACTGCAAACGATTGAAATAGATAATGTGTAAAAAAAACACAATACATAAAATATTTTTTAAAAAATTGTTAAGAATGTAATAAAATTGTCTAATTTCCCCTTCGGTTATGCACTACTTATTAACCAAAACGATTGTAAAAAACTGCCTAAATGCTATTACAACTTCTTATTTATAAACCCCAATCATTCACTAAAACAACTATTGCATGAAAAGAGTGCTTACTTTTTCTGCTAAGACAGGTATGCTGATGCTCCTTATGGTGTTATCGGTATCAATTGCCTTTGCACAGAAAAAAGTCACCGGTAAAGTTACTGGTGGTGACACAGGTGGAGGGCTTTCTGGCGCCACTGTTAAAGTAAAGGGATCTTCTACTGCCGTTTCAACTGGCGCTGATGGTTCTTATTCAATCAATGTTCCAAATGACAACGCTACACTTGAAGTATCTTTCGTAGGATACGATGGTTCTGATGTCAAAGTGGGATCACAGTCGGTCATCAATGTAGTGTTGCAAGCATCTTCAAGTGCTTTGCAAACGGTTGTTGTTACTGGTTATGGTTCACAGGAACGCAGAAGCATTACCGGTTCGGTTGCTGTCGTTGACACCAAGGAAATGACCAAGTTTGCTGCATCTAATATTGCAGACCAGCTTCAAGGTAAAGTTCCAGGTGTTCAGATGTCAACTTCTGGTGATCCAGGTTCTTCTGCTTTCGTACGTATTCGTGGTATTGGTACAATCAACAACAACGAGCCGTTGTATGTAATTGATGGAGTACCTGTACAAAACGAATCAAACATTAACTTCTTAAACCCGAACGACATTGAGTCAATTCAGGTATTGAAGGATGCGGCATCTGCTTCTATTTATGGATCTCGTGCTGCGAATGGTGTAATTGTGATTACCACTAAGAAAGGTAAGAGCGGTTCATCTAAGCTGGCTGTAGATGTATTCTATGGTAATTCTTCTCCTTCAAAAATTCCAGAGACATTAAATCCAAATGAATTCCTTGAGGTTCAGCAGAAATTAGCTGCAGGTCAGGGCCTTGGTTTCACCTCTAACATTTACATCAACCAGGGTGGAAAGTGGATTCTTCCTGATTACGCAGTTCGCGGATTGGGTGGTTTCCTTGCTGGTGACCCAGCGGTTGATCCTTCAAAGTATTTCTTGAACACAGACCCAGTTGGACGTGGTGTAGGTGACTACCTTATCCTCCAAACCAACAAAGCGGGTACTAACTGGTTCAAAGAAGTATTTAGACCAGCTACTATGAAGAACTATCAAGTTTCTGCTTCAGGTGGTTCTGATAAGGGTAATTACTTCTTCTCTGGTAACGTATACGACCATCAAGGTATAATGCTCGGTAACGATTATAAAAGGTACCAGGTTCGTGTAAACACCAATTACAACATCGGAAAGAGAATCCGTGTAGGTGAGAACTTGAACGTTGCTTACCAAACTACTCGTGCTTCAATTGGAAACCCTAACGAAGGTTCTCCATTGATCAATACTTATGGTATGCCACAGTTGGTTCCTGTATATGATATCAAAGGAAACTTTGCATCTCCAGCGAACTTTAACTCAAACGTATCAAATCCTGTTGCGCAACAAACTAGAAACAGAGACAATAACTTTGGCCACAGCTTCCGCATCACTGGAAGTGTTTTTGGTGAAGTTGATCTTACTGATTTCTTGACTTGGAAAACTTCATATGGTCTTGATTACAACTCTGGCCCTGGTCAGGGATATGGAACTCGTGCTTATGAAGCAACTGAAGGTAACACCAACCCTAACTCTTTGGGTAATTCTTATTTCTTGAATAGAAACTGGGTAGCTTTCTCTACTTTGAACTTCAAGAAGAGCTTTGGTGACCATAAAGTAAATGCGCTTTTAGGTTATGAGGCTAAGCAGACTTACTACGAAGGTTTCAACGCGAGTGGTTCTGAGTTGGCATTCGACAACTTTAACTACCGTTTGTTACAAAACGTAAACCCTGCTACATTCAGAATGAGCAGCTACCGTGGTGAGCACAATGTAGTGTCTCAGTTCTTCCAGACAAACTACTCTTACAATGATAAATATTTAGTATCAGCTACTGTTCGTCGTGATGGTTCTTCAAGATTCATCGAGAACAAGTATGGTATTTTCCCATCTGCTTCAGTAGGTTGGAGATTATCTAAAGAGAGCTTCATGGATAATGTATCATTCATCAACGACTTGAAGTTGAGAGCATCTTATGGTGTTCTTGGTAACAACGAAGTAGGTGGTGACTACCCTGGTTACTCAAATTTCTCTACTGGTGTAGACGCAGCTAACTACTCAATCAATGGTGCCAACAACAGCACTCGTACTGGTTTTGAGCAATCTTCAACTGGTAATCCTAAATTGAAATGGGAAAGTACTGCTGTTACTAACATCGGTTTCGACGCGTCACTTGCTGGTGGCTGGAACGTAATGGTAGAGTGGTACAAGCGTGATACTCGCGACATGATTTACAACGTTGAGCTACCGCTCGAGTTGGGTGCAGTTGGTCGCCAGGCACAAAACATCGGTCAAATGACTAACACTGGTTTTGATTTCGCAGTTGGTTACACTAAGCGTGTTAACCGCGATTTTAACTTCAATGTTAACTTGACTGGTTCTACTGTAAAGAACGAAGTACTTAATAAGTTAGAAGCGAACAGCAATACCTTCATCCGCTCAGGTGGATCAAGAATTGGTGATATCACTTATACTAAGGCTGGTCTTCCAATTTCTCAGTTCTACGGTTATGTACAAGAAGGTCTTTGGCAGTCTCAAGCAGACATCAACAAAGTATTGTATTCTTCTGCTGGTGATGCTAAAGTTGGACGCTTCCGCTTCAAAGATTTGAATGGTGATGGTAAAATCGATAACAACGATGAAACCTACCTAGGTAGCCCAATCCCAACTTTGTTGCTTGGTCTTAACTTGACTGCAAACTACAAGAACTGGGATTTCACCATGTACTGGAGTGGAACATACGGTAACAAGTTGTTTAACTTCGTTAAATACTTCACTC
>JBEASE010000084.1:0-6308 GCA_041162625.1 Bacteroidota bacterium | reverse complement strand
GGGAAATTGTTAGCTGTTCTCTATCAGCGTTATGTGTTTTATAAAGGTGATCAGCAGCATGGACTTATAATTTTACCAACTGAGCTTATAGACAACAATGCTGATCAATTATTGGATATTTTAAATAGGCTGGCAAAATATAATAAGTTGAGTAATGAGTTTATTGAGTGGTTAAATCAAGCTAATTATTTCTGTAATACTTTGGTAGATAGAATAGTGCCAGGTAAGTTGTCAGACAAACTGCATATAGAAGCTGAAAAGCAAATAGGTTATAAGGATGATTTGATGATCATGTCAGAGCCTTTTGCTCTATGGGCAATTGAAGATAAAGGCGATGTAATTCGCGATAAATTAAATTTTTGTGATGAAAATCTAGGATGTAAACTTGTAGATACCTTGTATGTCTATAAGGAATTGAAACTTCGGTTGTTGAATGCCACTCATAGTTTTAACTGTGCTTATGCTATGCGATTAGGGTTTACTTATGTTCGAGAGGCTATGCAGGATGATGATTTTAAGGCTTATGTAGTAGCACTTATGGACGAGATAAAGCTGGTCTTAAATGCAGATCCTTTAATTAATGAAGCATTAATTAATCAATTCAGTAATGCTGTTTTTGATCGCATATGCAATCCTTATATTGATCATAAATGGGAAAGCATTTCACTATATTATTCAAAAAAAATCACAGTAAGATGCATACCGCTAATTAGAAAAGCAATTGAAATGGGGCATGGTCGTTTTGCCAACATGCAAAAAGGCCTAGAAGAATACAATCAATTTGCAAATGGTGAATTAAATGAATTTTTAGAAAAAGAAGTTTATGGCAAAGAGTAAGCATTTTTACATTCGGAAATCACATCGTTATTTAGGATTATTACTAGGCATACAATTTTTGTTATGGACCATTGGTGGTCTTTATTTTAGTTGGAATGATATTGATGAAGTGCACGGTGATTTTCAAATGAAACGAGTTCCTTTATTGAGTTCATCGATTCAACTTGTCTCACCATCAATTGTATTAGATTCTATAAAAAAGGTACATCAAGTTGATTCATTGGTATCTATTCAATTGATAGATGTATTAGGTAAGCCTTATTACCAAATCAGATGTATTTCTGCAATGCATGAGATGAGTACGCATACAGATCATCAAGAATTGATGAATCATCTAGCCGATGCTCAGACAGGAAATTTGAGACCTCCTCTTTCAGAGCAAGAAGCAGTTGATGTGGCGGAAAGACATTTTGCAGAAGAAGCAAAGGTTGTTTCAGTGGAAAAAGTCGATTCAATTCATTCTCATCATGAGTACAGGTCAGGGGAATTACCAGCTTATGCCATCACTTTTGAACATCCGACAAATACCACAGTTTACGTGGCTACTGAGTT
Source organism: Bacteroidota bacterium (assembly GCA_041162625.1). Classification (GTDB taxonomy): domain Bacteria; phylum Bacteroidota; class Bacteroidia; order Chitinophagales; family Chitinophagaceae; genus Pollutibacter. The sequence goes on along the minus strand of JBEASE010000084.1, from coordinate 4,919 downwards.
AGGGACAGTTCAAAAATTCAGAAACAATAAATGGCGGGTATTTGATTTTTTATGGATGATGCATACCATGGATTATGAGGGGCGGGATAATTTTGGAAATATTTTACTCAAAATATTTTCAATTTTTGGCCTGATTACAGTGCTTTCAGGGTTCTTACTTTTTTTTATTTCAGCAAAATGGAATAAAAAGAAGATTGTTAATTAGATGATAATTCACGCAGAGTTTGTAGAATGATCTGCATTGTCTCTGGTCCAATACTCATGCCGGTCAGGTATTCACTGTGGGGTATATTGTTTTTTGGATCGAAGAAGCTTGGTTTTAAAATATATCCCAAAGCGTCTTGAGATAGGCCCATTACAAATCTCGCACCTTTATTCTTCATCATTTTTTTAGAGGCAAAGCTCATTGCAGGGACTGTCTCGCCAGGATGTGTTGCAAAACTACAATCGCCTATATTGAAGAAGGCAATTTCTGAAGCGACTGTTTCGCCAAAATTTCTTTCAATAACTCCGGCTTTTGATAGCAGTTTAAAATTTTGGTTGACTACCGGAAAATTGACTTGTTTGGAAGCAAATGTTATAGAAGGGGATGAATTCGATTGAGCAGTTTTTAAAATATCTAAAACATATTTAGCTAATGAAGATCCATAGCGATCAGCATTTTCAAAAGAAGATGGTACATCTTCTGGTTGAATCCAGCCACCAATGGCTCCTTGTAGAAATAAGTTGACACCACCAGATTGTTTATCTAGATAAGAGTAGTATCCCCATAGGTAGTCTGCGCTAGCTGCTGTGGTAGCATCATCCATTATAGTAGGGTGACAGGCAAAATTGGTTAATGTAGCAATATTTTTATTTTTTTGATTTTGTAGTTTTAATACACTTACCGACCTGTCAATTTCATCTGGTTCCGAAATATTTTTTACCCAATCCTTTCCAAATTCACCAGTTGCATAAACTAAAGTTGCATTCTCTTTTTTAGTGTAAGCCTCATGAATAGCAGCAACTGCTTGACTGACTATCTTTTTCATGTGTTTTTGGTTCACGCCTGTATGCATGAAATCTTTACCCCAAATGCCGACTACATCCGGACCAGCATGGGTATGCGTAGAAGTCATTACGATATGTTCTGCATTTATTTGAGGAAGTTTCTTTTTTATTTCTGCTCTTATCTCTATCAGTTGTGGGTAAAGTAATCCTATACAATCGAATGTGAGTAGTGTAATATCATTTATGTTATTCTTGATATATACAGCCTTTACATATAATGAATCGTGTATGTCAATAAATGGACGATTAGGTTTTCCTCCCGCCAAATAAAGCGAATCAGCATCAGGATTAATATTTTTTTGAGATGCTCCCGCAATGAAGGTTTGTGCTTCAATGACAGTGAAGCACATCATGATTAATGTAAGTATACAAAAGATTCGAAACATAAAATTGTGTTTAAAAATCTACCTTAAAATTAGGCTAAAATCATCTGCTATTGCCTAACTTTAAAACTAACAAGATTTGCCATATGCCTAATCAATCTCAAAAAAGTAGGAGATCCTTTCTCCGAAACAGTGCGGCCATTGCAGCCGGTTTCTTTATCGTACCGCGACATGTTTTAGGAAGAGGGTATATTCCACCAAGTGATCAGCTCACCAAAGGAATAATTGGTGTTGGCGGCATGGGACGTGGACACATACCCTATGCTGGAACAAGGGTTGTAGCAATATGCGATGTAGATAAAAAGCATTTGAATGAAGTTGCTGCTAGTTTAGGCGGTGGAGTCAAAACCTTTCACGACCACAGAGAGTTAATTGCACTTCCTGAGGTAGATATTGTTCATATTGCCACTCCTCCTCATTGGCATGGAATAATGGCAATTGAAGCTGCTAAGGCTGGGAAAGATATCTGGTGCGAAAAACCGATGACCAGAACCATTGGCGAAGGTAAAAGAGTAGTGGAGGCAGTCAACCAATACGGAAGAATGTTCAGGCTGAATACTTGGTTTAGGTTTGAAGATAATTTCTATGGGATGAAAACGAAGGTTAAGCCCATCAAGAAATTAGTAGAGTCTGGTTTGTTGGGATGGCCACTTACAGTTACGGTAAGCAAGCATACTGGATTTGATTGGAAGTTTTATTGGGTAGGTAAAACGCAATTAGAAACACAAGCTGTCCCTGAAACTTTAGATTATGATAGATGGCTTGGACCAGCGCCATTCAAATCCTATAATGCACATAGGGTGCATGGAACATTCAGAGGCTATTGGGACTATGATGGAGGGGGCTTAGGAGATATGGGGCAACATTATTTAGATCCTATACAATATTTTTTAGGCAAAGATGAAACCAGTCCCGTTAAAGTTGAAGTAGATGCTGAACAGCAACATCCAGATGCATGCGGTACATTCAGAAGAATCACTTATACCTACGATGATGGATGTAAAATAGTTTTAGATGGTGAAGCCAAGGATCCCAATGTGCCATACATTGAAGGTCCAAATGGTAAAGTATTCAATGGTTTTAAATCTACTATTCCTAATCTTGAAGATAAGTTGGCGATGATGCCAGATCCTGAACCACAGGTAACCGACTTCCTTGAATCAGTTCGTTACAGGAAAAAATTTGCATTGAACGAATCAAATGGACACCGTTCTTGTACCATCATCAACATGGGAAAAATTGCACTGCAGTTGGGTAGAAATTTAAAATTCGATCCGGTTCAACAAGTATTCATAGGTGATGACGAAGCCAATCGTTTGATCTATCCTGCAATGCGTGCGCCCTGGAACATCTAAATAATCTTCTATCATGAAAAAGTCAATCAGTTTATTCATATACTTATCAGTCAGTTACTTTTCAATTTTTGCACAACAGGCTAAGGTAGACGAAGTATTAGCTTCATTCCCTTATCAACAGCAAAGTTCAGTTCAGCCTATCCTGAAGAATATGGAGGGGTGGCAATCAAAAGATTGGAAAGTAGTTTTTAAAATGCTAGATGATGATTCTTTGAAGCTTAAAGCCACTTATACAATTGATGCTTACGTGCATCATGCAGTAAGTAGTGCCTCTCTTCGTACCTCAGCTTCAGCTAATTTAGTGAGCGGACTGAAATTGGTTAAGACCTTTTATGCTAAGGATTTTTTGATACAAGAGATGGGTGCATTGGGTGATGATAATTCGGTTTTAGGCTTGAGTAAATATTTATCAGATCCTGTGTACGTTGGACCAGCAGCTCGTGCACTAACGGCTATACACTCTGCCACCGCCAGAGCTGCCTTATCAAATGCACAGTCGAAAGCAGTAGATCCAATGAAGATGCATATTCAGGCTGCATTAGATCATTTTGGTTTTATCCTTCCTGATAATAAAACGACGGAAACAAAGGGTAGGATTGGATTGGTTAATTTTCAGGATCCAAGATTTCTCTTAAAGATTCAAGATCAAATGGAGCAGGCAACTGATCCTGTTACGAAGAGAAATATTTTAGCTCAATTGGAAAAGGTTACCAGTTTCCCTGCTTTGATGGTTACATCAAAATATTTGGATGATCCAATCTTACAAAAGCAAGCAGCTTCTATAATGGCAAGGATGGCTATTCGCGATAATAGCTTAAGAGGAAGAGCGCCAAGAGCTCAATTAGAAAAGGCATTGCCATTGATTGGCGGTACCGATAGTGTAAGCCTTAGTAAACTTTTAAAGAATCGTTTAAAAGCTTTGCCTTATGACAATGGATGGGAATCGTTGTTTAATGGAAAAGATTTAACTGGGTGGAAAGGTTTAGTGGGTAATCCAATTTCAAGAGCAAAGATGAAGCCTGAAGAATTATTGAAAGCAGAGGCGGAGGCCAATATGAAAATGCAAAACGACTGGATTGTAGAAAACGGCCTATTGGTGTTTACTGGTCATGGTGATAACCTTTGTACCCAAGAAAAGTATGCTGATTTTGAAATGTTGATTGATTGGAAAATTACAGCGAATGGAGATGCAGGTATTTATCTAAGAGGATCACCTCAGGTCCAAATTTGGGATACTGCAAGAAGAGACGCAGGTGCACAGGTTGGCTCGGGTGGATTATACAACAACCAAAAAAATCAAAGTAAACCACTTGTAGTCGCCGATCATAAAATAGGAGAGTGGAATAATTTCCACATCATTATGAAAGGGGATAAGGTGACCGTTTTTCTAAACGGGGTTAAGGTGACAGATGAGGTGGTGCTTGAAAACTATTGGGATAGAACACTTCCTATTTTTGGTAGAGAACAAATCGAATTGCAGGCACATGGTACTTATGTAGCGTATAGAAATATTTATATCCGACCAATAGAAGCTAACATTAATACAGTGGTATCGGATGAAGAAAAAAAACAGGGATTTGAAATGCTTTTTGATGGCACTAATCTTGATAAGTGGATTGGAAACAAAATTGGATATGCATTGGAAGATGGCGTAATTGTAACGCATCCTGAATTGGGTGGAGGAAATCTTTATACTGCTGATGAGTTTTCAGATTTTGAATACCGTTTCGAATTCCAGCTCACTCCTGGTGCTAATAATGGGTTGGGTATTCGAACACCAACTGAAGGTGATGCTGCTTATGAGGGAATGGAATTACAAATTTTAGATAACGAATCTCCCATCTACGAAAAGTTAAAGCCCTATCAATATCATGGATCTGTTTATGGTGTAATACCAGCAAAAAGAGGTTATTTGAAGCCAACTGGAGAATGGAATACCCAAACGGTTATTGCAAAAGGAAGTAAAATAAAAGTAATATTAAACGGACAAGTCATCTTAGATGGGGATATCCAAGAGGCCTCAAAAAATGGTACCATGGATGGTAATAAACATCCTGGTTTGATGAATGCTAAGGGGCATATTGGCTTCCTTGGGCATGGTGATGTGGTAAGGTTCAGGAATATCCGTATC
>JBEASE010000150.1:0-3619 GCA_041162625.1 Bacteroidota bacterium | reverse complement strand
CAAAGTAAAACATTCATGGTCGGTTGAAATTCCCCTGTTGATATATTGAACCAACCCATCGCCGCTTAAACCAGGAGCATGTCCATCTACAGGTTTACCCAATTCATGGGCAGCTGCTATTTTCTTGAGGACCTCTTCATCACCTTGTATGGCACCAGGGAAATTCATCATTTCGCTGAGGTACTTGATTTCAGGCATTTCAAGCAATGTTCTCACTTGTGAAGCATTAACTTCATCACCTGCAGTTTCAAAGATGGTAGCGGGAACACAGCTAGGTGCGCCGAAATTGAATTTAAAAGGGACTTTTTTACCATCATCAATCATAAACCTTACTCCCTCTACTCCACAAACATTAGCTATTTCATGGGGGTCACTTACTGTTGCTATAGTTCCATGAACAAACGCGCAAACTCAGAAGGTACCAGCATCGAGCTTTCGATATGTACGTGCGCATCTACAAAACCCGGCAAAATATAGGGAAGTGAAGGATTGATGTTTAAACTTTCAGTTGGCTGAATAGCAACAATTTTCCCAGCTTCAATTTTCATTTTGACGGGCTGGATGATTCTTTTTAAACAATCAATTAGATTTCCTTCAATAAAGAATGGGTCCATAGGATTGAATTTACGAAGGAATTGAATGTCAACCATCGATACAGGATTACCGCTCATGGATAAAATCGATAATTTAACACGTTTCCTATTTGTTGGAATTGAAACACTATTATCTTGCACTCATAAATAAAACTTTATGAAAAAAATCAAAATTTTATCGTTTTTTGCTTTTTCAATTTTGATGGCAGCGACTAGTTTCGCGCAGACTGCTGATGAAATCATCAGCAAGCATATTGAAGCAATTGGCGGTGCAGAAAATTGGAAGAAAATAAATTCTGTAAAACAAGAGGCATCCATCAGCGTTCAGGGCATGGATATTCCTGTTGTGATTACGTTTGTTCATAACAAAGCATTTAAACAAGAATTTACAGTAATGGGAATGACTGGTTATTCTATCATCACTGCTGATGGCGGATGGAATTTCAGCCCAATGGCCGGCCAAACCAAGCCTGAGCCTATAACAGCAGATGAATTAAAATATGGTAAGGATCAGCTTGATCTTCAAGGTGAATTCATCGACTATAAAACAAAAGGTCACAGTTTAGAAGTACTTCCAAAAGAAGATGTTGATGGAACCGAATGCCATGTAGTAAAAATCATTAGAAAAAGTGGTACTGAATCTGTTTTCTATTTTGATCCTAAAACCTATTACATCATTCGTACCAAGTCTAAAGTAGTGGCAAATGGTCAAGAAGTAGAATCAGTTGTTAACATGAGTAATTTTCAAAAATTACCGGAAGGTATTGTTATGCCATTCACCATGGAAAACAGTGCTGTACCAGCACCAATCACTGTTACAAAAGTTGTTATCAATGGTCCAATTGATGAAGCAACTTTCAAAGTTTCACAATAATCCTTTTTCGTTATACCAAAACCCGGTTGATACCGGGTTTTTTTTTCAATAAAATTGAGTAAACATGAGAAAAATTACAGCTGTGTTTGTTTTGTTTTTGTCGGCACTATCTACCAAAAGCAATGCACAATCAGATATTAATTCCAGCACATTTGGTGCCTTGGAAGCACGTGTTCTTGGTCCGGGTACCATGAGCGGCAGAATTTCCGCCATTGAAGGAGTGAATGCAGAAAATGGAAAAACAGTTTACGTAGGAACAGCCGGTGGTGGTGTTTGGAAAACAACCAATGCTGGTGCTTCGTTTAAGCCCATCTTCGACAAGTATTGCCAGAGCATTGGGGCATTAGCCATCGATCAAAAAAATCCTAAAGTAATTTATGTAGGAACTGGCGAAAGCAACATGAGAAATTCTGTTTCTATTGGAGATGGATTTTACAAATCGACTGACGCAGGAAGTAACTGGCAAAAAATTGGAGGTTTAGATTCAACTGAGCACATTGCTAAAATCGCCATCGATCCCAACAATTCAAATACCATCTATGTTGCTGCACCAGGTGCATTGTGGAGCGATAGCAAACATAGAGGATTGTACAAGTCGACTGACGGAGGTAAAACCTTCGAAAAAATTCTATTTATCTCTGATAAAGCTGGTTGTGCGGATGTTTCACTAGACCCTTCTAATCCAAATACAGTTTATGCAACTACTTGGGAATTCAGAAGAACACCTTATTCCTTTTCTTCTGGTGGTGACTTGGAAAGAATTAACCAATGGATTGCCTGCGAAACCAATTGGGAGAACTGCTTTAGCGATTGCCCCATCTTCTCCAAATAACCTCATTGCCATTGTAGAAGCAAAAGAAACTGGCTTGTATATTTCAGCAGATGGAGGGGAAAATTGGAAACCACAGAGTGCTTCTCTTAATGTAGTTTCAAGACCATTTTATTTCAGCACTTTGGTTATAGATCCAAAAGATCCAAAACGTGTTTATCGTCCAGCTTATTCTTTTGCATATTCAAGTGATGGTGGCTATTCTTTTGCAGAAGCCAGTGGTGAAGGCGGATGGGTACACAGCGATCACCATGCTTTATGGATTAATCCTTCAAATACCAATCATCTTTATCTAGGTACTGATGGCGGTGTTTATACCAGCTTGACATGGACTTTCATTCAAGGATTACCAGTTGGACAATTCTATCATGTTGATCATGATATGGGTTCACCTTATCGTTTGTTTGGTGGCCTGCAGGACAATGGAAGCTGGGTGGCCCCCTCATCTGGTCCTGGTGGTGTTAGCAATGGTGATTGGAAACCAATTTATGGTGGTGATGGTTTCTGGGTAGTACCAGATCCAACCGATCCAAATATTGCCTATGCAGAATCTCAGGGTGGCGATGTGAATCGTATAGATTTAAAAACTATAAAATCAGTTGGTGTTCGTCCATTGCAAACTGATAATGAAGAGAAATTAAGATGGAACTGGAATACAGCCATTGTTATAGGAAAAGCCAACCCTAAAAACCTCTATACAGGTGCTCAATACCTTTATCGTTCTCAAGATCAAGGAAGAAACTGGACAAGAATTTCACCTGATCTAACAACCAATGATAAAAAGAAACAGGAACAAGAAAATAGCGGAGGTTTGAGTCAGCTGAAAACCATACCACCATATTTACCATTGCAGAATCACCTTTAGATGCGGATAAAGTTTGGGTAGGTACAGATGATGGAAATCTTCAGGTTACAATTGATGGAGGAAAAACATGGACCAATACATCCATGAATATTGCTGCTACTGGAATACCTGCACAAACTTGGGTGAGCAGTATTGAGCCTTCTCATTTTAATAAAGATCTAGTATATGCAACATTCGATAACCATATGTATGGTGATCATAAAACCTATGCTGCAAAATCTGAAGATGGCGGAAAGACATGGAAGACATTCAGCAGTAAAGAGTTTAGTGGATTTGCGCATAAAATCATAGAAGATCCGGTGAACAAAAATTTATTATTCTTGGGGACTGAAATGGGATTATTTGCTTCAGTAAATGGTGGACAAGATTGGTTCAGGATGAAGAGTAATATTCCTTGGTACGCATTGGTTAGAGATTTAAAAATTCACCCAAAGACAAATGATTTGATTATCGCTACA
>JBEASE010000083.1:0-6461 GCA_041162625.1 Bacteroidota bacterium | reverse complement strand
TCTGATGATTTGGCTAGAATTAGAATGGCTTTGTATAGAAAAAGAAATGAACAACGTCGTTCTTTTGAGAAGATCCTCAATAAAATGCAAAAAGCAGGCTACACAGCTGATATTGAAGAATCGTTTCTGAATGGAAGAAGAGTATTGGCTGTTTATGCTGAACACAAGCGTATAGTGAAAGGTATTTTACACGGAGAAAGCGATACGAGAAGAACATCCTTTATTGAGCCTGAAGAGACTATTGAAGTAAACAACGAAATTTTTTCTTTAGAAAACGATGAGCGTGATGAAGAGTATCGTATTCTGAAAGAACTAACAGCTCGACTATCCGTTCAAAGTCCCTTGTTGAAACAATACATGGAAGTATTGGGAGAATTTGATTTCATAAGAGCCAAGGCAAAATTGGCTTTGCAAATGGATGCACATCTTCCTCAAGTAGTAGATAGTTCTGGTATTAAACTGGTTAAAGCTTTTCACCCTTTGTTATTACTCTATAACAAGAAATTAAATAAACCAGTAATTCCGCTTGACCTTGTTTTAGATGAGAGAAATAGGATTTTATTGATATCTGGTCCCAATGCAGGTGGTAAAACTGTTTGTTTAAAAACGACTGGACTCCTGCAGATGATGGTACAGTCGGGTTTACTCGTCCCAGCTCATCCTGAATCAATTTTTGGTATTTACAAACAACTCATGATCCATATTGGGGATACCCAAAGCATAGAATTTGAATTGAGTACCTATAGCTCACATCTGAAAAACATGAAATATTTCATGGAAGATGCTAATGGAAGAACATTATTCTTTATAGATGAGTTGGGAAGTGGTAGTGACCCTAATCTCGGTGGTGCATTTGCTGAAGTTTTTTTAGAGCAATTGATAAAACGTCATGCATATGGTATAGTTACCACCCATTACTTGAACCTAAAAGTTATGGCAAGTAAAACGCCAGGAATCATCAATGGTGCAATGGCATTTGATGAAAAAAGCTTGCTTCCTATGTACAAACTTAATGTAGGTAAGCCTGGTAGTTCATACACATTTGCAATTGCTGAAAGAATCGGACTTTCTAAAGATTTAATTGATAGGGCAAAGCAATTGGTAGATGAAAATCATTTCACACTCGATAAACTCCTCAACCGAACAGAGCAAGATTTAAGGAAATTAGAAAATCGTGAGAAAGAGTTACAAAAATTGGTGAAAGAAAATGAGGCCTTGAGAAAAACGCTTACACAACAGATTGATAGGGAAAGACATGCTCAACAGGTGGAGATTCTCAAACACCAAAATAAAGTTTCGGAAGACAAGCTACTCTATCTCAAAGACATGGAAAGAAAGCTGAAGCAGACAGTTAATGATTGGAGAAGAGCTACAACTGAGCAGGACAAAAAAATGTTGATGAAGAATTTACATGCACTTCTTTTTAACCAAAAAGAAAAGCAGGTCAAAGAAAAAGTAAAAACAAAACTTGATTCTAAATACAGAGAAATAGGTGGTGAGCCTAAATTGGGAGATCTTGTATTAATGAAACAAAATAATAAAGTTGGTTTGTTGGCTGAGATAAGAGGAAAAAAAGCCATTGTTAATTTAGGAGCGATGCCACTGCAAGTCAATTTTGCCGACCTTACAGTTGTTGTAGAGAAAACTGAGAGGAGTAATTAAAATATCAATAAATTAGATGAAGTAAATCATCTAGTATGCGATTGCCTGCCTTCCCTAAATGGATACTCTACATTTTAGTCTTTTCATCAAGCTTCATTGCATCTGCACAACAAAAAATAAATCCTGAATCCATTGCCTCAAAAATGAGTTGGTTTCAAGATGCAAAATTGGGCATTTTTATTCACTGGGGTATATATGCTGTAGATGGCGTTGATGAAAGTTGGGCTTTTTATAACAAGAAGATGTCTTGGGAGGCCTACATGAAGCAACTCAATGGATTCACAGCTTCAAAATACAATCCCACAGATTGGGTAAACCTAATTAAAGCATCTGGGGCTAAATATGCTGTGCTCACTACCAAACATCATGATGGGGTGGCACTTTGGAATACTAAACAGAATCATTACAGCATAGTAAAGAACAGTCCTGCAAAAAGAGATGTACTAACACCTTTCTATCAGGAATTGAGAAAACAAAATATCAAAGCAGGAGCATATTTTTCATTAATCGATTGGAGTCACCCCGACTATCCCGCGTTCGTGAAAGATAGTATGCGCTATGTAATTAAAGACCAGCCAGCTAAATGGCAAAAATTCAGGGACTTCTATCAGTCGCAACTCAATGAAGTTGCGGATCAATTTAAACCAGATCTTTTTTGGTTTGATGGCGACTGGGAACATACAGCTGAAGAATGGGAAAGTGAGAAGGTCAGGGCGAATCTACTTGCCAAAAATCCTGTTGCAATCATCAATGGACGATTGATGGGCTATGGTGATTATGATACTCCTGAACAAAATGTACCGGTAACGCGACCAAAATACAATTGGTGGGAATTGTGTATGACTATCAATAATAATTGGGGATTTCAACACAGAGATACCAATTGGAAATTACCATCACAAATCATTGCGCTTTTTGCTGATGTAGTGAGTCATGGTGGAAATTTATTATTGGATATTGGACCAAAGGAAGATGGTACAATACCCGAAGAGCAGCGAAATGTATTACTTGAGCTAGGAAATTGGAACAAGAAACATGAAAGGGCCATATTTGGATCAATACCAGGAATTGCACAAGGGCATTTTTATGGGCCTACAACCTTGTCTAAAGATTCTACTAAGTTGTATTTGTTCTTACAGGGACAAACAGCCGGGGAAATCATGATAAAGGGTTTGGATAATGCCATTCAATCTATAAAAGTAGTCGGTAGCGAAAAACCACTCTCACATAAAGTAGTTGGAAAAATCTCATGGAGTCCAGTACCTGGACTGGTATACATCAATATTCCTCAAGGTATTCAAGATAAATACATGACCGTTCTTGAACTTCAATTGGATAAACCTGTAAAACTTTATCGCGGTAGGGGTGGATTTGAATAATGAAATACTTCTTCTGTAATTACCCACTTGGTATCAGGAGATGCCCATGGAATACGTTGCTGAAAATTACTCATCAAGGTTTCCCATTCTTGAACTTTGGGATTAGCTAAATCCATTCTCGCTTTCTCTTCAAAAGAAAAACTATCCTTTGTCTCTAATTGCATGATGAGACGATTTCCTGTTCTGTAAATACGCATCGTCTCAATACCTGAGTCCCCCAAGCTTTGAAGTACTTCTGGCCATACATCTTGGTGGTACATATCATATTGCCTGATTACTTCAGGATCATCTTTTAAATCAAGTGCTAAACAATATCTTTTCATGTTGTTGATTTTATTTTATGACCCTTCCAGCCAAATAGGAATACTATGATGAAGCAAATCAGCGGAACGATATAGCCTATTTGGATATTATCGTTGCTTTGATCAATGATATAGCCCATGAAAACTGGAAATATTGCACCGCCTATAATGGACATTACAATCAATGAAGATGCTGCTTTTGTTTCTTCTTTCAAACCTTTTATACCTAATGAAAAAATAGTGGGGAACATAATTGACATAAAGAATCCTAATCCACCCAATGCCAACACTACATATTGTCCATCAGTGTAAATTGCTATTGTACACATGACAATGCTGATGAGGGAGTAAATAGTCAAAAGTTTTGCAGCGTCGATAAATCTCATCAATACACTTCCGAGAAACCTGCCAAGCATAAAGAGTAAACCATAGGCGCTGAGGTATTTTCCTGCTGTGATTTCATCCGCGCCACCGCCACTCATGGCAACGCGAATAAAAAAGCTAGTCACACAAACTTGTGCACCTACATAAAAAAATTGTGCAACAATTGCCCAGCGGGTATGTTGATTTTTTAATGCGGTTTTGAGATTACCTTTTTCTTCCTGGTTTTCTTGTTTGAATTCTGGGAATTTATAAAGTAGAAAAATGATGGCTATGCACAACAAGAATCCTCCAAGAAAAGCATAAGGTAAAATGACGGATTGTGCTTCTTGATCTAAGTAGGAATTTCTTGCAGTCTCACTCATCGCAGTCAGTTCTTCATTACTAAATGACTTCCCCGATAGTATCAAGAAAGTGCCAATTAATGGTGCAATGAATACTGCAAGTCCGTTGAAAGATTGAGCAAGATTTAATCTTGCTGTAGCACTTGATACATCGCCGAGTTGAGCAGCATAAGGATTTGCTGCTGTCTCTAAAATAGTTAGTCCACAACCAATGATAAATAAGCCTGTGAGGAAAATTTCATAGGTTCTTGAATAGGCAGCTGGAATAAACAGGAAACATCCTAAGCTGAATACAAGCAGGCCAGTGATAATTCCGCGCTTGTACCCAAATTTTTGTAAAAGCCAACCTGCAGGTAGTGCTGCAATGAAATAGGCAAAGTAAACAGCAGTATCTACAAACGTTGATTGCATGTTGGAAAGCAATAATGCTTTTCGGAGATGTGGAATCAAAATTCCATTCAAGTTATTGGCAATTCCCCATAAGAAGAACAAGGTAGTAACAAGAATAAATGGGAGCAGGTAGTTAGTTTTTTTGGTTGTCATGGAAGCATTTTTATTCAATTGCTCGGTCGAGGTGCACATATCCTCCATCAACATGGATCAATTGACCCGTTGTATGCGAAGAACGATCTGATAAAAGAAAAGTCACCATATTTCCTATTTCTTCAATAGTTGTCATTCTCTTCTCTAATGGAATTTTTTGTACAATCTTATTTAATACTTCTGTAGGATTATGAAGTGAATTGACCCAAGTTTCATACATAGAGGTATAACATTCTGCTACAACAACAGCATTGACTCTTATGCCGTATTTTAATAATTCTACAGCCCATTCTCTAGTCAATGCATTGCGTGCACCATTGGCAGCGGCATAACCTGAAGTATTTCCTTGTCCCGTTTCTGCTACTTTAGAAGTAATGTTGACAATTGATCCTTTTGATTTAATAAGATAGGGTAGTGCTGTTTGTGTAATGGTATAATAGTGTAAGAGATTTTTGTCGAGCGACTGTCTAAATAAGTCAAGATTGCCTTTTTCTAAACCAACAGCATCATTGATACCAGCATTGTTTACGAGTCCATCAATACTATCATACTTCTTAGCCAACGCTTCGATTGCTGATATGCTTGCATGTTCGTTGATTAAATCAATTGCTGCAAAATCACCCTTTCCCATTTCCTCAATCAAAGTGGTTGCAGCTTCTTTATCTCGATCAATGATCAATGGAATTGCCCCTTCTTGTGCCAGCAGCTTACAGATGCCTTTTCCAATGCCTTTAGCTCCGCCAGTAACGATGATTTTTTTGTCTTGTAAGTTGAGGTTCATTGATGTGGAGTTGTAAAGCGACTATAATTTATAAAATTCTTTTGTGTTTAGGCCAAAGATTTTGTCTTTTTCTTCTTGCTTTAATTGAGTACAAAATTCATCAACCACACTATAGGTTGTAGCAAATGAGCCAGCAGCTAGACAAACAGGCCAATCAGATCCAAAACATATTCTATCCAAGCCGAAATATTCTGCAGCAATTTCCATGTATGGATAAATGTCGCTGTATGTCCAGTTTTTAAGATCTGCCTCAGTAGTCATGCCGCTTAGTTTGCAATATATATTTGGGTTAGCAGCAAGAACTTTTATTTGCGTTTTCCATACCTTGTATTCCTTGTTTTTAATAGAAGGTTTGCCCAAATGATCAAGTATGAATCGATTATCAGTTAGCTTGTCAGTAAAGCGAATCAATGAATCTAGTTGGTTATTATGTACCAGTAAATCGAATGTATAATCAAACTTGGCAAGTCGTTTTACATTCTCGTGAAAAAGTTTATTGCCCAAATATTTTTCATCAGGTGAACCCTGCATGATGGTTCTAAAGCCAACAATTGCTGGAGTTGATTTTAGAGCAACCATTTTTACTTCAGCCTGTGGATCAAGAAGGTCGATCCAGCCCACAATACCTTTTATATAACTATGTTGATTGGCTATATCAAGTAAAAATTCATTCTCTTCATAAGTTTCGTTTGCCTGCACCACGACAGAACCATCAAAGGAAAAATCAGCTAATGCTGTCTTCAATTCCTCTGGCATAAAATCCTTTCTAAGGACACTCATTTCATCACTGATCCAGCCATGGGTTTCAGGTTGGTATTGCCAAAAATGTTGATGTGCATCAATTCTCATGAGCAACTGCAATTTGGTGCTGTTCACCCAAACCTTCAATTCCTAGTCTTATTTCATCTCCTGTCTTTAAATAAACAGGATGTGGTTTTTGTCCCATACCCACACCCTCCGGAGTTCCAGTGCTAATAATGTCACCAGGTAATAGCGTCATGAATTGTGAAATATAACTTACTATGGTTGGAATATTAAAAATGAGATCAGCAGTTGATGAATCTTGCAT